>JAHEDX010000007.1 GCA_024641005.1 Acidimicrobiaceae bacterium
CAGGTAATGTACGCGATACCAGATCGGCCGTCGGCCGCCAGAGGGGGAACAACATGAAGAAACGACTCGTAGCACTCGCCGTGCTCGCCGCACTCGGCGTCGCGGCCTGCGGAGGCGACGATGACGCAGCCTCGACCGACGACACCGTCGCACCGATCGCGGACACCACCGCGCCGTCCGATGGTGGCCAAGGGGTCGACTCGTCCAAGCCGACCATCACGCTGATCGTGAATCCGTGGTCGGCGTCGCGCCTCAACGCCGAGGTCGCCAAGAACATCATCGAGAACAATCTCGGTTACCCAGTGGAGATCACCGAGGTCAACGAGAACGACGCGATGTTCACCGGCATGGCCGACGGCACACTCGACGCGGTCCTCGAGATCTGGCCGTCCGGCATCACCGATGCCGAGAACGCCTACTTCGATGCCGGTACCGTGACGCATCTCGGTGAGCTCGGCGCGGTGGGTCGGATCGGTTGGTTCGTCCCCAGCTACGTGATCGACGCTCACCCCGAGCTGGCGACCTGGGAGGGTTACACCACGCCCGAGTCGGCGGCGCTGTTCGCCACCGCCGAGTCGGGTGATCTCGGTCGATTCCTCGCGACCGACCCGTCGTACTCGCAGTTCGACGAGCAGATCATCGCCAACCTCGACATGCCGTTCGAGGTTCAGTACTCGGGTTCCGAACCGGCGACGATCGCCGAACTCGATGCTCGGGTCGCGGCTGACGAACCGATCGTCATGTACTGGTGGACACCCACCGCGGCCGTCGCCAAGTACGACCTGGTGAAGGTCGAGCTGCCCCCGGTCACCGACGAGTGCACTGCGTCGGCAGCGGCAGAGGACGGCGGGTACGACTGTGACTATCCGGAGGACGTGCTGATCAAGGCGGCCTCGGCCAAGCTCGCGGAGAAGGCGCCGGACGTCTTGGCCTTCCTGCAGGCCTTCACGATCACGACCGATGACCAGCTCGAGATGCTGCCGGCGTTCGAGATCGACGGCGACGACCCGGCGGCCGTGGCCGCCGACTGGGTTGCCGCACACCAGGACGTGTGGCAGGCCTGGCTCGGCTGACGACCCGCTGATTCCGTGCGATGGGACCGCTTCGGCGGTCCCATCGTCGCGTCTGGCGATCTGTCGGGTGGTGGCGGGGCGTTCTAGTGTTCGGCCCGTGGATCGGCGAGCGAGAGCGCGGGTGGTCGTTGCCGGTGTGCTGGCGACGGCGATCGCTGGGTGCAGTGGATCGGGTGATCCTTCCGACACCTTGCCCTTGGCGGAGCCCATCGCGACGGTGGACGACACGGGGCCGACGGACGACCTCGCTCCGAGTCAGATCACCGCTCACACGGTGCAGCCGCCCGCTACCCCCGGCCCGTGCGAGTTGGGCGATCTCGAGTTCTGGACCGCGCAGGTGCTGGTCGGTGCGGGCTACGCCGACGCGGTGATCAGGGTGCGCAACATCGGTGATGTCTGGTGCGAGGCCGACGTCAGCGGATCACCACAGATCGATCCGGCGATCGAGCCCGATGTGTGGCTCGACCCGGGTGGGTGGGCGGATCTGGTGGTCGGGCAGTCTGGCCGCGAGTGCTACTCCCCGGAGATCGTGCGGCTCGCCGAGATCGACGTACACGGTGAGGACGTCGTGATCCCGACCTCGGCGGTCGCGATGTGCGGGTGGCAGCTGACGGCGTTCTATCCCAACGAAGTCGCCGAACGCCCGTGTGACCAGCTCGAGGTCGTCGACACCGAGAACTTCATGCTGGTGCGCAACGTCTCGCCGGCCTCCTGCGTGCTCGGCGAGCTGACCGGGGTCGACGGCGACGGTGCCACGACCAGGCCTCGCACCGACTTCGACGTGCCGGCGATCGTCGACCTCGCCCCGGGGGATGTGGTCGGCTTCGTCCGCGTGACCGATTCGGTCGACGACTGCGTCGCAGGTGCATCACCGGGGACCTTGACGTTCGATGTCGCCGGTGCGGTGCCGGTCGACGAGTTGGGGTGCGGGGCGATCTACGAACTCGGTGCCGGCCGCCCCTGGTACGGCGACCCGGCCGGGCCGCTCGCTTCACTTGTCGGCGAACCTGTCGACGTCGACGCGGCGCTGGCGCAACTCGATCCGTTCGCTGCGTTGACTTAGCGTGTTCGCATGAGCTGGGTCGAGCGCCTCGTCGAAGATCGGCTGGCGAATGCGGCTGCTCGCGGCGAGCTCGACACGCCGACGTTGAAGGGCAAGCCACTCGATCTCGACCAGCCCCGCGGCGATGGTTGGTGGGCCGAGCAGTTCGTGAGGCGTGAGCTCAGCCATGACCGGCGCAAGGTCGCAGCGACCGAGGCATCCAAGGCGCGCGCCCGGTTCTGGCGCGCCGAATCGATGGACGAGCTTCGAGTCCTCGTTCGCGAGGCCAATCGAGCGATCGCTCTGGCGAACATCAATCTCGTCGAGGACGACCGTCTCGAGACCTTTGCTCCGTCCGACATCGAGCAACGTTGGTGCGAGTTGCACCCTGACCGCTGATCGGGGCCGCTTCGTCAGGGCGGGTCAGGTGTCGCGACGCATCGGCAGCCTGGTATGCCAGACACCGGTCGCCTCGCGGATCGCCGCCGCGACGGCCGGAGCCGTGGGGACCAACCCGATCTCGCCGACTCCCTTGATGCCATAGGGCGAACGGGGCTGGGGCACCTCGACGATGCGCACCTCGATCTCCGGCACGTCCTTGGCCCGCAGGATGCCGAGCGACCGCAACGTCATGTTCGTCGGGAAGCCCGTCTCGGGGTCGGTGGGGAAATCCTCGGTGAGGGCGTAGCCAAGGCCCATGTGCACGCTGCCCTCCACCTGGCCTTCGACGAGCATCGGGTTCACCGCCTTGCCCACATCGTGGACCGCGATCACCTTCTCGATCGCGCCGGTCTCGCGGTCGGCGATCGCCAGCTGCGCTGCGTAGCTGAAGCAGGAGTGGATCGTGGGGTTGGTCACGTCCGGGTCGCCCAGCTTCTGGGTCCAGTCGACGATGTACTCGGCGGTGTGGTCGACGTCGGGCGCGCAATCGGCTGCGAGTGCGGCCCGACACGCCAGTTGCACCGACCCGGCTGTCATCAGGGTGCCTCGCGACCCCGTGGTCTGTCCGAAGCCGAGCTCGTGCGTGGTGTCGACGATCACGTCGATGCGGTCGGGGTCGATGCCGAGCTCTTGGGCTGCCACCTGCAGCGCAACGGTGTGGACACCCTGGCCCATCTCGGTGAAGCCGTGTCGAACCTCGACCCGATCGGTGTCGCTGCGGAACCGGATCAACGCACCGCAGACTTCACGGAAGCCGTTGCCGAGGCCCGAGTTCTTGAGGCCGAGCCCGAGACCGATCGCCTTACCGGCGGCGCGGGCCTCGTCGTAGGCACCCTTGATCTCGTCGAGCACAGCCTCGGCCCCACCGGCACCGTCGTCCATGATCTGGCCCGGCCCCCACTCGTCGCCGGGACGGATCACGTTGCGTTTGCGGATCTCCCAGCCCGAGATACCGACCTGTTCGGCGAGTCGATCGAGCACACCCTCCATCGCGAACTGTGCCTGGTTGGCGCCGAACCCGCGGAATGCCCCGCAGACGAGGTTGTTGGTGCGAACTGCGGTGGCCTCGATATCGATCGCGTCCCACCGGTACGGGCCACAGGCATGGCCGGCGGCCCGTTCGAGCACCTTCATGCCGACGCTGGCATACGCACCCGAGTCACCGATGGCGCGCACCTTGAGCGCGGTGAGGCGCCCCTCCGAGTCGCAACCCGCCGCGTAGTCGAGCGTGATCGGATGCCGCTTGGCATGGATCCGAAAACTCTCCTCGCGCGACAACGTGCATTTGACAGGCCGTCCGAGCAGCCAGGCGGCCAGGGACGCATGGGCCTGGTTGCTCATGTCCTCCTTGCCGCCGAACGCACCGCCGTTCGAGACCAGCTCGACGGTCACCCGTGACGTGTCGATCGCCAACATTGCGGCGATGTCGTCGCGGTCGTCCCAGACACCCTGACCGCCCGAGTACACCAGCATCGTGCGTTCGGCGCCATCGTCGGACGGCACCGCCAGGGTCGATTCGGGCTCGAGGAATGCGTGTTCGATGCGTTGTGTCGTGAAGGTCTCACGAACGGTGAATGCAGCTGCGTCGAGGAGGCCGTCGACGTCGTCGCCACGCTGATAGGCGCTCACCGACAGCGTGTTCGAGTCGGTTCCCCACACCGACAGCGGACTGTCGGGCCGGAGCGCCGCAACGGGATCGGTGTTGGGGGTGTGGACGGCATACCCGACCTCGACCAGCTCGGCCGCCGCTCGGGCCTGCTCGCGCGTCTCTGCGACGACGACGGTCAGCACATCGCCCGGGCACGAGGTCGTGCCTCCGACGGGGATCATGACCGGCCAGTCCTTGTAGATGATGCCGACGCGCAGTGCTCCGGCGATGTCGGCCGCGGTGAACGCAGCCACCACGCCGTCGGCCTGTTCGGCAACGGTGGTGTCGATCGAGGTGATGTCGGCGCGGGCGTGATCGGTGAGCCTCAGGGCCGCGTGCAACATGCCGGGCACCCGGATGTCGTCGACGTACCCGCGATCGCCGAGCGTGAGCTCGGCGGCTTCGTACTTGGCGCCGCTGCCGCCGACCTGATTCGACAATGCCGGGGCGCAAGTGGTCCCCTGGGCGACCGCCTCGATCGCGTCGAGGATCTTCACGTACCCGGTGCAACGGCAGAGGTGGGCCCCGAGATGAGGCGCCATGCCCTGCCGGGTGAGCGACGCGCCCTTCTTGTCGATCTGGGCTTTCGCTCGCATGACGATGCCGGGGATGCAAAAGCCGCATTGCAGACCGCCACAAGCCGCGAACGCGTCGGCAAACGCCTGTCGTTCGTTCTGGTCGACGCCCTCGAGGGTGATGATCTCGCTGCCGTCGATCTTCTCGAGTGGCTGCTGGCACGACACCACCGCCTTGCCGTCGATCAGCACCGTGCAGCACCCGCATTGGCCCGATGGCGAGCATCCGTCCTTGGGAGAGGTGACGTCGAGCTCCTCGCGCAGGGCCGCGAGCAGGTGCGGATGCGGGCGACGAACCACGACCGGCTGCCCGTTCAGCGTGAACGAGGCGGTCGGTGCCGACGTGTCGGATACGGCGTCGGTCTCGTCCAGGGGATCCATGTTTGACAGTTTGTCAAAGAATGACGGTGGAAGCACCTCGGCGCGTCGTGCGAGGGACCGGCGGATCTCAGCGAGCGGATCGGGCGCGCTCGTGACATTAGCTCGGGCGCTCGGCGGCACCGCTCGACGGAGCGGGGTTGTCAGGGGGCGCGGTCGGAGGGGTCGTGGTGGTCGGGGGGTCGATGGGTGCGGGCTTGATGTTGTTGGCGTCTGAGTTCGTTGGGGTGGATCCAGCCGAGGCCGATCCAGTGGTAGTCGAGGGGTCCGCCGTATGGGGGCCGATACCGGGTCGCCGGTTGGGGTGGTGGTTGGGTCGGGATGGTGGGTGTGCCGTTGGGTTGGATGACGCGACCGGTGTGGTCGGTGAAGATCAGGCCATTGGGTTGGTCGGCGTTGCCGGTGATGCCGAGCATGTTCTGGTGGTGGAGGCGGTGGTGCCGCGTGCAGAGTGCGACGAGATTCGAGGTGTCGGTGGTGCCGCCGTTGGTCCAGTGGATGATGTGGTGGATCTCGATGATGCGGTGGTTGGTGCAGCCGGGGACTCGGCAGCCGCGGTCGCGTCGTTGCACGGCGCGGCGGGTGCGGTCGGGGACGATGCGTTGGGTTCGGCCGATCGAGAACGGGGTGCCGTCGCGTTGCCACACCGGTTGCACGACCCCGTCGCAGAGCAGCCGGTCTCGCAGTGCCATCGGGATCTGCCAGCCGTCGGTGGTGGTGGTTGCACCGTTGGTGACGTCGTAGTGGAGCCAGGTGCGGTACCGGTCGCGTCGTGTGTTGGAGGTGACGGCGTCGAGTGAGCGTTCGGACATCTCGACGAGCGCGTCGGCCCAGGTGTTGGTGTCGCCCTGTTCGAACAGTGCGTCTTTGGCCTGGGTGAGGGCTGCTTCGATGCGTGAACCGGCGGTGAGGTCGAGTTCGCCGTTGATTCGCCAGCGGCCGTGACCGGTGGCGCCGAACGACAACCGGTCACGCGGTGGTGTCGGTGGTTCGGGTGCGGGTTGGTCGGGGTCGCCGGCGAAGTGTTCGTCGCGAATCATGCGTCGGAGTTGGGTGACGGTGGCGATCTTGGCGAAGTCGACGATGTCGGCGTCTGCCCACTCCGGCGCCTTCACGGCGACGGCGACTTGTTCGACGGAGAGGTGTCCGTGGTCGAAGGTGTCGATCAGGGTCGGGAACGAGGAGCGGCGGCCGGCGATGCGGACGATGTCGCGGGCTCGTTCGGGCGAGATGCCGGCTTTCCAGGCGAGCCATTGCGCGGGGGTGTGAATGCCGGGGCCTTGCCAGTGCTCGTCGGCGAGCACGGTTTCCATGATCGAGACGAGTTCGGCGTTGGCGACGTTCAAGATGCCGGCGATCTCGCAGATCCGGGCGGCGGGACCGGGTGCCCCGACCGGCTGCTGTTGGATCGTCGATGCCATCCCGTCTGACATACCGTAATCGTACATATGTTCGATCCAATTACCACCCCATTCGACAACATCCCTGACGCGTCGCAGCAATCTTCGAACGTGTCAAGCCCATCTCGGTTGACGATCCTCGTCAGTCGCCGTCGTTGTGCAACAAACTCGCCGACTTCCCCCGGTGTGATGGTGCGAGCTCGCGCCGTGTCAAGATGTAACTCGGGGACACGCTGACAGCAACACCGAGGAGGGTGACATGTCGATGCAACCGGTTGCGCCGGCCAAGGAGGGCAAATCCAAGGGGGGCTTGAGTGGTGGCGCCATCGCCATGTTGTCCGGCCTCGGACTGCTTGGCGTCTTCATGGTTCAGAACACCAACGATGTCCCGATCAGTTTCCTCTTCTGGGACGTCACCTGGCCGGTGTGGCTCGTGACCCTCGGATCAGCGGTGCTGGGCGCGGTGGTCTGGTTCGGGGCCGGTGTGTTGCGCCGTCACCGGCGTCGCAAGGAACGGCGGGCCGATCGACGCGACTGACCGCGTCGATCCGTTCTGTCTCGATCCGTTCTGTTCAGCAATCTGCCGCACCGTTCCTGCGAAACGCTGAACAGAACGGGATGACTGGGTGGTTGGTCGGGTGGGTCCCCGGCGGGCGTACCATTCCCTCGTGATCGGTGCGCAGCTACCAGACGACCTCCACGAGCTCGAACAATCGCTCATCGACGCGATCGCATCGCTCACAGCGGGGGCCGGACCCTCGGCAGAGTCGCACGTGCCCTTGAACGGCATCTTCACCGCTCAGGTCGAGAGCCGCGCGCTCGATCACAGCGCTCGGTGGCTACGAGCGCTCGGGCACGGGTACTACACGATCGGTTCGAGCGGACATGAGTCCAATGCCGCCGTCGCCGCCGCGCTGCGCCTCACCGACCCGGCGCTGCTGCACTACCGGTCGGGCGGGTTCTACTGCGCCCGAGCGCAGCAGCGACCGGGGCACCAAGCGGTCCGCGACGTGCTGGCGGGCATGTTGGCCTTGACCGAGGAACCGATGGCGGGAGGACGCCACAAGGTGTTCGGTCATCACGCCCTCACGGTCATCCCCCAGACGTCCACCATCGCTGCCCAGTTGCCCCGGGCGCTGGGAGTGGCGTTCTCGATCGGCCGGGCGCGCCGGCTCGGGGTCGAGACCCAATGGCCCCGCGATGCCCTGGCGGTGTGCTCGTTCGGGGACGCCAGTGCCAACCACTCGACCGCTCAGGGGGCCATCAACGCCGCCTGTTACTCGGCCCACGGTGGGCTCCCGGTTCCGCTGCTGTTGGTGTGTGAGGACAACGGGCTGGGGATCAGTGTCCCCACACCGACCGGTTGGATCGAGGCGTCGTTCGCTCACCGGCCGGGGCTCCGATACGAGCAGGTCGACGGAGCCGATCCGCAGGCCGTGTTCGAGACCACGGCAGAGCTCGCCGAGGAGGTGCGCACGAAGGGCAAGCCGGCCTTCCTGCACCTGCGCACCGTGCGTTTCATGGGCCACGCCGGTACCGATGTCGAATCCGGCTATCGATCGGCGGCGGCGATCCGCCAAGATCAGGCGCGCGACCCGATTCTCGGGACCGCCAGAGCCCTGGTCGCCGATGGACTCGCCACCCCCGACGAATTGATCGATCGGTATCTCATGATCCGGGCCGCGGTGCGTTCACTCGCGCTCGAGATGGTCCACGCGCCGACGTTCGACAGTGCCGATGACGTGCTGCGGTCGCTGTCGCCTCGACGTCCCGACACGGTGGCGGCGATCGCCTCTCGCCCTGCGCCGCCCAACAGCCGGGCGGCTGCGTTCGATGGCACACTGCCCGAGAACGAGGGTCCGCTCACGCTCGCTGAGACGATCAATCGAGCACTCGTCGACGTGCTCGCCGCCACCCCGAGTTCGATGGTGTTCGGCGAGGACGTCGCGGTCAAGGGCGGCGTGTACGGCGTGACCCGCGGGCTGAGGAAGCGCTTCGGCGCAGCTCGGGTGTTCGATTCGCTCCTCGACGAGCAGTCGATCCTCGGCCTCGCGCTCGGCGCCGGTGTGTCCGGCCTGTTGCCGATCCCCGAGATCCAATACCTCGCATACGTGCACAACGCCGAGGACCAGCTGCGCGGCGAGGCCGCGAGCCTGTCGTTCTTCTCCAACGGCCAATACCGCAACCCGCTCGTGGTGCGGATCGCCGGCTACGGCTACCAGAAGGGCTTCGGTGGGCACTTCCACAACGACAACTCCGTGGCCGTGCTCCGAGACATCCCGGGCCTCGTGATCGCCAGCCCGGCGCATCCGTCCGACGCTGCGCCGATGCTGCGCACCTGCGTGGCGGCCGCGCTCAGCGACGGAACGGTCAGCGTCTTCCTCGAGCCGATCGCGCTCTACCACACCAGGGATCTGCTCGCCGCCGGCGACGGTGTCTGGACAGCGCCGTATGCCGGCCCCGAGCGCTGGCGCCACGAACACGTGCCGATCGGCGAGGGTCGATTGGTGCGAGACGGCAGCGACGTCCTGATCGTCACGTGGGCGAACGGCTTGGCGATGTCGTTGCAGGCGGCGCGTGATCTCGCCGCGGAGGGCATCTCGTGCCGGGTGTTCGATCTGCGTTGGCTGGCCCCACTGCCGATCCGCCAGGTGCTCGCCCACGCCGGCGAGGTCGATCGGGTGCTCGTCGTCGACGAGACCCGACACTCCGGCGGCGCCGGCGAGGGCGTCGTCACCGGGCTGATCGAGGGCGGTTACACCGGGGCCATCGAGCGGGTTGCCGCCCGCGATTCGTTCGTGCCGCTGGGCGAGGCAGCCAATCTCGTGCTCGTCGGCCAGGATCAGATCGTCGAAGCCGCACGTCGCCTGTCGGTGAGGTGACCTGAAGCTCGCGGCACCTGCGGATCAGCTGTCGGTCGATCGCAGCATCAGTTCGATCTCGTCGATCGCAGACTGCTGCCGGGTCAGGAGTTCCTTGAGTTCGGCGATCTTGCGGAGAGCATCGTCGGTCGTGGGATCGGATGTACTCGACTGTTCTTGCTTGGACGGTGACAGGAAGACGTTGGCCAGGTAGCCGGTGAACGTACCGAAGATGCCGATTCCGATGATGATCACCACCGTGGCGAAGAAACGACCGACGTTCGAGACCGGGTAGTGATCGCCGTAGCCCACCGTCGAGATGG
Organism: Acidimicrobiaceae bacterium; assembly: GCA_024641005.1. GTDB lineage: Bacteria > Actinomycetota > Acidimicrobiia > Acidimicrobiales > Ilumatobacteraceae > Ilumatobacter. The sequence continues at coordinate 9,742 of JAHEDX010000007.1, forward strand.
TGACGATCACCCACCACAGCGCATCCGACGCCCTCGTGATGTTGGCATCCCTGACGTTCTGCTCGATGTGGAGGATCCACAAGCTGCCGAACTCGAGCACGAGCAGACCCATCAGGAGCAGGGAGAGCAGTGCACTTCCGGCGCGGTTCTTCGCGAGACTTCGCCCGATCGCCGCGATGCCGTAGGCGCGCAGCAGACGGAACACGCGGATGAGACGGAAGATCCGCAGCACCTTCAGCTGCTGGAACGGGAGGCTGGCGAACAGATCCGCCCAGCCGTACTGGCGGAAGACGTAGTCGGTCTTCGACTCGGCCGAGAACAGCCGATAGGCGAAGTCGACGAGGAACACGACGCTGAGCACAGCGTTCATCGCGTACAAGACCGTGCTCAGGCCGTCGTCGGTCAGTGTGGTGGCGAGCACGAGGTTCGCGATCGACAGAATCGACAGCACGCCCACGAAGATCTCGTAGCCCGCGCCCTTGAGTTCGCTGGTGTCGCTCGTCGTCTCGGTCATGCATCGCCCTTTCGGTCGGGGCGAAGAGTAGCTGCGCGACGCGTCGTCGAGGACCGATGCCGACGCCCGCCGTGCCCGTCGTCGTGGGCCGGGCAGAGCGAGGTTGGCATCGGCGATCGGTCGATCGGTGCGGTGACCGCTGGGGTACCGTCACGCGATGACCGACCCTGCCGTTTTCGTTTCCGTTGCCGACGACCATGTCGCCACGGTCGAAGTGCGACGCCCGCCGAACAACTTCTTCTCGATGGATGTCATCGGTGGGATCGCACAAGCCCTCGAACGTCTCGATGATGACGATCGTTGTCGGGCGATCGTGTTGTGTGCCCAGGGCAAGCACTTCTGTGCCGGCGCCGACTTCGGCGGTGACCGGTCGTACACGACCGAGGAGCTGTACGCGACCGCGGTTCGAATCTTCCGTTGTCAGACCCCGGTCGTCGCCGCGATCCAGGGCGCGGCCATCGGCGGTGGGCTCGGACTCGCGCTGGCAGCAGACTTTCGGATCGCGTCGCCGGAGGCGCGATTCAGCGCGAACTTCGCGCGACTCGGGTTTCATCAGGGCTTCGGTCTCAGCGTCACGTTGCCGCGGCTCGTCGGCGAGCAGGTCGCAGCCGAGTTGCTCTACACCGGGCGTCGGGTCGACGGGGTCGAGGGCCATGCGCTCGGCCTCGCCGACCGCCTGGTGCCGCTCGACCGGCTACAGGCGACAGCGCATGCGTTCGCGCTCGAGATCGCCCGTTCCGCGCCGCTTGCCGTTCGCTCGATCCGGGCCACGCTGCGCGGTGACCTGGCCGCTCGGGTGGAGGCGGCGACCGCGCACGAACTCATCGAGCAGACACGGTTGCAGGCAACTGCTGACTTCGCGGAGGGAACCACGGCGATGGCCGAGCGCCGACTCCCCGACTTCGGCGGACGTTGACCCCGTCGTCCACATCGACGCCGAGGGTAGTGGCGCCGGTCAGTCGGTCTGGTCGTCGTCGGTCGGCTCGTCGTCGGTCTGGTCGTCGTCGGTCGGGACGTCGTCGTCGGTCGGGACGTCGTCCTGGCTCGGCTCGTCGTCCTGGCTCGGCTCGTCGGCCAGGAAGTCGGCTGGATCGACATCGTCGAGGAACTGGCGGAACTCGTCGACTTCGGTGTCGATCGCCTCTGCGTCGATCTCGACGGGAGGGAGTGCGCCGACCTCGTCGAGGACGTGTTCGCTCACGAACACGGGAGCATGGAGCCGCACGGCGAGTGCGATCGCGTCCGACGGGCGGGTGTCGATGCGGCGCTCACCGATCGGGCCGCTGAGCGTCAGGTTGGCGATGAACGTGCCGTCTCGGAGATCGGTCACCTCGACTGCGTCGAGGTGACCCTCGAAACTCTCGACCAGGGCGGCCATGAGGTCGTGGGCCATCGGTCGTGGCGCGAAACGGCCGCTCGCGGCGATCGCGATCGAAGCGGCGGCCTCGCCGCCCACGGCGATCGACAGGAGCCGATGCGGCGTGTCGTGCTCTCGCAACACCAGGACGGACGCGCCCGTATCGGCCTCGACCTGGATCGCGACGAGATCGACCAACAACATGAAATCATGATACTGGTCGTATCAGCATTTATGAGCGTTGTTCGAGCACTTTGACCGGGATCGAACGGGGGCCTCGGACCTGGCCGCCGGCCCACGTGACCAGGGCGGGGTCGACGAGTTCGAACTCGGGGATACGGCCCAGCCACTCCTCCACGGCGACGCGCAGCTCCATGCGGGCGAGGTTCGAACCAGCGCACCGGTGGATGCCGGCGCCGAACGCCAGGTGGCGATTCTGCTGGCGATCGAGGATCACCTGATCGGCGTCGGGGAACACCTCCGGGTCGCGATTGGCGGCCGGGAAGTTCATCAGGATCCGTTCGCCCGCCTTCATCGGGCAGCCCTCGTACTCCTGGTCCTCGACCAGCCGTCGAGCCATCGTGACGGGCGCGTACGCCCGCAGCAGTTCTTCGATCGCGGTCGGCATCAGATCGGGTTCGGACACGAGGCGTCGGCGATCCTCGGGATGAGTGGCGAGGTGCCACATCGTCGAACCGATCGACGACCAGGTGGTGTCGACGCCGGCGATCAGGAGGAGCGCGCACATGCCCATCACCACGGGCAGGCCGACCGGTTCGCCATCGTGTTCCGACTGGAGCAGTTCGGTGATGAAATCATCCTGGGGTTCGGCCTGGCGTTCGGCGATCGCGCCCTGCAGGTACTGGACGATGCCCACGACCCCTCTGGTGCGGCGCTCGGCGTCGTGAGCGAACTCGAGCACGTCGCGAACCCACTCGGTGAACGTACCCGACATGTCGTCGGGCACGCCCAGGATGTGGCCGATCACCCGCACAGGGATCTGTTGCGCGTACTCGGCCGCGGCATCTCCCGATCCACGAGCGATCACATCGTCGACCAGGCGGTGGCAGAGTTCACGAGTGAACACCTCGTACTCCGCGACGCGGGCAGGGCTCATCGTCGGCAGGATCAGCCGTCGTGTCCACGTGTGCAAGGGCGGGTCGGCACTGATCGGCGGCACCCCGGCAGCGAGCAGGGGGCCTTGCCCGACGCCCGGGTTGGGCCCGCCGACCGCTGCCGGGTCGATGAACAGCGGCACCACGCTGATGCCGTTGCCCGACGGGAACTTCTCGGTGTCGTGGGCCATCGCGTAGACGTCCGAGTACCGAGTCGGCAACCACGAGCCGCCCCACCGGTCGGTGTGGGCCATCGGGCAGGTCTCGCGTAGCTCGTCCCAGATGCCGTAGGGGTCGGCGACGTACTGCGGGTCGAAGATGTCGTAGTCGCTGGCCCAATCGAGCACCGGCGCCGTGATCGGTGCCCCGTGTTCGTCGTGCAGGTCGTTGCTGCTCATGGCGTCAATCTCCGGGTCGAGGGTCGCGATCATCCTGACATCCGGCTGCGCCCTCACGCTCATCAGCGGCGGTGACTTCCGACCGATCGCGGCCGCCAACGGTGATCGCCGATGGAACGCCTCGAGAGGTGCAAAGGACAGCGAGGTCGGGCAGACTCGCTGCTCGGGCTGTCGGAGCCCCAGAATCGGAGGAGCAGTGAGATGAGTCGCCAGATCGAGTCGGTTGCCGTTCTCGGATGCGGAACGATGGGGTCGGGGATCGCCGCCGCCAGCGCCGCAGCAGGTTGTCGGGTGTTGATGCTCGACATGTCCGCCGAGGCGGTCGAACACGGGCTGCAGGCCGTCGCCGAAGCCGATCGTCATCTGGTCGTCGCCGGAACGTTCGACGCCGACCTGGCCAAGGTCTCCGAGTACGACTGGATCTGCGAGGCAATCGTCGAGGATCTCGCTACGAAGCAGCAGCTGTTCGCTCGGGTCGAACCGCACCGCAAGGAGGGTTCGGTCATCAGCTCGAACACCTCGGGTATCCCGCTCCGCGACATCGCGGCCGGCATGCCCGACCGCTTCCGCTCCGACGTCGCCATCACCCACTTCTTCAACCCGGTGCAGGTGATGAAGCTGTTCGAACTGGTTCCTGGCGAGCAGACCACACCCGACGTGATCGAGGCGTTCGCGTCGTTCGGCGCCGAACAGCTGGGCAAGGGTGTGGTGCACGCCAAGGACACCGTGAACTTCATCGGCAACCGGATCGGTTGCTACTTCATGCTCAGCGGTCTACACCTGGCGAAGCCGTTCCTGGCCGACGGGATGACACAGGAGACCGTCAATGCCGTGCTCGGCAGACCGGTCGGGCTCCCCCCGACCGGTCTGTACGGGCTGATCGACCTCATCGGTCTCGACGTGATGGACCTCGTCGGCAAGAACCTCGCCGTCAACCTGCCCGAGGGTGACACCGGACGTCGGTTCACGGCGTTCCCCGATGCCGAGCAGCGCATGCTCGAGCGGGGTCAGCTCGGGCGCAAATCGCGCTCGCTCGGTGGATTCGGTCGCGTGCAGAAGCTCGACGACGGCACCAAGAAATCCGAGACCTTCGATCTGGTCAGCGAGCAGTGGCGCGACTCCGTCGAACCCGACCTCGACGGGGTGCCGACCGAACTCGGGTCGGTGCTGTTCGACGACTCGGCGCGCGGGCAGCTCGCATGGCAGATCTTCGGTGGCACGTTGCGATACGCGGCCGGGTTGGTGCCCGAGATCGCCGACGACGTCGTCAATATCGACAACGCGATCCGTTGGGGGTTCAACTGGGCCCTCGGACCGTTCGAGATGATCGACGCGATCGGCGCCGACCGGATGATCGCCAAGATCCGTGCCGAGGGCGCCGAACTCCCCGCGATGTTGCAGGTGCTCGTCGACGCGGGTAGCTCGACGTTCTACCGCGACGGCGCAACGGGCGCCCGCGAGTACCTCGGCAGCGACGGGGACTGGCACCCCGCCACCGCCTACTGACCGTCACTTCTGGTGTGAGACACCTGTGACGGTGGTGAGGATCGCTCGTTTGACGGCGCGAGGGTTCTCGGTCATCACGTAATGGCCGGTGTTCTCCAGTTCGACGATCATCGGTGAGTCGAGTGCGGCGGCGAGTGCCCTGCCGCTCTTGGGAGGCGTCATCTTGTCGCCGAGCCCGATCACCACGGTGGCCGGGCAGGTGGCCGTGGCCGCTGCCGCCTCGGCCCCCGTGTAGCCCATGCAGGCACGGAAGTCGCAGGCCAACGCACCTGGACGGCTGTTCTCGACCAGTGCCCGGGCGCCGCCGAGCATCCAGAGTCCCGGGGTCGGGTTGAGGCCGACGTGCGCTGGTCTGGCGTGCGCCCATGCGGCCATCAACGCTGCTGCCGCCGGCAGGTCGTGCTCGGCAGCGGCGAGCAGATCAGGGTGGACGGGCATCGCAGTGGCGGTGGCGCACAGCGTGATCGAGAGGGTGATCCCAGGGTGGCGGCTCGCCAGCTCGAGGGCGATGAACGTGCCCATCGAGTGGCCGACCACGTGCACCGAATCGAAGCCGGCAGCTTCGACGAACCTGGCTACCCAGTCGGCCATCGCCTCGATGGTCGGGAGCGGGTCACCCTCGCTGTGACCGTGGCCCGGCAGATCGACCGCGACGGCGCGGAAGCCCCGGTAGGCGAGGTAGCGGGTCTGCAGCTGCCACACCGTGGAGTCGTTCCCGGCCCCGTGGATCAGCAACACGACGGGGTCGTCACCGGTGAGCTCGGCGCCACCGGTCGAGGCATGTGCACGTCGTCCGTCGACGGAGACCATCATCGCTGGCTCGCTTTCAGTGCACGTGAGAGGTCGTCGATGATGTCGTCGGGGTCCTCCAGACCGACCGACAGTCGGATCAGGTCCTCACCGATGCCGGACGCCTCGAGCTGGTCGGACGTGAGCTGGCCATGCGTCGTCGAGCCCGGGTGGATCACGAGTGTCTTGGCATCACCGACATTGGCGAGGTGCGAGGCGAGCTGCACCGCCTCGATGAACTTGCGGCCGGCGGCTCGCCCGCCCTTGACGCCGAAGCTGAGGATCGCTCCGGCCCCCTTCGGGTACAGACGCTTGGCGAGTTCGTGATCCGGATGCGACGGCACCCGTGGATGTTTCACCCAGCTCACGGCGTCGTTCGTCTGCAGCATCTCGAGTACACGGTCGGTGTTGTCGATGTGGCGGGCCATCCGCAAGGGCAGCGTCTCGATGCCCTGGAGCAGCGCGAACGCGTTGTGTGGGCTCATGCATGCACCGAAGTCGCGCAACCCTTCGGCGCGGGCCCGCATCCCGAGCGCGGACGGGCCGAACTCCTCTGCGAACACCACGCCGTGATAGCCGGCGTACGGTTCGGTCATCGTCGGGAACTTGTCGCTCGCCATCCAGTCGAACCGCCCGCCATCGACGACGACCCCGCCGAGCGCGGTGCCGTGGCCGCCGAGGAACTTGGTGATCGAGTGGGTCACGATGTCGGCGCCGTGCTCGATCGGACGGAAGAGGTACGGCGTCGAGAACGTCGAGTCGACCATCAAGGGGAGGCCGTTCGCGTGGGCAACCCCGGCGACCGCTTCGACGTCCATCACCTCGATGCCAGGGTTTCCGAGCGTCTCGCCGTAGAACAGCTTGGTGTTCGGTTGGATCGCGGCCTCGAACGCGCTGGGGTCGCGCGGGTCGACGAAGGTCGTGGTGATCCCGAACCTCGGCAGGGTGAGACGCATCATGTTGTACGAACCGCCGTACAGGTTCTTGGAGGCGACGATGTGATCGCCGGCGCTGAGCAGCGACGCTACGGCCAGGTGCAGCGCGGCGGTGCCGCTCGCGGTGCACACGGCGCCGACCCCGCCTTCCAGCGCCGCCATCCGTTCCTCGAGCACGGCGACCGTGGGGTTGGAGATCCGGCTGTAGATATGGCCGGGTGCCTCCAGGTTGAACAGTGCAGCCGCCTCGTCGGTGTCGGGGAACGAGTACGACGTCGTGAAGTAGATGGGTACGGCCCGCGCTCCGGTGGTGGGATCGGGCCGTTGTCCGGCGTGCAGACTGAGCGTGTCGAATCGCAGGAAGTCGGGTTCCACCATGAGGCGAGATTACCGACAGGTGGCCGTGCCGAACACACGTGCCGGACGCGGCGACCGGGGAGTGCCGTCAGGGCGTGAACGGTGTCCCGTCGGTGGCCGGCCGCGTCAGGCCGAGGTCTGGCGGAGTACGGCGAGGCGTGCGGCGACGCCTGCATCGGCGAGTCGGTCGTGTGCGGATGTGAGCGCCGCCTGTGTGGTCGCCGCCCGGCGCCGAGCGTCCATCGGGTTGCGACCCATCGCGACGACATCGCCCGATGTCGGCTGGAACGTGAGCACCTCGGTGCCAGAGTCGCGAAGGCGGCGCACCTCCCGGGCGAGTTGACGGGCGTGCACCGATCGGCCGCTGACCAGGGAGGTTCGTCGCGCTGCACCGGTCGTCGACATCGGCGAGACGATCACCACGAGGTCGAGCCCGGCACCGGCGAGCAGGTCTGCATTGGTGGGGGAGTGAACACCTCCGTCGACGTATCGCCGGCCGTCACGGACGACCGGGGCGAACACGCCGGGGATGGACGACGATGCCTGGACGGCGACCCCGATCGGCACGTCGTGTTCGTCGCGGCCGAACACGACCCGATCACCACGGTCGAGGTCGACGGCGCAGACCCACAGCGGGCTGGCGGGCCAGGAGCGGCCGGCGTACATCGCGCTGATCCGTTCGCCGATCACGTCGGCCGAGATCGTTCCACTGGGCAACAAACCTGCCAGCGCTTTGGCAGGGTGGAAGCCGGAGCGCACGACCAGTCCCGGAGACGACGGGAGTGGGGCCCGCGAACCTGGGCGGGGCCGCAGATCGATGGCAGGTGGGGCTCCGGTGTGTCCGACGAGCGCTGTCGCCTCCGCGGAGATTGCTTGGCCGAGGCTGCGCGGTGCGAGGTCGAGCGGTGGGAATCCGGCCCGCAGTGTCGCGCCGACCCCGGAACCCGCTGAGGTGCCAACGATCAGGTCGGCATCGCGCGCGTCGAACCCCTCCTCGGCCAGCGCCGTCAGGACCCCTGCGTGATACGCGGCCCCGACGATGCCCCCGGCCCCGAGCACGACCCCGATCGTTGGCACCCGTCGAGTATGCCAGCGCTACCCGCCCGGTTCGACGGCGACGGCCCCGTCGCCTCCCGCTGTGATCAGGGCCCGAGGCGCCGGGTTACGTAGGCCATGGCCCGATCGGGCAGGAAGCGTTCGAGGACGCCTGCCGCCTTGGCGTCGCGACCGACGAGATAGCGATAGCGAGGTCGCTTGCGGGTCAAGGCACGCTCGACGACGGCGGCGACGTCGTCCGCGGGCACGCCGGCGCGCTCTTGGCTGTCGAGCCCGCGGCGGATCTCGTCGATGGCGTCGGCATACAACTCGTGCGCCTCAGTCGGCAGTCGCTGCTCGAGCTCGTCGGCCAACGTGCGACCCTTGTCCCAGATAGGGGTGCGCACCGCGCCGGGCTCGACGACCGAGACGGCGATCTCCCACGGGGACAACTCCTCGCGGAGGGATTCGGCGATCGCCTCGATCGCGTGCTTCGACGCGCCGTAGGGACCCACCAATGGTGTCGACACCCGGCCCGAGATGGAACCGATGAACACCACACGCCCGTGAGCTCGCCGCAACCGTGGGATCAGGGCCTTGGTCACCCCGACCTGGCCGAGCACATTGACCTCGAAATGGTCGCGCCAGTCGTCGAGCGGCAGGAACTCGATCGGGCCACCGCTCACGATGCCGGCGTTGTTGACGAGACCGTCGAGCGCGGTGACACCGAGATCGTCGAGGCGGGCGAGGAGCGCATCGATGTGGTCCTGGTCGGTGATGTCGAGCATCACGGGAACGATCGAGGCGTGCAGGCCGACGAGTCGTTCACCGTCTGCTTCGCGGCGAACTCCGGCGATGACCCGATGGCCTGAGCGGGCGAGCCGTAGGGTGCACGCCTCACCGATGCCGGTCGACGAACCCGTGATCACGAAGGTGGACATGGACAGACAGTACGCACGAACGCGGAGCGTGCTGGGCGCGCTGCGAGGGTCAGGCGCCGATCGTGTTCGCGATGAGTACGTCGCAGGGCGCCTGCTTGAGCACATCGCCGGCGATCGACCCCAGCACTCGGGCGACGCCCTGAACCCGGCGATTTCCGACGACGATCGTGCGAGCCCCGAGTTCGACGGCCTCCTCGCACATCGCTGTGGCGGGGGCGCTGTAGCTGACCTTGGTGGTGATCTGGTCGTGAGGAAGCTCTCGAGCCAAGTCCTCGAGGAACGTCTGAGCTTCGGCCTTCGGGTTGACGAACCACTGGTCGCCGCCGCTGCCGACGACCTGTTGGCTCGGTTTGCGGGCGATGCAGAACACGATGTGCAGATTGGCGCCGTAGGCGGCGGCGAGCTCGGCGGCCTTTTCGGCGGCCCGACGGGCGGTGTCGGACTTGTCGACTCCGACGATGATGTCGTTCACACTCGTGCTCCCCATCTCGTGGACCGAACCGGCGTAGCCATGACCGGAGTGACTATCACACTGTGTACCCGGCTGCGATCAGTGCTGTTCGAACCAGCGGCGGAGCAGCGCCGTGATCACGTCGGGTTGCTCGACGGTCGTCATGTGTCCGGCGCCCTCGATGATCTCGAGCCGTGAATTGGGGATGAGGCTCGCGATCTGCTCGTGTTGTTCGACCGGGCTCCACTCGTCGTTGCGGCCGACGACGACGAGCGTCGGCACGGTGATCGTCGGGAGCAGTGCGGTTGCATCAGGCCGTTCGACCAGGGCGCGGATCTGACGCGCATGCTGATCGGGCGACGCCCGCATCACCATGTCGTGCAGCGATCCCATCAGAGCCAGGTCGGCGTGCCGTGAGGGATCGACCATCGGCGGCAGCCAGGCGGCGGCCAGCTCGCTCATCCCGCTGTTCGACGACACGTCCACCAGGACCTGTCGGCTCTCCACCTCGCCCGGCGCCACTCCGTGCACGCCGGTGTCGAGGAGCACGAGCGACCGAATGCGATCGGGAGCGAGTCGCCACGCCTCGAGCGCGACCCGGCCTCCCATCGAGTGGCCGACCATGTGCACGTTCCCCTGCGCGAGCGTCAGTGCCGCATGGGCCATCTCGGTGAGGTCGTCGTGTTCCGAGAAGTCGGCGATGACGAAATCGGTGACATCGCGGAGTGCATCTGCCTGCGACCGCCAGACCAGCTCGTCGCAGAGCAGCCCGGGCAGCGCGACCACCGGCGCTCGCAGCCGGTTGGTCATGTGTGGGTCAGTTCCACACCTGATCGGCGACGTCGACGACGAGGCGCAGCTTGGCCCACTGGTCGTCTTCGGTGATCTCGTTGCCGTGGACGGTGCTGGAGAATCCGCACTGCGGGCTCAGACACATCTGGTCGAGATCGACGTACTCGGCTGCTTCGAGGATCCGTGCCCGGAGCAGAGCCGTGTCCTCGAGTTGAGCGGTCTTCGACGTGACGATGCCGAGCACCAGTGTCTTGTCGTCGGGAAAGAAGCGCAGCGGAGCGAAGTCGCCGGAGCGTTCGTCGTCGTACTCGAGGAAGTAGGCGTCGACGTTGACCTCGTTGAACAACACTTCGGCGACCGCTTCGTAACCTCCGCTCGCGAAGTGGGTGCTGCGGAAGTTGCCGCGGCACAGATGGATGCCCACGGTCAGGTCGTCCGGTCGCCCGTCGATCGCACTGTTGATCAGCGCCGCGTAGGTGCGCGGCAGCGCATCCGGGTCGTCGCCGCGATCGACAGCTCCCTGACGCATCACCGGATCGCACAGGTACGCGAGGTTGGTGTCGTCGAGTTGGAGGTACCGGCACCCGGCGTCGTAGAGCGCTGAGATCTCATCGCGGTAGCACTGGGCGAGGTCCTCGAAGAACACGTCGAGATCGGGATACGACTCGATGTCGATGCCCCCGCGCCCGCCACGGAAGTGGACCATCGTCGGGGACGGGATCGCGACCTTCGGCGTCTGGCTGGTGTGCCCGGCGACGAAGCGGTAGTCGTCGACCTGGATCGGGTTGCGGTGCCGGAGCTTGCCGGTGACCGAGATCTTCGGGGGCGTCATGTGCACGGTCTCTTGCGAGCCGGAGCTGGACGCGATCGCTCCGCTGACCGTGACACCGTCGAGCTGTTCGAGGAAGTCGAGGTGGAACCATGCGCGCCGGAACTCGCCGTCGGTGATGCTCTTGATCCCGGTCGCCTCGAGCTTCGGGATCATCGCTGCGATCGCGTCGTCTTCGATGGAGCGCAGCTCCGCTCTGTCGATCTCGCCGCGTGCCTGACGTGCCCGGGCGTCGTGGATCGCTGCCGGACGCAACAGGCTTCCGACGTGATCGGCACGGAACGGGGGCGCGATGTTGGGCATGGAGCGATCCAACCAGGTCACCGACAATATTGTCAAAACAGTCATTCCGAGAGGCATCGATCGGAGTGCCCACGGCATTCGTCCTGTCGACTCGGTCGGACGTGGGGATTTCGGTGACGCCTCGAACTCCCGCCGGCCGGCAATTGCGCACAGGATTGTGGACAATCGGGGTGAGCGTGACTACTGTCCCTACCGTGCGACCTGGACCGGTTGTGCATCCATCTCACACGGGGGACCGACATGACGAATCACCGACGGGGAAAGACGCTGCGTCTCGGCGCACTGCTCTTCACCTTCACCTTGGCAGCCGCCGCCTGCGGCGGCGACGACGACACCACCGCTGACACCACCGCTGCCCCGGCAGCGACCGACGCACCGGCGGCGACCGACGCACCTGCTGCGACCGACGCGCCGACGCCCACCGATGCACCGGTGGCGACCGATGCGCCGACGGCGACTACTGCGCCGGCCGAGCCCGCAGGGCCGCCCGAGAAGGCCGAGCTGAAGCTCGGCATCATTCCGATCGCGGATGTCGCTCCTGTCTTCATCGGCATCGAGCAGGGCTTCTTCGCCGCCGAGGGTCTGACCGTGACGACCGAGTTCGCTCAGGGCGGCGCAGCAGCCATCCCGGCGGTCATCTCGGGTGACATCGACTTCGCGTTCGGCGCCTACCCGTCGTTCTTCTCGGCGGTGCAAGAGGGCCTGCCCCTCCTCATCGCGACCGAGGCGAACCGTGCCGCGCCACTGTTCGGTGGGCTGTACTCGATGCCCGACTCCGGGATCACGACGCCGGCCGACATGGCAGGCAAGACGATCGCCGTCAACACGCTCAACAACCTCGTGCAGCTCGCCGTCGAGGTGCAGCTCCAGGACGCCGGTCTGACACTCGACGATGTGACCCTGGTCGAGATCCCGTTCCCTGACATGGTGGCCACCCTCGAGCGCGGCGACGTCGATGTGATCTCCGTCGTCGAACCATTCGGCACGATCGCCAAGAACAGCTTGGGTGCGGTGCTCGTCACCGACATGTTCGCCGGCCGGATCGAGGACTTCCCGGTCGCCGGCTTCTATGTGACCGAGTCGTTCGCGGCCGACAATCCGAACACCGTGGCGGCGTTCAACCGTGCATTCGCTGCAGCCGTTGAGTACGCCAACACGGTCGACGATGCGGTGCCGCAGATCCTGCCGACCTACATCTCGACCGCCACGGTCGAGAGCGCCCGCACGCTCAACTACCCGCTGTTCGTCTCGGGTCTCGACACCGACGTCGTCCAGGTGGTACCGGACTTCATGGCCGACGCCGGGCTGCTCGACGCAACGATCGACGTGACGTCGGTCATCGTCAAGTGACGTTGGCGCAGCGACCATGACATCCCGGTCAGCAAATCACGGTTGATCGAATCAAGCTGATGGCATCGGCATCCCGATCGCGCCGCGTCCCCGTGAAATGGGTGCGCGGCGCGATCGGCGCCGGTGTCTTGTTCGTTGCGTTGGAGGTGCTGACGAGAGCCGAACTCGTCACTGCCGAATATCTTCCGCCGGCGTCGTCGATCCTGCGCGAGGTGTTCAGCCTGCTGACGACGCGGGCGTTTCTCAGGGATCTCTGGGTGACGATCCAAGCGTGCCTGATCGGGCTGGCGATCGCCACACTCGTCGCCGTGCCGCTCGGTTTGGTGCTCGGGCTGGGTCGCACTGCGTACAAGGCGACGATCGTCGTGATCGAGTTCCTGCGACCGATCCCGTCGGTGGCGTTGATCCCCTTGGCGATCCTCATCTACGGACGCGGCACCGACATGAAGGTGGCGTTGGTCGTGTTCGCGTGCCTCTGGCCGATCCTGTTCAACACGATCTACGGCATGCACTCGGTCGACCCGGTGGCAGCCGACACGGCGCGGGTGTTCGGGCTCGGCCGCATCCGGATCGGTACCCGCGTCTACTTGCGCAGTGCCTCGCCGTTCATCTTCACCGGTTTCAAGATCGCGACGTCGATAGCGGTGATCCTCGCGGTGAGCGCCGAACTGATAGCGGGCGGCTCCGAAGGCATCGGCATCGTGATGCTCGAGGAGGCCTCGGTCGGCAATCAGAAGACCGTGTACGCAGTCACCATCGTGACCGGCCTGATCGGTCTCGTGTTGCTGGGAGCGCTCGGCGCTGTCGAACGCCGCATGTTCGCGTGGGCCCAAGCCGAACGGGCAGTGGCATGACGATCTCGCCTCGACTCATCCGCCATGCCAAGGATCTCGGCCTGCAGATCATCGTCGTCGCAGCGGTGCTGGCGGTCTGGAAACTCGGCACCGAGTGGGCCGACTCGCTCTATTTCCCCTCACCCAACAAGGTGTTCGCCGAGGTGTGGAACGGCTGGATCTTGGACTGGTCGAACACCTGGGAGGACAACCTCCAGCCGAGCCTCATGCGGCTGCTGTCGGGGTTCTTCCTGGCATCGTTCTTCGCGATCACCACCGGCATCGCGATCGGCAGGTCCCGCACGCTGGGTGACTATGTCGAACCCATCATCCACTTCGTTCGTTCGATCCCGCCGCCGGCGCTGTTGCCCCTGTTCCTCGTGTTGCTGGGCATCGATGACACGATGAAGATCGTGCTGATCGCCACCGGAGTGTTCCCACCGATCCTGTTGAACACGATCGACGGCGTCCGGTCGATCGATCCCCTCTACCTCGATACGGCAACGGCCTACCGCATCTCTCGGTCGCGGCGGCTGACCCACGTGATCCTGCCCTCGGCCGGTCCCAAGATCTTCGCCGGCCTGCGGATCTCGCTGTCGATCGCCGTGATCCTGATGGTGATCTCCGAGCTGATCGCCGCAACGAATGGCGTCGGTTTCCGGATCCTGCAGGCGCAACGCCAGTTCAAGATGGTCGACCTGTGGGCGGGCCTGGTGGTACTCGGCACGATGGGGGCGTTCCTCAACGGCGTCCTGTCCCTCGTCGAACGCCGAGTTCTGAGATGGAGACGAGCATGAGTATTGAACCGATGCACGAAGAATCCGTTGACGACTCCGGCGCTGAAGCGTCCGGTTCGCTAGCGGCGACCGATCTGCACCACGTATACGGACGAGGGACGTCGGAGGAGCACCACGCTCTCGGTGGCATCACGTTCAGCATGAACAAGGGTGAGTTCGTCGCGATCGTGGGCCCGTCTGGATGCGGCAAGACCACGCTCTTGCGCTGCCTGTCGGGCCTCATGGCGCCCACGTCTGGCTCGGTGATGCTCGAAGGTGTGCCGGTCGAGTCGGTGCCGAAGGACCTCACGCTGGTCTTCCAGGACTACCGCCGGTCGCTGTACCCGTGGTTGCGGGTCGACGCGAACGTCGAGTTCCCCCTCAAGAACAGCGGGATCGGCAAGGCCGAGCGGACCGAGCGGGTCCGTCAGGCGCTCGAGGACGTCGGATTGAGCGGGCACGCCAGCAAGTACCCGGGCCAGTTGTCCGGCGGCATGCAGCAGCGGGTATCGATCGCCCGGGCGCTCGCGTACCGACCGCACCTGCTGCTGATGGACGAGCCGTTCGCGTCGGTCGACGCCCAGACGCGTGCGTCGCTCGAAGACGTGCTGCTCGAGGTGTGGGCCCGCCGCCGCAAGACGGTGCTGTTCGTCACCCACGACATCGACGAGAGCGTGTACCTCGCCGACCGGGTCGTCGTGCTGTCGAACGCGCCGTCACACGTGATGGCCGAGATCGTCGTCGACATCCCGCGCCCACGCGACCAGATCGAGACGAAGGCGACCCCGGAGTTCGTCGAACTCCGTGCCGAGGTGGCACGACTCATCCGTGACGCCGGGACGGGTGCCGGCAAACCTGCCGGAGACTCATGACCGGATCTTCGATCGACGGCCGAGGCGGCGACCCCGAGTCGCGTGCGGCCCCGGGCATCACGGCCGGAGGAGCCGTCTTCGAGCGGCTGACCCGACTGGGTGTCGACATCGTCTTCGTCAACTCCGGTACGGACTTCCCGCCGGTGATCGAAGGGCTCGCCGAGGCCGACGCTCATGAGGTCGACGTGCCACGCGCGATCATCGTGCCGCACGAGCACGCCGCGATGGGGATGGCTCATGGTTACTACTTCGCCACGGGCCGACCGCAGGCGGTGATGCTGCACACCAACGTCGGCCTCTCCAACGGGGCAACAGGTGCGATCAACGCGGCCACCGACCACGTGCCGATGCTGTTGATGTCCGGCCGCACCCCCACCGTCGAAGCCGACCGGTTCGGCGCACGCACCGTGCCGATCGGCTGGGGGCAGGAGATGCGCGATCAGACGGCGCTCGTGCGTGAGGCGTGCAAGTGGGATTACGAGTTGCGGTTCCCCGAACAGGTTCCCCAGCTCCTCGATCGGGCCCACGCGATCGCCAATTCGACGCCGAAGGGCCCGGTGTACCTGAGCCTGCCGCGCGAGGTGCTCTGCGAACCGTGCCCCGTCGAAGCGTCGGCGTCGCCCCCGGCGATGGCGGCCGCTGAGATCACTGCGCCACCCGAGCTGCTGCAACAGGCCGCGGCCCTGCTGGCCGGTGCACAGCGGCCGGTGATCTTCGCCCAGCGCGGAGCCGGGAGCCTGGCGGGGTTCGAGGCACTGGCGCGGCTCGCAGACGACTGGTCGATCCCGGTGTGCCAGTACTGGGCGGTCGCGACCGCGATCTCGGCTGTACATCCGATGTACGTGGGTCAAGACCCCGAGCCGTGGATCTCGGAGGCCGACGTCGTGCTCGTCGTCGACAGCCTCGCCCCGTGGTCGCCTGACATGCATCGGCTCGCACCGGGTTGTCGTGTGATCCAGCTCGGCCCGAACCCGCTCTACGACCGGTTCCCGGTGCGAAACTTTCGGTCGGACCTCTCGATCACCAGCGAGGTCGGCCCGGGCCTCGTCGGGCTCGAGCTCGCACTGAACGAAATCGGCGACCGCGCCGTGGCGGTCGATCGAGCCGCGATGGTCGACCGTCGAGAACGCGTCGACGTCCACAACGGGCACCGCCGAGATCGCCTGGCCGGACTCGCCGACGACGGTGACGACCGACCCATGACGAAGGAGTGGGTCGCCCACCGTGTCGGACAGGCGATCCGCGGCCGCGCCGCCACGGTGATCTCCGAGCTGGGGTGCCCGCTCGACGCACTCGAGCTCACCGAACACGACTCGTGGCGCCAGGAACCTCACTCGGGTGGGCTGGGCTGGGGACTGCCCTGCGCGATGGGCATCAAGCTCGCCGATCCGGATCGGCTCGTCGTCGCCACGATGGGGGACGGGTCGTACATGTTCGCCAACCCGGTCGCCTGTCATCAGGTGGCAGAGGCGAACGACATCGCGGTGCTCACGATCGTGCTGAACAACGGCGGTTACGGAGCGGTACGCAACTCGGTGCTGGGCATGTACCCGTCCGGTTATGCATCCAAGGGCGACGAGGTGCCGCTCACCGGGTTGTCACCGAGCCCCGATTTCGCCAAGGTGGCCGAAGCGAGCCGCGCCCATGCAGAAACGGTCGTGCACGGTCGCGATCTCGTAGCCGCGATCGACCGCGCGATCCGAGTGGTCACCGTCGAACGGCGCCAGGCCCTGCTCGATGTCCGCATCGTCGACTGACGCCCGAGGCCGCTGGGCGGCGATCTCCCCGCAGAGCGAGCGCGGTCTGATCGCGTTCCTGGCTGCGTTGAGCGGCTTGAGCGCGCTCGGTATCGATGTGCTCCTGCCCGGCCTGGGCAGTATCCGGTCGGCGTACGGTTTGGCGCCGGACTCGACGCGCGTCTCTCTCGTCATCACGACCTACCTGTTCGGGCTGGGTGTCGGACAGGTTCTGTACGGCCCACTCGCCGATCGGTTCGGACGAAAGCCGGCATTGTTCGTCGGGCTCACGATGTATGCCGCCGGGGCGATCGGCTGCGCACTGTCGCCGAGCCTCGGAGTGATGTTCGCCTTCCGATCCTTGATGGGCCTCGGTGCTGCGTCCCCGCGCGCCATGAGCCTCACCATCGCACGCGACCGTTTCAGCGGCGACGCGATGACGCGGGTCGTCTCGCTGGTGATGCTCTTCTTCCAGCTGTCACCGGCTGTCGCCCCGTTGATCGGAGAGTCGTTGCTGACCGTCGGATCGTGGCACACGATCTTCGCCTTCGCTGCGGGAATGGCAGTGCTCACCGTGCTCTGGACGACGCGGTTCGATGAAACGCTCACCCCGGAGCGTCGGCTTCCGCTCACCTTTTCGCGCACCGCCCGCAGCGCGCGGGCAGTCATCGGTTCGAGATGGGCGCTGGGTCACGGCCTGGTGCTGATGTTCGAGTTCACCGCGTTCTATGTCTACCTCAGTTCATCCGAGCTGGTCTTCGACGACGTGTTCGGGCGCGGCGGCCAGTTCGCGGTGTTCTTCGCGGCGGGTGCGTTGCTGCAGGCGGCGTCGAATCTCATGGCGTCCAGGGTCGCCCCGGTCATCGGGACCGCTCGACTGATGTCGTTCGTGGTCACGTCGTATGTCGGAACCGGCATGGTGTTCCTGGCGATCACCATGGCCGCCGACGGACACCCGAACTTCTGGTTGTGGTTGGCGTTGCTCTGGGTGCTCAACTCGCTGCACGCTCTGGTGCTGAGCATGGCGAACAGTCAGGCGATGCAGCCGTTGGCGGCCTTCGCCGGAACGGGGTCCGGCGTGATCGGCACGATGTCCATGATGGGCGGGGCGATCATGGCGTCGTTCGTTGCAGCCACGATCGAGGGATCGGCGACGCCGATGGCGGCTGCCTACTGCGGGTTCGGGTTGCTGGCCGGGCTCAGTCTCTGGTGGGCGCGCGGGGGAAGTGCGGCCCCGATCAGCTGACCCGGTCGCTCATTGTTGACAATATTGTTGACCAAAACTACGCTGCCTTCGGCACTCAAGGGGGCGGGGAGCCGGTCGTCGCCCGGCGGGTTCCGCGGTGCACCACCCACACGAGGAGGCGTCATGGCGATCGACAAACCGTACCTCGACATCCCGGGCACGACCGTCTTCGATGCCGACCGATCACGCCAGGGCTACTGGCTCAACCAGTTCTGTATGTCGCTGATGAAGGCCGACAACCGTGAGCGCTTCAAGAGCGACGAGGCCGGCTATCTCGACGAGTGGCCGATGACCCACGATCAGAAGCAAGCGGTACTCGCCCGCGACATGAACCGGATGATCTCGCTCGGCGGCAACATCTACTTCCTCGCCAAGATCGGCGCCACCGACGGCAAGAGTTTTCAACAGATGGCCGCGTCGATGACCGGGATGACCGAGGACGAGTACCGCGACATGATGGTCGCCGGCGGGAGATCGCCCGAGGGCAATCGGTACGTGGGCGAATCCACTGGTGCGTCACGAGACGACGGGGCACCCGAGTGAGCGCGCGGATCAGCGCCAGCGTCTTCACCTCGCACGTCCCTGCGATCGGTGCAGCGCTCGACCTGGGCAAGACCACCGAACCGTATTGGCAACCGCTCTTCGCCGGCTACGAGCAGTCGAAAGCGTGGTTCGCGGACCACACGCCCGACGCCATCGTTCTCGTGTACAACGACCACGCCACGGCGTTCAGTCTCGAGATGATCCCGACGTTCGCGATCGGAACCGCAGCGAGCTTCGACGTGGCCGATGAGGGGTGGGGCCCGCGCCCTGTCCCGCGCGTGATCGGCCACCCGGCGCTGGCAGCTCACATCGCACAATCCGTGATCCAACAGGATTTCGATCTGACGATCGTGAACCAGATGGATGTCGACCACGGACTGACCGTGCCCTTGTCGTTGATGTGCGGCCAACCCGATGCATGGCCGTGTCCGGTCATCCCGATCGCGGTCAACGTGGTGCATTACCCGGTGCCGTCGGGCCGGCGGTGTTTCAACCTGGGTCAGGCGATCCGTCGTGCGGTCGAGTCGTACGACGACGACCTGAACGTGCAGATCTGGGGCACCGGCGGGATGAGCCATCAGCTCCAGGGGCCGAGGGCGGGCCTGATCAACAGCGGGTTCGACCACGCGTTCCTCGACGAGCTGATCGCCTCGCCGGCCGAACTCGCCGACAAGCCCCACGTCGAGTACATCCGAGAGGCCGGCTCGGAGGGCATCGAGCTCGTGATGTGGCTGATCGCACGCGGCGCCATGTCCGATGTCGCCGGCGGCCCTCCGCCGACCGTACGGCACCGCTTCTATCATGTGCCTGCGAGCAACACAGCCGTCGGCCATCTGATCCTGGAGAATTGACATGACCATCAAGGTGGCGTTGGCCGGCGGGGGCGCGTTCGGCGCCAAGCACATGGACGCGATGAAGCTCATCGACGGCGTCGAAGTCGTCGCCATCGTCGGGCGCGAACTCGACCGGACGCGCTCGTTCGCCGACGATTACGGCGTCGAGCACGCGACGATCGACTTGGCCGACGTGCTCGCCATGGCAGACGTCGACGCCGTGGTGCTCGCGACGCCGACCCAACTGCACGCCGAGCAGGCGATCGCCACGCTGCGGGCCGGCAAGCACGTGCAGGTCGAGATCCCGCTCTGTGACGCACTTGCCGACGGCGAAGCGGTGCTCGATGCCCATCGCGGCACCGACCTCGTGGCGATGGTGGGGCACACACGCCGTTTCAACCCGAGTCATCAATGGGTGCACCGGCGAGTCGTCGCCGGCGACTTGACGATCCAGCAGATGGACGTCCAGACCTATTTCTTCCGGCGGACGAACACCAACGCGTTGGGACAACCGCGGAGTTGGACCGATCACCTGCTGTGGCACCACGCGGCGCACACCGTCGACCTGTTCCAGTATCAGACGGGCAGCCCCGTCGTCTCGGCCCACGCGGTGCAGGGCCCGATGCATCCGGAACTCGGGATCGCCATGGACATGTCGATCCAGCTCAAGACACAGAGCGAGGCGATCTGCACGTTGTCGTTGTCGTTCAACAACGACGGACCGTTCGGGACCACGTTCCGGTATATCGGCGACACCGGTACCTACCTGGCGAAGTACGACGATCTCGAGACTGGCCGCGGTGAACAGATCGACGTCACCACCGTCGATGTGTCGACCAACGGCATCGAGCTGCAGGACCGGGAGTTCTTCGCGGCGATCGCCGAAGGCCGCGAACCGAACGCGAGCGTCGCCCAGGTGCTGCCCTGCTATCGCGTGCTGCATCAACTCGAGCGGCAACTCGAAGGGTCCTCAGATGGCACGGACTGAATCGATCGTCAACGAGCTGCGCAACGACATCGTGGCCGGTGTGTTCCCGGCCGGTGACCGTTTGATCGAGTTGCAGTTGTGCGAGCGGTACGCCTCCGGGCGAGCTGTCGCGCGGGCAGCGCTGGTGCAGCTCGAGTCCGAAGGGCTCGTCGTTCGACAACCGAACCGCGGCGCGACCGTGAGGCGCATCTCGGTGTCCGAAGCGATCGAGATCACCGAGGCACGATCGGCGCTCGAACGATTGATCGCCGCCAGAGCAGCCCGCAACGCCACCGAGATCGACCGCGACGAACTGCGGGGCATCGTGGCCGACATGCGGATCTCCGTTGCGAACGGTGATGCTGCGAGGTACTCGACGCTGAACCGGACCCTGCACGGACGACTCTGCGAGATCGGCCATCACGAGATCGCCACCGACCTCGTCCACAATCTCCGCAACCGGGCGGTGTCCCACCAGTACCGGCTCGCGATGATGCCCGGTCGCCCGAACGAGTCGCTCGAACAACATGCCGCCATCGTCGACGCCGTCGTCGCCGGTGACGAGGCGGCCGCGGCCGACGCGATGGAAGCCCATCTCGGTTCGGTGCTCAGCGTGTTGAGTCGTTGGGGCGACGCTCACTGACCGCACCCGCGTCGCGGGTCACCGCCGTGGCGCCGCGGCGAACGCTCAGCCGAACGTGGGAAAGGTGACGGTCGGGTCCCGGTCGAGCTGGTCGACCAGGGCGATCTCCCACGTGAGGTAGTCCTGCATGTGCTGTGCGACCACCTCGTCGTCGTGGTCGTACGGCTTGTACCAGACATCGTCGGCTTCGGTGGTCGGCCGCGTGAAGCCTGCTTCCATGTCGTGGCCGGCGTGCCGCCAGCCTTTCGTGCCACCGGCCAACGCCATCACCTCGGCGTCGGGCCAATGTTGCAGCGCGTCGACGACGGCGAGCTTGGCGAGCTGTCCATCAGTGGACGTGAGCACCAGCGTCGCCACCTCACCGATCAGCGCTCTCGCGTCGGCGAGGCGGCTGCGCACACCCCACCACGCCCCCGGGATGTGCCCCTTCTTGCGGTACTTCAGACTGGTACCGATATCGATCACTGCGATCGAGCCGGAGTCGCCGGTCAGGCGTGCGGCCAACTCGGACACCTTGATGAGGGGAGTCGGGATGGTGAGAGCCGGTCCGACCGAACGCCGGGCAGGGACGCCGACATCGAGCGGTCGCCCGGCGAGGGCCGCGTCCAACACCACGACGTCGTCCCACCCCATCTGACGCAGCCACGAGGCGGTCATGGTGGCGCGCACGCCGTTGTCGTCGACCAGCACCAGGCGCGCGTTGCGAGTTGCCACGTATTCGTCGGTCGCCTGCACCAGCTGCCCTCCGGGCGCACTGCTGCTTCCCGAAAGGTGGCCGGCGGCGTATTCGTCGGGTGTGCGTACGTCGAGCAGGTAGGTCGTGCGAGCCGGGTCGGCCTCCCAACCCGCGAGCTGGTCGTGGTCGATCCGTTCGACACCGAACCGGCGTGCCACCTGGCCGACCGCGGCTTCAGCCCACGCTCGGCTGCTCGCGGAGGGTTCGGGTGCGTGGGTCTCCCGCCCTCGATCGACCTGGAAGCCGGCGAGTTCCCAGCCCATCGTGCCGTTCTCGAGGGCGACGACCCGGTTCTCGAGCCCGGCGTTGATGAGCGACTGGCTCCCGATGATGCTGCGGGTCCTCCCGGCACAGTTGACCACCACGAGGGTGGCGGGATCGCTGACCAACTCCTTGACCCGGTGCACCAGCTCGGCACCGGGGCAATCGGTGCCGGTCGGGATGCTCATGTTGCGAAACTCCTGGAGCGGCCGCGAGTCGAGGATCACCATGTCGGCGCCACTCCCCAGCAGGGCCTCGAGCTCGCCGGCGGGTATGTGCGGTGTGGCGTAGGTGCGCTCGACGTACTCGCCGAATGCCTTCGACGGCACGTTCACGCCCGCGTACAACTCGCCCCCGTTTGCCGCCCAAGCAGCGGTGCCCCCGTCGAGTACCACCCCATTCGACCAACCCAGTTGGGCGGCCCGGGCCGCAGCCTCGACGGCAAGCCCCGACGAGCCGTCGTCGCACCATACGATTCGGGTGTCGTGACGCGGCACCAAGGGCGGCAGCAGCAGTTCGAGCTGGGAGAGCGGGACGCAGGTGGCGTGGAAGAGGTGGGAGTGGAAGTACACGCCTTGTTCGCGTGCGTCGAGCACGGCGAGTTCACCGCCGTCGACCAGCCAACCGGTCAACGTGGTCGCGTCGACCGTGGCCGATACCGCGTGGACGGGTGTCATCAGCAGCGCAGGCCGGCGCGAGCTTCCCGGATTCCACTGATGCTCGAGAACAGCTTCCATTCGCCATCTGTGGAGCTGTAGTACTCGCGTCGATCGAGCCGCTCGAGTGCCAGCCCGTAGCAGTGGAAGTTGAGGGCAGGGCCGTCGATATGGATCGAGTGGAGATCGTCGGGCAGCATCGCCACCCCGGTCCCGGCCTCGACGAGGTGTTGGTGCGACTCGGCGACGCCGTCGTCGGTGCGGTCGTAGAACTTGTTCAGTTCAGCGCCGGCATGCCCGACGACGACTGCCCACGTGGTGTGGTTGTGGGGTGGCGTCTCGACGTGTCCACGGCTCGCCTGTGCGTACAACGCAAACCGATCGTCGGCATCCTGCGCCAGCCGATACATGAAGCTCGTCTGCGAGTCGTCGGGCGCGGGTGCAGGGAAGTCGTCGAGTGGGAACAGCTCGCGCCGGCCGCTCAGCTCGATCAGCCGATCCCGGATCGCCATCACGCCGGTGCGGGTGACGCCGAGGTCGGCTTCGATCCGCCGGATGTCGCCCATGGCCGTCTCGACGGCTTCGGTTCGTGCAGTGCTGACCCCGTCGGTGCTCATCATCGAAGGCTAGTGCACCGCCGAATCGGCGCCCGCGTCAGCTCCAGCGGTCGTATCGCACGAGCTCGTCGAGCGATACCCGTTGGCGCTTGAGGGGGCTGTCGGGGTGGTTCGCGACCGGGTGGCCGAGCGTGATGACCATCGGCATCTCCCAGTCGTCGGGCAATCCGACAGCAGCTCGCGCCGCGTCCGCGTGGCCGAGCGTGACCGGACAGCTGCCGATGCCTTCGGCGTGCGCAGCGAGCATCATGTTCTGTGCTTGGCGGCCGATGTCGAACATGCGCAATTCATGGGCCGGCGAGGCGAAGCCGACCACCACGGCCGAGGTGCCGATCCACCCCGCGAAGTCGCCCGCCGCGGCGAGTGCATCCTGCGTTGCCTGATCGGTCACGACGATCAGCCGATTCGACTCGGCGTTCTTGGCGCTGCCCGCCATGCGCCCTGCCTGCAGGATGCGATGCATCACGTCGTCGGCGATGGCCTGTTCGGTGTAGACCCGCAGGTCTCGCTTGTCGACGATTGCCTCGTACGGGGTCATGCACCAGTGTCTCATGGGTGTTCGCTCCGAGCTGAATCGTGTGTTATCGGACCGGTTGCCCGGATGAGCCGGGCAGCCGGAGTTGGGTTAAGGTCCGAGTCGCGGCTCAGTCGAACCGCCCACCACGTAAGGGGAGACGAACGTGACAGATCAACGGAAATTGTGGGTTCCGCCGACGCTCGGGCGACGACAGCTGATCGTTGGCGCCGGCGCTGTAGGCGCCGCCGGTTTGTTGGCCGCGTGCGGCGGTGACGACGACACGGCGAGCGTGAACACGACGGCGCCCTCCGGAACGACGGCTGCCACCGAGCCTCCCGGCACGACCGCGCCAGGTGCCCCGGCCACGACCGCCCCAGGGGTCACCGAGACGACGGTTCCCGCCGGAGGCATCAAGTCGGGCGGAACCCTGCGCGTCGGTGTGGTCGGCAGCACCAACGACTTGATGGACGCCCAATACATCGTGGCTCGAGCCGACCAGGCCCGTTTGATCACCGGTTGGGAGCCGATCTCCAACTACGACGACAACTTCAACATCGCCTACAACAACAGCCTCGCCGAAGAGATCGAGGCCGTCGCTCCCGACCAGTACGTCGTCCGTCTGAAGCAAGGCGTCGAGTTCCACAACGGCAAGACGGTCGGAGCCGACGACCTGATCTATTCGTTCAACCGTCTGATCGACCCCGAGCTCGGTATCGCACCCAACCTGACTCAGTTCATCGACGCCAACAGCTTCACCAAGCTCGACGACCGCACGGTTCAGATCGACCTCCTCAAGCCCAGTGTCGCGTTCCTCTACGGCATGGCCGACTACGGCGCCACGATCGTGCCGGTCGACTACGCCAGGTTCGCCGGCGACCCGGCCACGCAGATCGGCACCGGTGCGTTCAAGCTCAAGAGCTTCACGCCGGGTTCCGAGAGCGTGCACACGCGCTTCGAGAACTACTGGGGAGAGTCGTACCTCGACGAGGTGCAGATCATCGACTTCGCCGATCAGTCGGCGCTGGTCAACGCGCTCTCCTCGGGCGACATCGATGTCGCGATCGACGTTCCCTACGCTCAGGCCGGCTCGATCGAGTCGAGCGGCGAACTGACCCTCCTCGAATCGCAGGCCGGGAACTGGCAGACGATCACGATGCGCGTCGACATGGCGCCGTTCGACGATGTGCGTGTCCGCCAGGCGATGCGTCTGATCTCGAACCGCGAGGAGATGGTGCAGCGTGTGCTGTCGGGTCACGGGCGCGTCGGCAACGACATGTACGGCGTGCTCGACGGTTCGTACCCGAAGGACTTCCCGCAGCGCGAGCAGGACATCGAAGCGGCCAAAGCGCTCCTCAAGGATGCCGGCCAGGAGAACCTCGAGATCGAGCTGTTCGCCCCCGACGACACCGCCGGCCTCCCCGAGTACGCCACGGCGTTCGCCGAGCAGGCCAAGGCGGCCGGTATCAATGTCACCGCGACCGTGCTCGACGGCGGCACCTACTGGGGTGACCAATACACCCAGCGAGTGTTCGCCACCAGCTACTGGAGCACCCGGCCGTATCTCAACCAGGTAGGTGCCGGCTCATTGCCGACCGCGACCTACCCCGAGACACACTGGCCGCCGGCCGGTTCCAACTTCGTCGAGCTGTACGACCAGGCGATCGCCGAGGTCGACACCGACAAGCGCAACGAGCTGATCCGCGAGATGCAACGTCAGGAATACGAGGAGGGTGGCAACATCATCTCGTACTTCCAGAACCTGATCGACGGCCACGCGACCTACGTCAAGGGCGCTGTCGCGAGGCCGAACCTGATCAACTTCGACCACTTCGGTCGAGGCTGGAAGAACATCTGGCTCGACCTGTGACCTGATGGGCCGGGGCGCGGACTCCGTCCGCGCCCCGGTTCCAACGTCGCGCTCGTTGCATGGGCATCTTCAAACTCATCATCCGGCGATTGCTGCTCGGCGTCGCGACGCTCTTCGTGGTGTCGATCGCCGTATTCCTCTTGACGAACGTGCTGGGCGATCCGGTCAAGCGGATGCTGGGACGCGGGGCCCTGCCCGACGTGGTCACTGCCCGACGTGCCGAGCTCAACCTCGACGAACCGATCGTCAATCGCTATTTCACTTGGCTGAAGGGCTTGCTCACAGGTGAACCAGGAGTGTCGTACACGAACGGCACGCCTGTGTGGGAACTCTTGAGCGACCGCGTCAAGAACTCGCTGTTCTTGATGGCGTTGTCGTCGGCGATCTCGATCCCGTTGTCGCTGTTCATCGGCGGGTACACCGCCCTGCGACGGGACGGTTGGGCGGACCGTGTCATGTCGAATCAGCTGTTGGTCCTTGCTGCGATGCCCGAGTTCGTCGTGGGCGCCTTCCTGACGGTGATCTTTGCCACCAACATCTGGCACATCGTTCCAGCCGTGAGCAGGATCAGACCCGGCGAGTCGCCATGGTCCGACCTGGACGGCATGATCCTGCCCGTGGCGACGCTCGTTCTGGCCGTGACGCCGCATGTCGGCCGCACTATGCGCGCCGCGATGATCGAGGTACTCGAGAGCGACTATGTCGAGATGGCCCGCCTCAAGGGGTTGCCGGAACGATCCGTGTTGTGGCGTCATGCGTTCCCGAACGCGCTCGGCCCGACCTTGCAGGTGATAGCGCTCAACATCGCCTATCTGGCCGGCGGGGTCGTGATCGTCGAATCACTGTTCAATTTCCGTGGACTCGGCATCGCGCTGCGAGACGCGATCCCCGAAGCGAACGCGCCGGTTGTCCAGTTCATCGCGATGTTCATCGCGACCATCTACGTGATCAGCAACCTGATGGCTGACCTGTTCACCATCATCGTCACCCCTCGATTGCGAACGAGGCTCCAGTGACGTACCCGGTGACCGTCCCTGTCGACGACACGATCGACGAGACGCTCGACAGCGCCGTCGCGACGTCCCAGCCCGGGTTGATGAGGTCGGCATGGGGACTGTGGCGCACGCGGATCGGTGTCGCCCTCGTGGTATTGCTGGTCGGCATCGCGATCGTCGGCCCCTGGGTCGCGCCGTACGGGGCGTCCGAATTCGTCGGGACGGCCAACATGCGCGACGTGCCGGGCACCTGGTTGGGCACCGACTACTTCGGGCAGGACGTGTGGTCACGCTTCCTCCACGGCGGCCGGTCCATTCTCTTCCTGGCAACCGTGTCGACCCTGATCGGCTTCCTGTTCGGCAGCGCGATCGGCCTTATCGCCGCCTACAACCGTGGCCGTATCGACGACGTCTTGATGCGATTCATGGACGTCATCCTGGCCTTTCCGCAGTTGTTGCTCGCGCTGGTGGCGCTCACGACGGTCGGCCCGAAGCCCTGGCTGATCATCTCGATCGTGGGGTTCACGACGATCCCTCGCATCGCCCGTATCACACGCGGTGCAGCGGTGCCGGTGGTCGAACGGGATTTCGTCGCAGCCGCGGAGGCGTTGGGTGAATCCAGATTCCGTATCATCACCCGCGAGTTGCTGCCGAACGTGATCGGCCCGCTGCTCGTCGAGGCCAATCTTCGGCTCACGTATGCGATCGGTATCATCGCCGGCCTCGGATTTCTCGGTTTCGCCACCGAGCGGAACGCTGCCGACTGGGGTCTCATGGTGCAGGAGAACCGCGTCGCGCTGTCGGTGCAACCGTGGGGAACGGTGCTACCGGCGATCGCGATCGCCTTGCTGACCGTGGGCACCGGATTGATCAGCGATGGGCTCTCGCGCACCGTGGCCGGGATCGATCGTGGGAGGCCGGATTCGTGAGCGAGCAGACGGTTGCTCTCACCATCAAGGACCTGCGGCTCGATGTCGCTCAGACCGGGCATGACATCGTCGACGAGATCACGCTCAACATCGAACGCGGCAAGGTGCTGGGGTTGGTGGGTGAATCGGGCTCGGGCAAGACCACCGTCGGGCTGGCGGTGCTCGGCCATGCCCGCAAGGGCGTCGCGATCTCCGCCGGTTCGATCACCATCGAGGGTTCCAACGTCCTGGCACTCGACCGCAAGCGCCTCCGCCAGGCCCGCGGTCGACTCGTCAGCTACGTGCCGCAGGATCCGGGCACCGCGCTGAACCCGGCGCTGCGAATCGGTGGTCAAGTGCTCGAAGTTCTCGAGACGCACGGATTCGGCGCTGATGCCGCCGAGCGGCAGGCGCGTGTCACCGAGGTGTTCGAGGAGGTCAAGCTGCCGAGCGCCGCTTCGTTCCTGCGTCGCTACCCGCACCAGCTCTCGGGTGGCCAGCAGCAACGGGTCGGTCTCGCGATGGCGTTTGCGGCGCGCCCCGCGGTGATCGTGCTCGACGAGCCCACGACCGGCCTCGATGTCACCACCCAGGCCCATGTGCTCGAGACGATCCGTAACCTCGCGCAGCAGCACGGTGTGGCCGCGCTCTACGTCACACACGATCTCGCTGTGGTGGCGACGCTGGCCGACGAGGTCGCAGTGATGTATGCGGGTCGTATCGTCGAGCTCGCCGCCACCGCCGACGTCTTCGCCAAGCCCGCACATCCGTACACGCGCTACCTGGTTGCTGCCGCGCCCGAGATGGGCAGCGACCGCCAGCTGGTCGGGCTCGGTGGCCGGGCACCTTCGCCCGGGCAGCGGCCGAAAGGATGTGCGTTCGCGGTTCGCTGCGAGTTGGCCACCGACGAGTGCCGGGCCGAGTTCCCGGCGGTCACGAACGTCAACCCCAACGGATCGCACGAGGTGCGCTGCTTCCACGCCTTCGGGGTGCCCGAGCGCACGGTGCCACGGGCTACGGCATCCATCACGAGCTCGGGCACCGACGATGCCGCTCTGGCCCTGCGGAACGTCACTGCCTCGTACACCGGCGTCGCGGTCGTCCACGACGTGTCGTTCGACATCGCCCGTGGGGAATGTGTCGCACTCGTGGGCGAATCGGGATCGGGCAAGAGCACGTTGTCACGCTCGATCGGCGGCCTGCACCGCGAGTGGCAGGGCGAGATCTCACTCGACGGTGAGTCGCTCGCCCGGTCCTCACGAGACCGGCCCGTGCAGCAGCGTCTTGCGATCCAATATGTCTTCCAGAATCCGTACAGCTCGTTGCACCCCCGTCGACCCATCGCCGAGTCGATCGGGAGGCCACTCGCGATCGCAGGCGTCGACAAGCGCGAGATCAGGCGCGAGGTCGACCGCATGCTCGAACGGGTGTCGCTCAGCGCCTCGTACGGGAGCCATTTCCCCGACCAGCTGTCGGGAGGCGAGCGCCAACGGGTCGCGATCGCACGAGCGCTGGTCAGCAAGCCCAAGGTGTTGATCTGTGACGAGGTCACGTCTGCGCTCGACGTCCTCGTGCAGGCGGCGACCATCGAGCTGCTCGTCGACCTGCAGAACGAACTCGGTCTGGCGATGCTGTTCGTCACGCACAACCTGCCGCTCGTGCGATCGATCGCACAGCGTGTCGCCGTGATGTCCGACGGGGCGATCGTCGAGTTGGGTACCGCTGAGGACACGCTGTCGAACCCGCAGCAGGACTACACCCAACGGCTCCTCATCGATACCCCACGGATTCCCGACTTCGAGTCGGGGCAGCCGGCCTGACGGGTAACGGGCCTTCGCGTCCTAGTCTGCGACCGTGACCACCCCAGGGACCCACGAAGCGGTTGGGCGCGAGCGCGCCTGGCTCGTGATCGTGCTGGTGATGGCATCGGCGTGTGTGGCACAGGCATTCGGCCGGTTCACCTGGGGGGTCGTACTTCCGGGCGCCCGCGACGACCTACTCGACGGTTCCAACACCCTGGCGGGCTTCTTCGGCACTCTGAACGTGACGGCCTACCTGCTGGGCACGCTCGCGGTGTCGTGGGCGGCGTCGAAAGTCACCCTCGTCGGACTGGTCCGGCTCGGCCTCTCTGTCTCGACCACGGCACTCGGGCTGGCATCGATCGCTCCCAACGGACCGGTGCTCGGGATCGCGTTGTTCATGATGGGTCTCGGCGGCGCCGTGATCTGGATCCCGGGGCCGGCCATCGCAGCGCGGGTCCTGCCCCCGCATCGGGCCGGTATGGCCGTTGGCATGGTCGGTTCGGGGATCGGCATCGGCATCGTGTTCGCCGGGCAGACGGCAGCATTCCTCGACCGGCGAAGCGACGCGGTGGATCTCTGGCAGACGCTGTACCGGATCGAGTTCTCCATTGCCCTCGTCGTGTTGGCCGGCGCGTTCGTATTGCTGCGATCACGCGGCGATCGACCTTCGCTCGCCGGCGGCTTCGGCGGCTTCGGGGCGTTGCGCACGGTCCGCGGCTGGATCCCGGTGACGGCGGCCTACGCAGCGTTCGGGTTCGCCTACATCCTCGTGTTGGGTTTCCTCGTCGCACGCCTGGAGGACGACTCGGGCTTCTCGTCCGCGCAGGCGACAGCGATGTTCTCGATCATGGGCGCATCGACGGCCGTGGGCGGGATGATGCTGGGGCCGCTGTCGGACCGCATCGGACGCCGCATCACGCTCGTGTCCGCGTTCACGATCTTCGGGCTGTCCGCGTTGCTCGTGTTGACGGGACGCCAACCATGGGTAGCGATCGCCTCGGTCGGGATCGGGCTGATGTTCTCGGGTATGCCGGCGCTGATCATCGCCCACATCGTCGACAACACCGACGTGAACACCTATGGCCCGGCGTTCAGCGCGGCGACGTTGGCATTCGGTGTGACCCAGATGGTCTCGCCACAGATCGGCGGCGCCTTGGCCGACGCGTTCGGCTCGTTCACCTGGGTGTTCGTGCTGTCGGCGACGGTCTCACTGCTCGGAGCGCTGTTCTCGAGCCGCCTGCCCGACGTCGTGCACGAACCCTCGAGCTGACCCGGGGGCCGGGAAGGGCACGGGGAGTCGAGCCGACGCCCGGCCCGTCATGAGGACGACTCGTCGCCGGTGTCGCCCGACCGCAGCAGCCGGTGCAGCGACCTCACCCACGCTCGCCGTGCTTGCTGGTGCGTCCGGCCGAGATGCCGGCACATCAGATCCCATGATTCGAACGAGGTCAGGGCGCTGATGGTGGCTGTGGTGTCGTCGCGAACCGCAGGCGACAGGGGAGCGAGCTCGCGGTCGAAGTGATGTCGGATCTGGTCGGCTCGCGTTGCATGCACCAGATGGACCATCTCGCTCACCTCGCTGACTTCGTTGGCCCGCATCCTGACCAAGCGACACATCGGCTCGGTGGTCTCGTACAGCCCGGCTCGCGCCGCCACGAAGTTCTGGATCCTCAGGTCGAGCGTTCCTTCGCCGACGTCGACGATGTCGAACAGGTGGGCATAGCGGTCGAAGTAGATGTCGGTGGTCTCGCGTCGAAGATCGTCGAGCGTTTCGAAATAGCGGAAGAGGGATGCGATCGAGACACCTGCCCGTTCGGCGATCTGATCGGCCGTCGGTGGAATGTTCCCTTCGAAGACGAGGTCGATCATCGCCTCGCTGACCGCGACACGTCCGCGCTCGCGGCGCGCACGTCGGCCATCGATGTGTGACTCGTTCTCGACCGTCATCTGGCCTCCTCCCGGGCGCGTTCCCAACTATTGATAGTAGCACTCGCATCAGTTATGGTCGCTTCATGTGCCCGGCAACATCCTCCCGATGGGGCCGGTACGTCACGGGGGCGTCATGACACGAGCATCTCGATTCGAAGGCACCATCGGCCGTACGATCGCCGACTCGCAGGCCTGGTACGACGAGCCGCCGCACCCCGGCGAGGATGCGCCGAACATCGTGTTGGTGCTGCTCGACGACACGGGCTTCGCCCAGTTCGGTTGCTACGGGTCCGACATCGACACGCCCAACGTCGATGCGCTGGCCGCCAACGGCCTGCAGTTCACGAACTTCCACGTCACGCCCCTGTGCTCGCCCACCCGCGCGTCGCTCTTGACCGGCCGATCACAACACGCCGTCGGCATGCGGGCCGTGTCGAACTTCCGAACCGGATTCCCCAACCAGCTCGGCCACATCACCAACCACGCAGCCACCGTCGCCGAGGTGCTCCGCGAAACCGGCTACGCCACGTTCTGTGCAGGCAAATGGCACCTGGCCCCGATGGAGCAGTGCTCGGCAGCCGGCCCCTTCGACCAATGGCCGCTCGCTCGTGGCTTCGACCGGTTCTATGGCTTCCTCGAAGGCGAGACCGACCAGTTCCACCCCGAGCTCGTCTGCGACAACCATCCGATCGAGCCACCGGCCGAGCCCGAGGACGGCTACCACCTGTCGGAAGACCTGATCGACCGACTGCTCGAGATGGTGTCCGACTCCAAGGGTGTGCGGCCGGATCGTCCGTTCTTCGCCTACCTGCCGTTCGGCGCGACCCACGCCCCGCACCAGGCGCCCGCCGCGTACCTCGAGAAGTACCGCGGCAGGTACGACGAGGGGTGGGACGTGGTGCGCGAGCGCTGGTACCGGCGCCAGATCGATCTGGGGGTCATCCCCGAGGGCACCCAGCTCGCCCCCCGCAACCCGGGCGTCGATGCCTGGGAGACCCTGCCCGAGAATCAGCAGCGTCTGGCATGTCGCCTGCAGGAGGCGTTCGCGGCATTCCTCGACCACACCGACGACCAGATCGGCCGCCTCGTCGACGGGCTTCGTGAGATGGGTCAGTTCGACAACACGGTCTTCATCGTGCTGGCCGACAACGGCGCGTCCCAGGAGGGTGGACCGTTCGGGGTGATGCACGAGATGAAGTTCTTCAACGGCATCTTCGAGACCCCCGACGAAGCGATCGGCAAGATCGACCAGATCGGTGGCCCCCACAGCCACACCAACTATCCGTGGGGTTGGGCTCAGTGCGGCAACTCACCGTTCAAGTGGTACAAGCAGAACACCCACGAGGGCGGGGTGCACGTGCCGATGATCGTGCACGCACCCGAATACATCTCCCACGACCAGGCCGGCACGAAGCGCGATCAGTTCGTCAATGTTGCCGACATCGTTCCGACCGTCTACGAACTCGTCGGCGTCACCCCACCCGCTGTCTACCGCGGCGTCGAGCAGCTCCCGGTCACCGGCCGCTCGTTCGCGCCAGTACTCACCGATCCGGCCGCTCCGGCGACCAACACGTTGCAGTACTTCGAGATGGGAGGCAGCCGAGCGCTGGTTGCGGGCTCCGGTTCGTCGCTGTGGAAAGCGGTCTGCAAGCACGCCCAGGGCGCCGACTACGACACCGAGCAGTGGGAGCTGTACCACCTCACCGACGACTGGTCCGAGTGTGACGATCTCGCCGAGGCTCGTCCCGACAAGCTTGCCGAGTTGATCGATCTGTGGTGGCAGGAGGCCGATCGCCACGGCGTGCTGCCACTCGACGACCGCATGTTCGAGCTGTTCGGCAGCCGCTTCCGGGCGAACTCGCCTCATCCACCCGACCGGCGATACGTCTACCGGCCCCCGATGTCGCCGATGCCGGGCCAGGCCTCCGCCGCAATCGGCGGCCGTAGCTTCGACCTCACCGCAACCGTCACCCGCCAGTCGGGACAGGACGGTGTGTTGTTCGCCACCGGTACTCGGAACTCAGGCATCTCGGTGTTCGTGCAGAACGATCGGTTGGTCATCGACTACAACGCGTTCGACGAGCACACGATCCTCGAGTCGACCGTCGAGGTTCCCGCGGGACGGTCGGCTCTCGTCGCGAAACTCAGACGCGGCGACGGGCGTTCGGGCAGCATGGAGCTCGAAGTGAACGGCCTGCCGGCGGGCTCGGCAGAGTTGCCCTTGTTCATGCGCATGATGTCATCGGTCGGGCCGAGCGTCGGATACGACCACGGTTCGCCCGTGTCCAATCGCTACGAGGCGCCGTTCCCGTTCGCCGGGAAGCTCCACGAGGTCGAGATCCAGCTCCTCTCCAAGCGAGAACTCGACGCCATCGCGGCCGAGGCGGCCGCCGAAATGAGCCGGCAATGAGTCTCGCGGTCACACTGCTCGGCACCGGCAGCCCGATGCCCCATCCCGACCGCGCCGGACCGGCCACGCTGATCTCGGCAGGCTCCGGGCCCGACGCCGAGCACTATCTCGTCGACGCCGGCCGCGGCGTGTTGATGCGACTGGCCGCTGCCGGGCTCGGCGCGGCGAATCTCACCGCGGTGCTGATCACCCATCTGCACAGCGATCACATCACCGATCTCAACGACGTGATCACGACCCGCTGGGTGATGACGCTGCCCCCCACGACCCCGACGCCGCTCACCATCGTCGGCCCGATCGGAACCCGCATGGTGGTCGAGCACATCCTCGCCTCGCTCGCACCCGACATCGCCTACCGCATCGCCCACCACGAGGATCTCGAACAACCGCCTCTGGTCGACGTGATCGAGGTCGTCGAGGGTCCGATCGACCTGCCGGGCAAGGTGACGATCCGATCCGCCCCGACCGACCACAAACCCGTCGAACCCAGCGTCGGGTTCCGGTTCGACCACACCGATGAAGACGGCGCCGCCTCGGCGGTCGTGGCCGGAGACACCGTGCCGTGCGCCGGTCTCGACGACCTCTGCGCCGGTGCCGGTGCCCTGGTACACAGCGTGATCCGCAAAGACATCATCGCCAAGATCCCGTTGCAGCGGATGCAGGACACCCTCGACTACCACTCCTCGCCGGAAGAAGCTGCCGACACAGCCCAGCGGGCCGGCATCGGCACGCTGATCCTCACCCACTACGTTCCGCCGATCCCCACCGGCACCGTCGGCGACGACTGGCGTGCTCTGGCCGCCGGCCATTTCACCGGAACGATCGAGCTCGGCGACGACCTTCATCGCATCGACCTTCCCGGCGTCGACGCCGGACTCACCCTCGACGCAGGAGACTGACCCATGCACACCCTCGGCACATCAGACGCCGCCGACTGGCTCGATATCGCCCGCCGCTGCGGATTCGAGTCGCACCGTCTCGTGGGCTGGATCTACTGGGACCCCACCGCCATCGCCAACTATGCCGCGCTCGGCGTACCCGACGGAACCGGCTACTACATCGCCACGCGCGCCGCACCGCTCGCCGCCGGCGGCGACGCAGCAGTGATCGCGGCGTTCGGTTCGATCCATGCCGACTTCATCCGCTTCTCGCTCGGTCTGTGCAGGACGCACACGACGTTCGAAGCAGCGGCCGCGGCACGCGATGCTGCCGTGGTGACGGGGCTGCACTCCTTCGTTCCGGAGGTCACCGAAGGCTTGGCCGACCTCGGCGAGGCGTTGTGGGCCGTCGCGGACGCGT
This sequence comes from Acidimicrobiaceae bacterium, assembly GCA_024641005.1. GTDB lineage: Bacteria > Actinomycetota > Acidimicrobiia > Acidimicrobiales > Ilumatobacteraceae > Ilumatobacter. Next base: position 44,860 of record JAHEDX010000007.1, read on the forward strand.
TGTCGCCCGCCGGTCGCGTACTGTTCGCGACCCATCGCGACTGGCCGCGCCCGGACGACCCGCTGCTGTCCGCCTGGCTGGCCGTCAACTGCATCCGCGAGTGGCGCGGCGACACCCATTGGGCGATCCAGATCGCCGAGGGTTTGTCGATGACCGCTGCGGGAGTACTCGACGGCGCGTGGCGCCACTATGCCGACGACTGGTTGCCCCGCAGTCGTGGCGCCGACGATGCTGCTCTCGACGCCGCGATCGACGAGCTCACCGAACGCGGCCTGGCGACCGACGGCGCCGTGAACGCTGCAGGTATCGCCTATCGGCAGTCACTCGAGGATCGTCTCGACACGTTCGCGGCAGAACCATGGCGTCGACTCGGCTCTGATCTGTGCACGCGCTTGCTGCAGCTGCTCGAGCCCGCCACCGAGGCGCTGCTCACGCGTGTCGACGTCACGGCCGGCCCCAAATGGATGCCCGCGGGTCGGCGGCGCACCACTGGTGGCACGACGTGAGTGCGACGAGCACACGGCGCGAGCTTGCCGCCGAGCCCTCATTGGTCTGGGCGGTGCTTGCCGGGTTCGATCGCATCGCCGACTGGGCGCCCAATGTCGACCATTCGTGCTCGCTCTCGTCGCAATCAGATGGGGTCGGTGCCATCCGCCGTGTGCAGGTGGGTCGGATGGCGTTGGTCGAGACGGTCACGGCTTGGGAGCCGGGTGCCCAGCTGGCGTACCGGGTCGACGGTCTGCCCGCCCGGCTCGGCACGATCTCGAACGCGTGGCACCTCGCGCCGTCCGCTGGTGGCGGGTCGACGGTCATCGTCACCTCAACTGTCGACACCGGACCACGCCCGCCCCAACAGGCGATCGGGCGCCTGATCGCCCGCAAGCTCGCCTCGTCCTCCGAGGTGATGCTCGACGGACTCGCCGATCACCTCGACCGCGCGGTGGCACCGTCATGACAGCATCTGCTGCCGACGTCTCGGGCATCGACCGCCCCGACATCGTCGTGATCCTCACCGACCAAGAGCGAGCGATCCCGCCGTACGAGAACGACGAACTGGCGAGATGGCGTCACGACACGTTGACGGGTCGCCGCTGGTTCGACGAGCACGGCGTCAGCTTCGGCCACCACTACACGGGATCGCTCGCTTGCGTACCCAGCCGACCGACGCTGCTGACCGGCCAGTTCCCCGATGTGCATGGTGTCACACAGACGAACGGGCTCGGCAAGGCCGCAGACGACTCGCGCATGCGATGGCTGCGCGAGGGCGAGGTGCCCACGATCGGGCACTGGTTCCGCCTCGGCGGCTACGACACGCACTACGACGGCAAATGGCACGTCTCGCACGCCGATCTGATCGATCCCGTGACCGGGATGCCGCTGGCAACCAACGACGACGACGGCGTCGTCGACCCGGCCGCCGTGCAGGCCTATCTCGACGCCGACCCACTGGACGCGTTCGGTTTCTCCGGCTGGGTCGGGCCCGAACCTCATGGGGCGGGCTTGGCGAATGCAGGCGTGCGCCGTGACCATCTGATCGCCGCTCGCGTGGTGGCATGGCTCGAGGACCGCTACTCACGACGACGCGCCCGCGACACGGCGGCGGCGCGGCCGTTCCTGCTGGTCGCCAGCTTCGTCAACCCCCATGACATCGTGTTGTTCCCCGCCTGGGCCCGTCGCGGGAACCCGATCGATCCGTCACCGATCGATCCGCCGCACGTGCCGCCCGCCTCCACGGCCGGCGAGGATCTCCGTACCAAACCTGCCGCTCAGATCGCGTACCGGGCCGCGTACGGCTCGGGCTACGGCCCGGCCCGGATGGTCGATCGGCTCTACGAGAAGAACGGGCAGGCGTACCGGGACCTGTACTACCGATTGCACGCGGAGGTCGACGGTCCCCTCGATCGTGTGCGCCGGGCGGTCACCGAGAACGGCTCGACGAACGCCGTGCTGGTCCGCTCGTCCGACCACGGCGATCTGCTCGGCGCCCACGGTGGTCTGCACCAGAAATGGTTCAACCTGTACGACGAGGCTGCTCGCGTGCCCTTCGTGATCGCACGAATCGGCGCCGTGGGTACGACGCCGACGGTCGTCTCCGACATGCCGACGTCGCACGTCGACCTGCTTCCCACACTGCTGGCGGCGGCCGGCATCGACCGAGAGGCCGTCGCCGGCGAGTTGCGCACTTCGTTCAGCGAATGCCATCCGCTGCCGGGTCGCAACCTGTTGCCGATCGTCGACGATCAGTCGAGCGGCGATCTCGATCGCGCCGTCTACATGATCACCAGGGACAACATGCTCGAGGGCGACACCGCAGCATCGGGGTTGGCACAACGGCTCGGCCGTGCCGAGCATCCACCGGCTCCGCTTCGGATCCAGGTGCCGGCCCATGTCGGCGCCAACTTCGAGGCGATCGTGGCCCGTGTCGCTGCCGATCGTGGTGGTCACGACCATCTGTGGAAACTGGTTCGTACGTTCGACGACCCGATGACGTGGACCGAACCGGGGGTGAGACACCTGGCTGCTGACGGTCGGGGCGGACCCGTCTACCGGACCGAATCACTCCCGGACCAGTGGGAGCTGTACGACCTCACGGTCGACCCGGCCGAGGCCTGCAATCTGGCACACGAGCTCGGTGCCCCCGTCGTGTTCGATCACCTGTGCGGTCGCCTCGCCGACGAGCGCCGTGACTCCGTCCCCCGACGCAACCAACCATGGCCCTATGCGCCACTGGTCAGAAAGGCCCGCATGAAGAAGCCGCCGCCCCCTGCCCGCCTCGCCCGCAATCTGCTGCAGCGCGTCGGTATGCACCCCGACGACACCGAGCCGGTCCGGATCGGTGTCGATCTCTCCGGCCGTCGCGCGCTGGTGGTCGCCACCAACCACGGCACCCTCGACATCGGCAAGGCGACCGGTGTGTTCGCCAGCGAGATGACCGTGCCGTACTACGCCTTCCTCGACGCCGGGATGTCCGTCGACGTCGCCAGCCCGAAGGGTGGCGTGATCCCGGTCGATCCCCAGTCGCTCAAGGCGGTGTTGCGCACCCGGGACGACGATCGGTTCCTCGCCGACGACGAGTTCCGCGCGAAGGTCACCGATTCGTTGTCGATCGGCGACCTCGACATGAACGATTACGACATCGTGTTCCTCGCCGGCGGGTGGGGGGCAGCTTTTGATTTCGGCCTCTCCGAGGCGCTGGCCGCCAAGGTCACCGAAGCCAACGCGGCGGGCAAGGTGCTGGGTGGTGTGTGCCACGGTCCCCTCGGGTTGTGCAACGCCAAGGCGGCCGATGGCCGACCACTGGTCGAGGGCCGGCGGGTCACGGGCGTCTCCGACAAGCAGGTGCGCGAGCTGGGCATCGGGTCCACGCCCCAGCATCCCGAGACCGAACTTCGACGTATGGGCGCCGAGTACGAATCGGTCACGAAGTTCAGGGACCCGTTCGCGAACCACTGGGTCGTCGACGGCAACCTCGTCACTGGGCAGAACCAGAACGCCGGCCCGATGGTGGCGCGCGAGATGCTGCAACTCGTCGCGGCATCACTCAGCGAGACCGATCGGCAACCACCCGACGAGGAGGCACCGAGCCGGCAATCAGGGGAGTACACCAATGGCTGACGCACCGCGTTATGGAGAGATCGACCGCGCCTATGGCATGAGGCTGGCGACGACACCACCCGACGAGGACGGTCCGATCTGGATGGTCAACTTGATGAAGTACCGCGACAGGGCTGACTACGCGGATGGTCGAGAGAGCTCGATCAGTGGCCGGGAGGCCGACGACATCTACGCGCCGGTCGACGTGCTCGCGAAGATCGGTGCCGAGGTCGTGTTCGTCGCCGACGTCGATCAGCAGTTGCTCGGCGACGCTCCCGTCTGGGACCGGGTGGCGATCGTGAAGTACGCCACCCGGCGTTCGTTCATCGAGATGCAGAGCCGCCCCGATTTCCAGGACAAGCACGCCCACAAGGAAGCCGGCATGCAGGCCACCATCGTCAGTGGATGTCTGCCGATTCCTCCCCCGCAGGGCGAGCCTGTCGACTGGGCCGACGTAGCGCACCCGCCCACGGTCGAAGATGGCCCCGTCGTGGTGATCCACGTGCTGAAGTTCGACGAGGCCTCGTCGAACGGCGTGACACCCGACGAGATGGAGGCCTACCAGAACGCTGCGGCCGCAGTCGCCGTGCCACATGGCGTTCGGATCAACGGCTGGTTCTCCGTCGATGGAACGATCCTCGGCGACGGGCGATCGTGGGACCAGATCCGGTTCAACGAGTTCCCCAGCAAGGCAGCGTTCATGGCCGTGGTCACCGACCCGGCACGACTCGAAGCCCAGAAGGGCCACCGGGAAGTGGCGATCGCCGACACCTACACGATGATCCTGCGGGCATCGATCAACCGAATCGCCGACTCGATATCGAGCTGAGCGCAGCGCACCCGACATCGAGGGCGGGCCGCTCGCAAGTCGGTCAGTCGGCGAGCGTGCCGGCGTAGACCTGCCACGCCAGAGCGCTCTTGGCGACGAGGCTGAGCACGATGTACACCTTCTCGCCATAGAGGTAGTCGGCGAACCTGCCGCGGCGCCGGTACTGCAGCCACTGGTTGAGGCCGAAACAGTTGAACAGCACGAACAGCGACACGAAGATGCCGTAGACGAACCCGGGCACGCCGTCGCCCTCGCGCTGGGCAGTGATCAGCGCGAGGGTGATCGTGATCCACGGCACGATGCCCGCCAGGCAACCGAACACGAATGGCCACCAGTTGACGTGTGCACCTTGTCGGTTGACCTGCTCCATCATCAGGCCGAACAGGATCATGGTGGCGTTGACGGCGAACAGGCCGATCAGGGCATAGATGTTCGTGATGCCGGGCAGCATCGCGATCAACACGATCATCAACGATGCGCTGATCGAGAACTCGATCCAGCGGGCGTAGTTGATTCCTCGCCTCAGGTTGGCCTCGTACCAGCCGACGATGCGCGGTGTCGCCATGAGGAGGTGATCGGCGGCCGCCAGGAACAGGAACAGTGCGATCACGGCCGAGAAGCGCAGGTCGAAGAACACCTTGTCGATCGTGAGCGGGGTGCCAGGGGGACCATCTTGCACCTGCGCCTGAACCGGGATCGAGAATCCGTTGCTGAGCATCAGGACCAGGACTGCCTGCACCAGATGGGTGACGCCGACGCCGATGTTCCAGCGGCGCAGTGACCTGAGCCGTTCGTCTTGGGAAGTGATCTCGGCACGCTCGTCGGACGAGGTAGGCCGGTCGGGGGCGATGACATCTTTCATGACGGATCCTCGAGTTCGGTGGGTGCGTTCGAACACCACGTGTTCGTTGCCGGCGCGGCGACGGTGCGCCGGGCTCGGTGTTGTCGCATCAGTTCGGACGACCGACAGCGGTCGGGGTCGGCTGGCCCAGCATCGAGCGCAGCATCCAAGCGGTCTTCTCGTGGACCTGTAGACGTTGCGTCAGCAGGTCGGCCGTCGACTCGTCATGGGCGGCCCCGACGGTGCCGAAGATGGATCGGATCGTGCGAGTGATGGCTTCGTGGCCGCTCACGAGGTCGGCGATCATCTCCTCGGCATCGGGAACACCTTCGGCCTCGGCGATGACGGTCAGCTGGGCGAACTGGGCGTAACTACCGGGGGCGAAGACGCCGAGCGAGCGGATCCTCTCTGCCAGCAGGTCAGCTGCCGCCCACATCTCGTTGTATTGCGTCTCGAACATCAGGTGGAGCGTGTTGAACATCGGACCGGTGACGTTCCAGTGATAGTTGTGCGTCTTGAGGTACAGGGTGTAGGTGTCGGCCAACACCCTGCTCACGCCGTCTGCGATGGCGAGGCGATCGTGCTCGGCGATGCCGATGTCGATCGTGGGAACGTCGGCGGCGGGGAAGTCGATGATCGAACTCATGATGAACCTCTCTGGTGCGGACCTCTGGTGCGGACCATTTGTTCAACATCATTTAGCATCTATTATTCCGCTTCCCGACAGCAAGGCAACTGGCCCAGCGCTACTCGGTCAGCGCTCGCAGCTGCGGGCAAGCGCGACCAGCTCGGCCAGCGTGTGCCCGGCTCCACCGACGATCGTCGGGGTGCCGGCCGCCCGCAGCGCTACGGCCGTTCGTTCGGCGAGTGGCCCCATTGCTGCGGTGGTGACGGTGAGGACGGCGAGCGACGCGGCGTTCTCGTCGCAGCACCGGATGATCTCCTCGGAGGGCAGGTCCGATCCCAGATGGTGCACGTGCCAGTTGTCGGCTCTGAGGGCGACGGCGGCCATCGTCGTGGGCAGCGTGTGGCGGTCGCCGGCGACGGCCACGACGACAGCGGTGCCTCGGCGTCGTCCGCGCGGGTTGATCGCCAGGTCGCCCAGTAGGCGTTCCACGATTCCTGCCGCGCGATGCTCGACCCGGATGGTGAGGTCTCCGGTTTCCCAACCCAGCCCGATTCGATGCAGCGGTGGCACGAGCACCTGCTGCATGAGATCGATCACGGGTGCGCCCTCGTCGGCCAGTCGACGGGCGATCTTCGCGGCGGCCGTCTCGTCACCTGCGACGAGGGCCTCGTACATGTTCTCGGCCGCGTGTTCGAGGCGTGACGACCGCGGTTTCGGGGGCGCCTTGGGCGCATGGCGTTCGCGGTCGAGCGCGACGATCTCCTCGTGGCTGACGAGATAGCGGCCACCGACCATCTCGGCGCCGAGCCGACCGCTGCGCACCCAGCGATACGCCGTCTGGTAATGCACCCCCAACTCGCCGGCCGCCGTTTGGAGATCGAGCCTGGCGAGCGACGGTGCGTCCATATGCCGACCATAGACCCAACTCGGTGTTTGAACACTAACTCAGACTAAAACTGGCTAAGTCACACTAATGTGGTGGATGGATCGTGGGCGCCGAGGCCTCCGGTCGACCGAACTCGAGAAGGGTCAACCATGACATCGACTGCACCGACGGGCACGAGGGAACTGCCGCCCGAGGCAGACGTCGTGGTCGTCGGCGCCGGGCTGGCAGGTTTGGCGGCGGCGCGAGCCCTGCATCGTGCCGGTCGGCACGCTGTCGTGGTCGAGGCATCCGATGGCGTCGGCGGTCGCGTCCGGACCGATGTCGTCGACGGGTTCCGACTCGACCGTGGGTTTCAGGTTCTCCTCACCGCGTATCCCGAGCTGCGCAGCCAGTTCGACCTCGAGGCGCTCGACCTGCGCCGCTTCGAGCCGGGCGCTCTGGTGTGGAACGGTTCCTCGAACGATCTCGTCGGCGATCCGGTCCGTCGGCCGAGCACCCTGCTGAGGACCGGGCTGGCACCCATCGGCTCGGTGGCCGACAAGCTGCGGATCCTGCGCCAGCGGGTCCGACTCCATCGCGCCGCCGCCCCTGATCTCCTGCGTCAGCGCGACGTCAGTACCTTGACAGCGCTTCACGAGCAGGGATTCAGCGATCGCGTGATCGAGCGGTTCTTTCGTCCGCTCGTCGGTGGCATCCAGCTCGACCCTTCCCTGCAGACGAGCCGACGCATGTTCGATGTGATCCTGCGCAGCCTGATCGATGGCGACGTCGCTGTGCCGGCGAGAGGGATGGGTGCGATCCCGGCTCAACTGGCCGGGCACCTTCCGCCGGGCATGATCCATCTCAACACCGAGGTCGTCGGCGTCACACCCGGTGAGGTGGCGCTGTCGGGAGGTCGACGGATCAGCGCTCAGAGTGTCGTGGTCGCCGTCGAGGGCCCGCGTGCGGCGTCACTGCTCGGCCTGGCGCCGGTCGATTCGAACCCGGCCTCGTGTGTGTGGTTCGCCGCGGGACAAGCCCCGATCCCCGATCGCTACATCGTGCTCGACGGCACGGGTGTGGGTCCTGCGCTCAACACCTCGGTGATGAGCAATGTCGCGCCGGAGTATGCCCCGACGGGTTCTGCACTGATCGTTGCGGCGTGCCCCGGAGTGAACGATCCCCACATCGAACCGGTCGTGCGAACGCAGCTCCGTGCGATGTGGGGGCCCGTCGTGGACACGTGGCGTCACCTTCGAACCGACGCGATCGCCCACGGCCAACCACGCCAGCACCCTCCGTTCTCGCCGAAGCAGCGGATCGCCCTCGGCGACGGCTTGTTCGTGTGCGGTGACCACCGTGACACAGCGTCGATCCAGGGCGCACTGTTCTCTGGTCGGCGGTGTGGCGAAGCCGTCGCCTCGTGGTTGACCTGAACGGGCGTGGCCACGATGGCGACCACTTTCCCACCCCTCGGCCTCGTCGAATCGCTCGAGCCCGTCACCCCCGATCCACCGGTCTGGTCGCGCCGTCCGGTGCTTCGACAGCACTGGTCGCAGCTCGCGTATTTTCATTGGCGCTACCGCCCCGACGTCGTGCAGCGGCTCCTGCCCGACGGCGTGCGGGTCGACACATTCGACGGGTCGGCGTGGGTCGGTCTGATCCCGTTCGAGATGCGTGATGTTCGGATCGGCCCGACACCGGCCATGCCCTGGCTGGGAAGCTTCATCGAGACCAATGTGCGCACCTACGTGTTCGATGCGGCGGGCCGTCGAGCGGTGTGGTTCTTCTCGCTCGACGTCCCGCGTTCGGCGATCGTCGGTGTCGCCAGATCCGTGTTCTCGCTCCCGTATCGTTGGGCGGCCGCCGAGCACGTCGTCGAGCGCGACTGGCATCGCTACCGCACGACCAGGCGTTGGCCCCGCGTCTCGTCGCCGTACGCCGACATGAGCTTCTGCGTCGGTGACCCCATCGCCGACGAGGACGTCAGCGATCTCGATCATTTCCTGAGTGCCCGTTGGGCCCTGGTCACAGCTCGGCGACACCAGCTGCTGTACGGCAGGGTCGATCATCCGCGTTGGCCGCTGCATCATGTCGAACGGGTGAGCATCGAGCAGAACCTGATCCAGGCTGCCGGCCTCCCGGCACCCAGCGGAGCGCCGCACGCGCTGTACTCGCCCGGGGTCGATGTTCGCGTCGCCTGGTTCGAGAACGTGGTTGCCACAACTGGCGCTGAACCGACGCTGCCCTCAGAGTTGGGCCGATGATGACTGTTCTGGTCGTCGGGGCCGCGGCGACATGGGCGATGGTCGGCCTGATCTGGATCGTGCAGGTGGTGCACTACCCGATGCTGGCCGAGTTCTCGGCGCTGTCCCCGGTGAACGCAGCGGTCGATCATCAGCGCCGAATCAGCTGGGTCGTCGGTCCACTCATGGCAGCGGAAGGAGTGACGGCACTGGCGCTGCTGGTCGAGCGCCCGGAGACCATGGGGCCGGTAAGCGCTTGGGGTGCGGCGTCGCTGCTGGGTGTCGCGCTGGCCTCGACCCTGCTCGTGCAGGTGCCGCTTCACAGCCGGTTGGCGAAGGCTCATGACGCCAACGTCGCCCGCAGACTGATCTCGACGAACTGGGTGCGCACGATCGCTTGGACGGCGCGAGGCATGCTGCTGGCAGCAGTGCTGGCGACCGGGTGATTGGAGGAGCGGCATGGACGAATTCGTGATGCGCCGCACGGCGATCGTGGAATATCCCCGGTCTCTTTGGGGATAGATCCAACATGGCCCGCTACCTCATGCACATCCGAACACCGCTCTCTCCGACCGACGCGTTCGCCTACATGGCGGATCTCTCGAACTTCGCCGAGTGGGATCCGGGGGTCGATCACGTCGAACAGGTGGAGGGCGAAGGCGCCGGGCCCGGCGCTGCCTACGACGTAGCGGTCAAGGCTCTCGGGCGTTCGATCACGCTTCGCTACGACACCGTCGCCTACGAGCCCCCGTCCACGGTCGTGGCGTTCGCCGAGAGCAGCGTGCTCACCTCACATGACACGATCACCGTGCAAGCCGACGGATCGGGATCGGTCGTGACCTATGACGCAGTACTGAAACTGAAAGGTCCACTCGGTCTCGCCGACCCCCTGCTCGGTCGGAGCTTCAAGCAGATCGGCGATCGCGCTGGGGCGGGACTGGTGACAGCCCTCGATGGAGAGCGCGTCACGGAGCCGGCATCATGACCGCTCGCACCATCGCTGACGCTCTGATCGAGGCACCGATCGTGACGAGCTTCACCAAGTTCGGCTACGAGGCCCGCAAACGTCTGGCCGGCTGGTCAGCCCTCGACGGCTACGACCTCACCGATCACGTCATCGTGGTCACTGGCGCGACGTCCGGTCTCGGATACGCCGCCGCGAGACAGTTCGCGAAGTGTGGCGCCACGCTGGTGCTCGTCGGACGCAACGCGGATCGCAACAAGGAGGTCGTCGCAGAACTGGTCGCGTCGACCGGGAACCCGTCGATCACCCAGGTGGCCGCCGACATGGGCGACCTTCGCCAGGTCAGACAGCTCGCCGAGCGCGTGCTGGCCGACCACGATCGGCTCGATGTCCTGATCCACAATGCAGGCGCGCTGTCACCCGAGCGGCATGAAGCCCCCGATGGCACCGAGGCCACGGTCGCCAGCCAGGTGGTCGGACCCTTCCTGCTGACCACGTTGCTGCTCGATCGACTTGCCGAGTCTGCGCCGTCCCGGGTGCTCACCATGTCGTCGGGAGGTATGTACGCGGCGGGGCTGACAGTCTCGCAACTGCAGATGCCCCCCGAGACGTACAACGGCACCGAGCAGTACGCACGGGCCAAGCGGGCTCAGGTCACCTTGAACGAGATGTGGGCCGATCGCTTCGGTCACCTCGGAATCCAGTTCCACTCGATGCATCCGGGCTGGGCTGACACGCCAGGCGTCGACGCCTCGCTGCCCACGTTCTCCAAGGTGATGGGACCGCTGCTTCGCACGCCCGACCAGGGAGCCGACACGCTGGTCTGGCTGGCGGCCGACGACGAACCGCTCGGGTCGAATGGAGCTTTCTGGCTCGATCGCCGAACGCGCTCGATCCACAAGCTGCCGACGACCAAGCGCACCGACACCGCCGAACGTCGCGGGCAGCTGTGGGACTGGGTGACCGGGGCTGCCGGGTGTGGAGTGCCAGATCTGGAACCGTCGGCTCGATCCGCGGGGAGCAGCTCATGAGCGCGACCCGGCGCGCCGTGGTGGTCAGCACCGTCATCGGGCGCAGCCCCGCCGAGGTGTGGGCCGACGTGCGCGACATCGACTCCCACGTCAACTGGATGCAGGATGCCGAGGCGATCCGCTTTGTCACCGAGCAGCGAGAAGGCGCCGGCACCCGCTTCGAGTGCGACACCAAGATCGGCCCGTTCTCGCTGACTGACATCATGGAGATCACCTCGTGGGAGGACGAGCACCGGATGGGCGTGCGCCATGTCGGTCTCGTCGAGGGCACCGGCGAATTCATCCTGACCGCCGTCGAACCCGGCTGCACCGAGTTCCGGTGGGAGGAGGACCTCCTGTTCCCGTGGTTCCTTGGCGGCCCCGTCGGCGCGTTCTGCGCCCGGCCGGTGTTGCGTTTCGTCTGGAAGCGCAACCTCGCCCGCCTCAAGGCCCGCATCGAACACCCGGTCCATCCCGACGAATGAGCAGCAGCGACGGATGAACTCCTGGAAGGCCCCCGTGCCCGACCCGGTGGCCCCCGGGCAGGAGTCGGTCTGGGACTACCCCCGTCCGCCGCGCCTCGAACGGTCGACCCGGCGCGTGCGGGTCGAGCTCGCTGGCTCGATCATCGCCGACAGCGAGCGGGCGTTGCGAGTACTCGAGACCTCGCACCCTCCGACCTATTACGTACACCCCGACGATGTGGTGTGGGATCTGGTCGAGCCGGCAGCTGCGCGCGATTCGTGGTGTGAGTGGAAGGGCCAAGCGTCCTATTGGAACGTCCATGCCGGGCACGTGCGGGTCGAGTCGGGGGCATGGTCGTACGACCACCCGTCCCAGGGGTTCGCTGAGCTCGCCGGCCACGTTGCGTTCTACCCGGCGCAGTTCACCTGTCGCCTCGACGACGAACCGGTCGCGCCACAGCCGGGAGGGTTCTACGGCGGTTGGGTCACACGGGATCTGGCAGGACCGTTCAAGGGCGGCCCCGGCACGCTCGGCTGGTGACGCATCGCCCGACATCTCCGGTGGCATCGACGCCGGGTCACCGGGACCGGCCCGGCGATGGTCAGATCTCGGGCGCGATGGCGTCGCCGGGCAGCGGGCCCTCGGGATACAGCGCCGACTGAAAACGCCTCATGCCCGCCAACCAGCGGTCGCGATCGACGGCCTTGCGCTCGACATAGGTGGCGACCTCGGGGTGCGGGAGCACGAGGAAGCGTTCGTTGCGGATCGCGTCGAGACAGAGTTCGGCGACATCGCCTGCCTCGACGACACCGTCGCCGCTCGCGACACCACCCTCGAAGCCATCGGCTCCGTCGACGTTGTCGGGACTGTTCTTGATGATGTTGGTGCGGACCGCCTGGGGGCACAACACCGAGACCCGTATCCCTTGATGATGATGTGAGATCGACAACCACTCACCCAGCGAGATCGCCGCCGCCTTCGTGATCGAATACGACATCGAGCCGATCTGGCTGAGCAAGCCTGCGGCCGATGCGGTGTTGAGGAGATACCCCTCGCCCTGGGCGATCATCGACGGCAGCACCGCTCGGGCGGCGTAGATGTGCGACATGCAGTGCACCTCCCACATGCGCTGGATCGATTCGTTTGGATCCTCCAGGCCGGCGGAGGTCACATATCCGGCGTTCGACACGAACAACCCGATCGGCCCGTGCGCATCCTCGGTCACCTCGACGAGGCGTCGGATCGCATCCTCGTCCCTGACATCGATCGCCACGGCCGTGCCGCCGATCTCGCTCGCGACCCGGTCGGCCTCGGGCCCGTCGAGGTCGGCGACCACCACATGGCGTGCCCCGGCCGCGTGAGCGGCTCGGGCGATCGCCTCACCGATACCCGAACCGGCTCCGGTGACGACGACGACCTTGTTGTCCAGTTCCATATCCGCAAGCTAGGCGGCAGACGCGAACTGCCACGATCCAAGCGGGGCCGGTTCACCGCCGCGGCGACGAGGTCAGCCTGCGGCCGGACCTCTTCGATTGCCCGGCGCGCATGCTCTCCGCTGGTGTCAGTTGCCGGCGAGCAAGGTGTCGCGCAGGTCGCGTTTGAGGATCTTGCCCGAAGCATTCCGGGGAAGCTGCTCGGTCACGATCGTCACGCTGGTGGGCACCTTGAACTTCGCGAGGCGTTCGCCGACGAATTGCTGAAGCTCGCCGGCGTCGAGGGTGGCGCCACTCTTGACCATCACGTGGCATGCCAGCTCCTCTCCCAGGCGTTCGTCGGGGATGCCGTAGACCGCTGCCTCGTAGACCGCAGGATGCTCGTAGATCGCAGCTTCGACCTCGGCGCAGTAGATGTTCTCGCCGCCGCGCAGCACCATGTCCTTGGCCCGATCGCTGACGTAGACGAACCCGTCCTCGTCGATGCGCCCGATGTCGCCTGAACGAAGCCAGCCGTCGACGATGGTGTCGGCGGTCGCTTCAGGGCGGTTCCAGTAGCCACGGATCAACATCGGGCCGCGAAACCAGATCTCGCCGGTTTCGCCTTGGGGCAGTTCGGTACCATCCGGATCGGTGACGCGCAGATCCATGATCGGGACCGCACGGCCGGTCGACGTGGGGTGGGCGATGAAGTCGTCGCCGGCGTTTTGCGGGCCGTAGGCATTGGTCTCGGTCATGCCATATCCCAGACCGGGCCGCCCGTTCGAGAAGTTGTCGTCGATGCGCTTCACCAGCTCGGGCGGCATCGGTGCCCCACCGCCGCCTACCGAACGCAGGCTCGACGTGTCGCGCTCGGCAAACGTGCTCGCCTCGAGCAGATCCCAGCTCATGGTCGGGACGCCGACGAAATTCGTCACCCGCTCCCGTTCGATCAGCTCGAGCGCTCGGTCGGGGTCCCAGCGATGCGTCATGACGAGCTTCGCTCCGCTCAGGAACGACCCGAGCATCACGGGCACCAGCCCGGTGACATGGAACAGCGGGACACACAACATGAAGGCCGTCTGAGGTTGCTCCGAACCGGTGGGTGCTGGCTCGCGGAGGCCGCTCACCGCGGCCCGGGCGGCGAAACTCATCAGCGCGCTCAACAGGGCTCGATGCGTGGAGACGGCGCCCTTCGGATGCCCGGTGGTGCCCGACGTGTACAGGATCGTCACGTCGTCGTCGGGGTCGATGTCGATGGCGGGCATCGTCGTGCCGTCGTCGAGGATGTCCTCCAGACGGGTCGTTGCGCCCGCGGCATCCGGTGACGTCCGCGCCACCACGATCCTGGCGGAGATGTCTCCATTTGCCGCGTGCTGCATGCGCGCCAGCCGTTCTTCGTCGGCCAGCACGACCTTTGCTCCCGAATCGGTGAGCGCATAGACGATCTCGTCGGTCACCCACCACGCGTTGAGCGGCACGGCGACGGCGCCGATCGATGTGATCGCTGCGAAGGCTGCGATCCACTCGGGGTAGTTGCGCATGGCGATCGCCACCCGGTCACCCTTGACGATCCCGAGGTCGTGCACCAGTGCGTGGCCGATCTGCCCGGCGAGGCCCAGCACTCGCGGCATCGACCAGCGCTCGTCCTCGTACACGATGAAGTCGTCCTCGCGGGCGCCTGCGAGCTGGAACAGTGTGCGGATGTTCGGTGGCGTGCCGGTGAACACCTTGGTCGGCACACCGAGCACGTCGGTCTCGGTGATCTCGAACATGGTTCCCGGGGAACAGACGGCGTCGCATGCTTCGCGAAAGGTCATCGGCATAGTCCTGGTTTGTAGCAGCGAAGGATTGCGGATGCTCCATCCGCTCATCATGAGTTGGTCGAACCGTCAGGTCACGGAGGCGGTGCCGAACCGACGCAAAGTCGTTTGGCGACCAACGGTGTACGTGGGCCGACTTTGCGTCGCTTGGTGACCGGGATCAACGACCGGCCCGGCCTCAGGCCAGTGTGAGGAAGCGGTTCACGACGGATTCGGCGAGCTCGAGTGCTTCGCCGTGGGCGGTGACCGCCGGGATGAACTCGTCGCGATCGAGGCCCTTCAACACGAGGTCTTCGACCGCTGTCACCGTGGCGGTGCGAGGGATGTCGCGCAGCAGGGCGATCTCTCCGAAGCCCTCACCCGCGCCCAGTTCATTGAGCAACTCACCGTTGCGCGTCACCGTGACACGGCCCCGCTCGATGATCCAGTACCGGTCGCCGCGGTCGCCCTCGCGGAACACCACGGTTCCGGCCGGAACCGTCATCGACGACAACGAACTGGCGAGTCGCTCCAGCGTCGGCTGTGACAGCGGCGACAGCATCGGCACACCGCGCAACAGTCGCAGGCCTGGCGGTGCCAGCACCGTCGTGTCGACTTTGTGGAGCCGCGGGACCGCGGTCAGCACGAACACCGAGACGGCGGTCCCGATCACCGCCAACC
This sequence comes from Acidimicrobiaceae bacterium, assembly GCA_024641005.1. Lineage (GTDB taxonomy): Bacteria > Actinomycetota > Acidimicrobiia > Acidimicrobiales > Ilumatobacteraceae > Ilumatobacter. Next base: position 60,197 of record JAHEDX010000007.1, read on the forward strand.
CTGTCCGCAATCCGACCGTCTTGATCAGGATCGGCATCGCCAGCGCCCCCAGCGCCATACCGGCGATCACGAGACTCTCCAGAGCACCGAACACGCGAGCCATGACCTTCTCGTCGGTCACGCGCTGGACGATCGTGTACGCATTGATGTCGACGATCGAGTTGGCGATTCCGATCAGCACCATCGCCGCCATCGTCGCTGCGAGCGTCGGCCAGGCGACGATCAGCAACAATGGCGCCGACCAGAGCACGACGCCCAACCCGAAATCGGTGGCGATCCGCTCCCGTGGGGCGAGCGCCATCGCGATGAAACCCCCACACAGTCCCCCGACACCGAGCACCGCGTTGACGAGGCCCAGGGTCGATTCGCCTCGCGCGAGCAACTCGAACACGATCGTCACCTCGAACACCAGCGATGCCCCCGCAATGACCGTCTGGGCGACGTACAGCCCCGCCACCAGGCGAAGGTTTCGGTTGGCCATGATCGCCCTGAAACCAGCGCTCACTTCGGAGAGGAACGCGCCTCGGCCGCTGGGCTCGGTCGACTTCGTGTCGGAATCCACCGCCGCGGTCGAATCGTCACCGGGTGTCGCGGTGGCAGCATCGTCGACCGCCTTGGCGCCCGTCCCGATCCGGATCAGCATTGCCGCGGACCACACGAAGGTGGCGGCGTTGAACGCGTACACCACTGCGACGTCTGCCACGGCCAGCAGCACGCCGCCGATCGCAGGCCCGGCGAAGAAGCCGATGCTCTCGATCGTGGATGCGGCGACGTTGGCCCCCGTGAGTTCTTTCGGGTCCTTGGCGAGCGCCGGCAGCAGCGCCGCCTGGGCGGGTCGGAACATGGTGCCCACCATCGACGTCAGCAGGGCCATGGCGTACACCCCGATCGCGGGGCCGTCGGAGGCGACGAAGATCGCCCCGACGATGACGAGCACGACTCTCATGAGATCGGAGGCGACCATCACTCGCTTCTTCGGATACCGATCAGCGAAGGTGGAGGTGACCGGTGCGGTGATGGCGAGTGTCACGAACCGTACGACGCCGAACACGCCGACCGCGGTGGCGCCGCCCTGCTGGTATGCCCACACCGAGACGGCGATTCCGTACGCCCAGTCGCCGATCACCGATCCGGCGAGTGCGAGGTTGATCCGTCGCAGGTCGGCATTGCGAAACACGTTCGAGAACGCGCCGCCGGCCTCGCGGATCTGCTGCTTGACCAGCCCCATAGCCACCCCTCCGGGAACCCCCAGCGCCCCGCTGACCGAGGCGACGGCGGAACACTAGCGATCCCGGAGGTTCGAGAGGAGATCGGACCTGAATGGGAACTCGAGCGCCGGTCGTCCCGCCTCGGAGCGGGCTGTTCGATGATCTCGAACGTGCTCGTCGGATGGTGCTGCGAAGGGCAGTGTCGGCGGTGCGCAACCGTCGACAGTGGTCTGCGGTCAGCCGAACAGGTTGCGTGCGAACAGGTCGTGCATGCGCTCCCAGTGTCGCTCCGAGGCGTCCTTGTCGTAGAGCGCGCCGCGTTCGCGGAAGGTGTATCCGTGCTCGGTGCCCGGATACCACTCGACTCTGCCTGTACAGCTCGATGCCCGAAGTGCTTGGTCGAAGGCATCGATCATCTCGGGTGGTGCGTAGGTGTCGACCTCTGCGGCGCCGACGTAGATCTCGGCGTGTGCGGACGCGAGCTGGAGGTGGGGGGAGTCGTCGGCATCGCTGAAGAGACGCACCCCGTGGAACGAGGCTGCCGCACGGATGCGGTCGGGGATCCCGCCCGCGGCGTAGATCGCAAAGGGTCCGCTCATGCAATATCCGACCACGCCGACCGAGCCCGCATGCGCGGCGGTGTCGGCGTCTGCGTGGGCGATGAGGGCTCGCATGTCGTCGGTGACCTTTTGGTTGGTGAGGCGACCCATCAGCTCGAACATGCGCTCTCGGTCGCCGCTTTCGAACACGTTGAACTCGGTCACGTCGCGGTAGTACAGGTGCGGCGCCATGACGTAGTAACCGGCGGTGGCGAGCCGCCGGGACATGTCGCGGATCTCCTCGCGCATGCCGGGCGCATCCATCAAGAACAACACCACCGGATGAGGCCCGTTCTCCTCGGGGTGCACGACGAAGGTGTTCATCTCACCGTCGCTGGTGCTGATGTCGACAAAGCGTTCGATCATCCTGCGAGTCTGACATCTGGCTCAGGTCGCGCTGGCACCCGCCACGGTGAGCTGAGCGGCGTCGGTGCCGAATCCACGCAGAGTCGTCTGGCGACCGACGGTGTACGCGAATCGACTTTGCGTCGTTTGGCGACCGTGGGCCGGTCAGCGAGGTCAGTTCGAGTAGTTGCTGAGCTTGCCGCCCTCGGCGGCGAGCCGCTCGAGCAGCGGTGACAGCTCCCAATGGCGGCCGCCGAGAGCGCTGTAGCCCTTGATCTTCTCGACGATCTCCGTGAGCCCGACCGAATCGGCCCAGTGCATCGGGCCTCCGCGGTACACGGGCCACCCATAGCCATTGACCCACACCACGTCGACATCGCTGCCGCGGATGGCGATGCCCTCTTCGAGGATCTTGGCACCCTCGTTCACCATCGGATACAGGCAGCGCTCGAGCACCTCCTGATCGGAGACCTCGCGTTGCTCGATGCCTTTGCCGGTGGCGAAGTCCTTGATGATCTGTTCGACCTCGGGATCGGGGGTGGCCGCTCGGGTCTCGGAGTCGTAGGTGTAGTAGCCCCGACCGTTCTTCTGCCCGCGACGTCCGCTCTCGCACATCAGATCGCGCAGCGTCTCGCCCTTCGAGTTCTCGGCCTTCCAGCCGATGTCGAGGCCGGCGAGATCGCTCATCGCGAACGGTCCCATCGGGAAGCCGAAGTCGAAGAGCACGCGGTCGACCTGTGCCGGGGTGGCGCCTTCCAGGATGATCCGGTCAGCTTCGATGCGACGCATGAACAGCATCCGGTTGCCGACGAAGCCGTGGCACACGCCGACGAGCGCAGCGATCTTGCCGATTCGCTTACCGATCGACATCGCCGTGGCGACGGTGGTGTCGCTCGACTTGTCGCCACGCACCACCTCGAGGAGTTTCATGACGTTGGCCGGCGAGAAGAAGTGCATACCGATCACGCTCTCCGGGCGCGAGGTGACCGATGCGATCTCGTTGACGTCGAGCGCCGACGTGTTGGAGGCCATGATCGCCCCGGGCTTGCAGATCTGATCGAGCTCTCGGAAGATCGTCTTCTTCAGCTCCATGTCCTCGAACACGGCCTCGATCACGATGTCGCAGTCGGCGAAGTCGGCCTTGTCGGTCGAGCCGGTGATCATCGCCATGCGCTGCTCGACCATCTCGGGCGTGATCGAACGGGACCGCTCGTAGTTCTTGCGCACCACAGCGAGCCCGCGGTCGAGCGCCTCCTGGTCGCGCTCGACGATCGTCACGGGAATCCCGACGTTGGCGAAGTTCATCGCGATGCCACCGCCCATCGTGCCGGCGCCCAACACCCCGCACTTCTGGATGTCGACCAATGGGGTGTCCTTGTCGATGCCCGGCACCTTGTTGGCGGCCCGCTCGGCGAAGAAGTAATAGCGTTGGGCCTGGGACTGCGGGCCGGTCATCAGCTCCAAGAACAGCTTGCGTTCGACCTTCAGGCCTTCCTCGAACGAGAGGTTGGCGGCCGCTTCGACGCATTGCACGTTGTACTCGGGTGCCAGGAATCCTCGGGTCTTGCGGGCGATCGACTTGCGGAACTTGGCGAACAGCTCGGTGTCACCCTTGGCGGCCTCGACCTTGTCGTTGCGATCGCGGACCCTGAGCAACGGCATGTTCTCGGCGATGGCCCGGTTCGCGAACCCGATCGCAGCGGTGCGCAAGGCCGACAGATCCCCGTGCGCGAGTTCGTCGACGAGGCCGCATTCGAGCGCTTCGTCGGTGCCGATGTGGCGACCCGACGTCATCATCTCGAGCGCTTTGGGCACCCCGGTGAGGCGTGGCAGGCGCTGGGTGCCGCCGGCGCCCGGCAGCAGACCCAGGTTGACCTCGGGCAACCCGAACTTCGCAGAGCCGAGTGCCACCCGATAGTGGGCGCACAGCGCCACTTCGAGGCCGCCGCCGAGCGCCGTGCCGTGAATCGCAGCGATCACCGGCACCGGAGCGTTCTCCATCGCAGCCTGCACCTCCGGGAGTCCTGCCGCCTGAGGTGCACCGCCTCCGAACTCGCTGATGTCGGCGCCGGCGATGAACGTGCGTCCGTCACACATCACCACGATCGCCTTCGCACCGCCAGCGACCGCTTGGTTGATGCCGTCGAACAGACCCTGACGCACATGCCAGCTCAGCGCGTTGACCGGTGGGTTGTCGACCACCACGAGGGCGATGTCGCCCTCGGTCTCGAGACGAACGGATTCGGTGACAGCTGCCATGCCGACAGTCAATCAGTTGGCGACCTCGAGCTTCGAACTGCCGCGACCGGCGAGTGTCAGCGTGATTCGTTCCACGCGCCGGCGTCGGCCCGTGGCTCTTTGGGAAGGCCCAGCACCCGTTCGCCGACGATGTTGCGCTGGACCTCACTGGTGCCGGCATAGATGGTGCCGGGTCGCGCGATCATGAACGACGCCATCCAGTTGCCCGGCGTGTTGGCGGTGCCGATCACGGGCGGGCCGAGGCCGCTGCGGGACTCGGTGCCATAGACGGTCGTGGCTTCGGCGCCGAGCAGGTGCATGGCCGCCTCGGTGATCGCTTGGTGGTGCTGGCTCCAGAACAGCTTGCCGATCGACGACTCGGGCCCTGGGTTGTCGCCGCGCAGGTAGCGGGTCAGGGCCTGCATGCCGCGGTACCGCATGATCTGGACGTTCGTGTAGAAGGCCGCGATCTGCTGGCGCACATGCGGGTCGTCGGACAGACCGCGGTCGCGGGCGAGTTCGACGAACTGGTCGAACTCGGCGCCGAAGCTGAGTGAGGTGGTAGTGGCGCCGACGCCGCGTTCGAAGCCGAGCAAGGTGTTGCCGACGGCCCACCCATTGTTCAGGTCTCCCAGCACGTTGCCCTTGGGGCAGCGGGCATCGCTGAAGAACACCTCGTTGAAATGGTCGTGGCCGACCATGTTGGTGATGGGGCGCATCTCGACACCGGGTTGGTCCATGCCCACCAGCAGGAATGAGATGCCGGCGTGCTTGGGATGGTCGGGCGCCGTGCGCGCCAGGACGAAGATCATGTTGGCGGTGTGGCCCTGGGAGGTCCAGATCTTCTGCCCGTTGATGACCCACTCGTCACCGTCGAGCTCGGCGCGACACCCGACGTTGGCCAGGTCGGATCCGGCATCGGGTTCGCTGTATCCCTGACACCAGACGTCGACGCCGTCGAGGATGCGCGGGATGTAGTGCGCCTTCTGCTCAGGCGTGCCCCACACCAGGATCGTGTTGCCGACCATGCCGATCGAGAAGCCGTCGTTGGCGCCCGCTGTCGGCACGCCGCGCTTCGCGAACTCCTCGTTGAGGATCACCTGCTCGATGTGGGTGAGGCCACCGCCGCCGTACTCGGCCGGCCAGTTGGGCGCCAACAGGTCGTGGGCGCGCAACGTCTGACGCCAGCCGCTTTGGAACTCGGTGCGCTCGTCCTCGGAGAGCGCACCGATGCCGGTCCATCCGGTCGGCAGGTTCTCGTCGAGGAAGTCGGTGATCTTGGCCCGGAATGCGCTGGCCTCGGGTGGATACGTCGGCTGCATGACCGAAAACTACCCAGTGGTATGCAGGCCTCAGTAGTCGTGGTTCCAGCGGGGGATCCGCGTGACGACCGAATCATCGCCGAGCTTGGCGGCCACCGTGCTCACGAGGTCGCGGCGTGCGCCGTCCCATGCCAGGTCCTGCAGCGTGGCCGGCAGTGGAAGATCGTCCCGCCGAACCGACAGATCCCTGGCGAGGAGTGCCTCACTGCGACGTTCCCGGAGCGTCGCTGCGAGTCGACGGTATCCGCGAACCGTGACGTCCCAATCCTCCGGGTCGTCGGGGATCTGCTCGATGTTGCGGTAGCGGGCCAGCACGGCCGCCGCCGAGGCGATGCCCCAGCCCGGCACCCCGGCGATGCCGTCAGAACGGTCGCCGATCAGGCCGAACAGATCGGGGACCTGTTCGGGATCGACCCCGAACTTGGCTCTGACACGTGACTCGTCCGTGATGACGTCTCGGATCCTGTCGAGCAGCACGACGCGCTGGCTTCGCACACACTGCGTGAGGTCGTTGTCGGTCGTGCAGATCACGACTCGGTCGACGAGTTCGTCCTCGGCCAACCGGGCAGCGCCGGTCGCGAGCAGATCGTCTGCCTGGAAGCGTCCTGCGGGCCACAGCACGAGGCCGAGAGCCCGTACGATCTCGGCGGCGAACGGTTGCTGGGATCCGATCAGAGCCTCGACCGTCGGCGGTCCCTTCGTTCGGGGTGGCGCGATGACCGAGTCGAACGCGACTGCTGCATGCGTGATTTCTTGCTTGGTCAGCAGGGACACGAGCGTCGCGAACAGTGCTCGAGCGGCGCCGACCTCGTCACCGGAGGGACCTGTTGCCCGCGGTGCACCGTGGAAGCAGCGGAACAGTTCGAACGTCCCGTCGACCAGGTACACGGTGGGCACGATCTGAGTCTGCCGTGCTCGGTTCGATCAGAACGGTTCGAGCTCCTCACCGAGCACATAGCGGCCCAGCTGGTGATGGGTGCGGTCCTGGTGGGCGTTGATGTGCAGTGGCATCGCCTGGAAGTCGCGCCACCGTCGTTCGAACGAGCCGCCTTCCCGCAACCCGTTGCCACCCTGGCAGCGCAGCAGCAGGCTCATCGCCTCGCCGAGCTGGTTCAACGCGGAGGTGCCGAGTGCCATCTGGCGCAGGTAGTCGGCCTCCGTCGGGGCCTGGAGCGCTTCGATCCTGCGATCGACCTCGTTACACGCGGTCTCCATCGTCGCCGCCGCAGCCGCGACGAGGGCGGCGGCATGACCCAGGTTGACCTGGATGGTGGGACGGGTCACCATCGGCTTGCCCATGATCGACCTGCGACCGCGGATCGACGCGGCCGCCTCGCCCAGCGCCGCCCTGACGAGACCGACCCCCATCCATCCGAGCCAGATGTCGGACAGGCCGACCCAATCCTCGCGGTACCGGGGAGAGATCACGGGGACCTCTCGAAGGGTCTCCGCCCTGTTGGCCCCGAACCAGGGGACGCATCGTTGCACCGGGACCCGGGCATCGTCATAGTGCACGTCGTCGGTCGCGGACGCGCGCACCGCGCTGCCGTCCCAGGTCGGATCGATCTGCACGTTCGGATCGTCGAGGGCGACGACGGTGAAGCGGATGTCGAGCGGCTCGACCCGAACGCCGTGCTCGTCGCACACGGCGAACACCACGCCCGCCCAGTCGGCGTATCGGCCTCCCGAGCTGAACGATCCGCGCCCGGTCAGCCGGACGTGGTCGCCGTCGATCACGCCGGTCACGCCCGAACCGGCGCCGGCAGGGAAGCACACCCACTCGCGACGTTCGACGATGCCGCTCAGCAGATGCGACTGTTCGGGTCCGAGCGTGCCCACGAACAGGTGGAACACGGCGAGGTGGTTCCACATCGTCCACGCGGTACTGGTGCAACGGGCTGCAACGGCTTCGAGCTCGCGGCCGATCTGGAGCACCGACGCGGCGATCCCTCCGATTTCGCTGCTCGCCGACAGCCGCATCATGTCAGAGGCCTTCAGCGCAGCGATCAACTCGGGGTCGATCTGGCGTGTCCGATCGGCGGTCGCCGCCTGTTCGGCGATCATGGTCAGAAGCGGAGTGACGGTGAGGGCCCGGCCGCCGGGAATCAGGCGCGACACGGGATCGATCGTTGCCCATTCGTCCATTCGGGTCACCTTAGGTCGCGCCCCGGGTCGCGGTCCGACGGGTCGCCCCGACCGCAGCGGCGTCGGCTGGGAGCTGTGTGGCGACGGGTACAGTGCGCCGATGATGTGCGGGCGCCGTTCGGGATCTCTCACGATGGTCGGTGGGCGTGGCGCGGCAGCGGCCTGATCGCTCGGCTCGCACGAGGGGCCAGGTCGCCCAGCTCCCTTGGCGTGACGTGGTCAACCGACGGGCCCCCACCGAGGTGCTGTCGGCCGACCAGGTCGAGGCGATCCATGGTGCGTCGCTGCGCTTGTTGCGCGACACCGGGATGAGGGTGCTCGAACCGGCCGCCCGAGGGCGCCTGCAGCGGGCCGGATGCACCGTGACCGATGACCGGGTGCGGTTCGACCCCGACATGGTCGTCGAGACGATCGCCACTGCGCCGTCCGCGTTCACGTTGCGGGCCCGCAATCCTGCGCACGACCTCACGGTCGGCGGCGACCATGTGATCTTCGCTGCCGTCGGAGGACCCGCGTTCTGCTCGGATCTCGATCGCGGTCGCCGACCTGGCACGTTCGCCGAGCAGTGCGACTATTTGCGCCTGATCCAGGCTCTCGGCATCATCCATCAGGAGGGTGGGGGCCCGTTCGAAGCCATGGACCTGCCGCCCGAGACCCGTCATCTCGACCTGTTGGCCGCACTGACCCGATTGATCGACAAGAACTGGCAGGGCATCGCGCTCGGGCGCGAACGCGCCTCTGACTCCATCGACATCGCAGCGATCGCGCTCGGCACCGACCGCGACGGTCTCGCCGCCCGTCCCGCGGTGTTGGCGATCGTCAACACCAACTCGCCGCTCAGCCTCGACATCCCGATGGCCGAAGGGCTCACCGAGCTGGCCGCAGCGAACCAGGCCGTCTGCGTCACACCGTTCACGCTCGCCGGGGCGATGGCGCCGGCCACGCTCGGTGGCGCACTCGTGCTGCAGAACGCGGAGGTCCTCGCCGGGGTGGTGCTCACCCAACTCGTGCGCCGGGGAGCGCCCGTGGTGTACGGGTCGTTCACCTCCAATGTCGACATGCGCAGCGGATCGCCGGCCTTCGGCACACCCGAATACACCAAGGCCGCCCAGGCGGGCGGTCAACTGGCGCGCCGCTACCGGCTGCCGTACCGCTCGTCGAACACGACCACGGCCAACGCCGTCGACGCGCAGGCCGCCTACGAGAGCCAGATGTCGCTGTGGGGTGCAGTCGCTGGTGGTGCCAACCTCGTCAATCACGCGGCCGGCTGGCTGGAGGGCGGCTTGACGGCCTCATTCGAGAAGCTCGTGATCGATGCAGAGATGCTGCAGATGATGGCCGAGTACCTGCAGCCGATCGTCACCGATGACGACGCACTCGGCCTCGAGGCGATCGACGCAGTCGGGCCAGGTGGCCACTTCTTCGGATCGCCGCACACGATGACCCGCTACGAGAAGGCGTTCTACTCGCCGCTGGTGTCGGACTGGCGAAACTTCGAGACGTGGGCCGACGACGGCGCAATCGATGCCGCTCATCGCGCGAATCGGATCTGGAAGCAGCTCCTGGCGGAGTACGAGCAGCCCCCGCTCGACCCGGCGATCGACGAGCAGCTCACCGAGTTCGTCGACCGCCGAACGATCGAACTGAGATGACCGAGGTGGGCAGTTCGAGAGTGTTTCGATGGTGGTTCGAGAACCGTGAGACCGGTCGGATCACCATCGCCCAGTTTCCGAACTGGCCGTTGTTCGCGATCGGCATCGCCTGGGTCGTGGGTCTGATCGCCAGCAGCGGATCGACGGTCGCCGACGTCACCGCAGCAGCGGGCACCGGTCTCTGGCTGTTCTGGGGTGCCGACGAGTTGATCCGCGGCGTCAACCCGTGGCGACGACTACTCGGAACCGGCGTGATCGCGTGGCAGGTCGCGAACCTGCTCGGCTGATGCCGTCGTCGGCGATGTCACTCGATGATCGTGGGCATGCCGCATACCCGTCCCGGGACCCGTCATCGGCCGTAGCTGAGATCCCGATCGGCGTTGGCGGCGAGCGGGGTCGACTGCATTGTGGTGATCTCGGCGTGCAGCGCGATCGCCTCGGGTGTGAAGTCGGCGAACGGCACCGGTGTCGCGAGCAGATTGCTCGTTCGATTCACTCCCCGCACCACCATGCCGTAGTCGGTGGCGCTGACCAGTTGTGACACCGCCGGAGAGCAGTACCTGATCACGAGTGCCACCCGCCGATCGTCGGTGGTGTTGGGACCCGAACCGTGGAACATCAGGCCGTGGTGGAGAGACATCTCACCGGGCTGCAGCTCGACCGGAACGAGATCGGCTGGGTCGTACTCGACCGCCACCTCTTGCCCGCGAGACAGCAGGTTGTCGGCACCATAGGTGTCGTGGTGGGCGACCTGACCCTGGCGGTGGCTGCCGCCAACGAACTGCATCGCGCCGTTCGCGATCGTCGCGGGTGACAACGCAATCCAGGCGGTGACGAGGTGGTCGGCACCGTCGAGACCCCAATAGGTGAGGTCCTGGTGCATGGTCAGGATCTTCGTCGAGTGGGGTTCCTTCACGATCAGCTCGGTCATCCAGCAGATGATGTCGGGGCCAAGGATCGACTCGACCGCGTCGAGGATCGATGACTCGTGTGCCAGCCGTGCGGCTGTCGAGCTGACGATATGGAAGTTGGCGCGGACATAGTCGACGAACGGTCGCGTCAGTGAGGGTTCGTCTCGCCAACGTCGCTCGAGTGCCTCGATCTCGTCACACCATCCGGTCGCGACCCGGGGATCGGCGACCGTGATCGGCAGCAGGTAGCCGTCGCTCCGATACGAGGCGACCTGTTCATCCGAAAGCGAGCCGGACCGCTCGGGATCGATGTCGTGAGACGGCGCCCGGCTGATGGTCATGTCACTGGCTCCGGTTCGAGTAGACGAAGTGTCCGCGACGCTACTGCCCCCATCCGCTGCCGGCCGCGCCGGACGCTGCAGGACCGACTCCCGACGCGCGGTACCGTGCTCTGGTGGCTGACCTGGACGCATTGATCGAGCGCTTCGACGTCGACGATCTGGCGTTCATCGCCGACCCGTATCCGGTGCTCGGCGAGCTTCGTGAGGCGACTCCCGTGTTCTGGAACGAGCGCAGCAACCAGTGGGTGCTGACGCGCTTCGCCGACGTACACGAGACATTGCGCCACCGCGGACTCGGACGCGCCTACACCCATCTCTTCACCCACGCCGAGCTCGGCCGCAGCGAACCCGATCCACGCTGGGCAGATTTCCATCAGCACGAGGCGTGGTCGTTGCTGTGTCTCGAACCCCCCGACCACACCCGCCTGCGTCGGCTGGTCGCCAAGGTGTTCACACCGCGGGCCGTCGCCGCGCTGCGACCCGACATCGAGGGCTATTCGCAGGAGTTGCTCGACAGCTGCCGTCGGCTGGGCACGTTCGACCTGCTCGCCGACTACGCCCAGCCGTACTCGGTCGCCGTGATCTGTTCGATGCTCGGCGTACCGCGCAGCGACACACAGCTGCTGCTCGACTGGTCACACGCGATCGTGAAGATGTACGAGCTGTCGACCACCGACGAGGTGCGTGCCGCCGCCAATCGGGCGGCGGGGGAGTACATCGAGTACACGCGTGACCTGATCGCCGGCAAACGCCGCAACCCCGACGGCCTGCTCGTGTCAGAACTGGTGCGGGTCGAGGACGAGGGCGACACACTCACCGAGGACGAGATCGTCTCGACGACGATGGTGCTGCTCGAGGCCGGCCACGAAGCGACCGTGAACACACTCGGCAACGGAGTCAGGGCGCTGATGAAGCATCCGGGCGAGTGGGCGCGGCTGGTGGCCGGCGAGGTCGACGCCAGAACCGCGATCGAGGAGTTGTTGCGTTGGGACGCTCCGCTACAGCTGTTCGAGCGATGGGTGCTCGAACCTGGTGTCGAGATCGCCGGCCAGAAGTTCGAGGTGGGCGACGAGGTGGTCATGCTGTTCGGAGCGGCCGAGCGCGACCCGCGCCGTTTCGATGACCCCGATCGATTCGACGTCGGTCGCGGTGACACCGCTCACATCGGATTCGGCGGTGGCATCCACTTCTGCGTCGGCGCACCGCTTGCCCGCCAAGAGCTGGCCGTATCGCTCGAGGGTCTCGTGGCACAGTTCCCCGACCTCACCCTTGCCGAGGAACCCGCCTATCACCCCACCTTCGTCATCCGGGGTCTCGAGCGCCTGCTCGTCTCGTGCTGAGCTGCTGATCGGGCGCTTCCCGAGCAGCAGTGACGGTTCAATCGTCGGCAGCGACCGCTTCGAGGGCGTTCGACAGTCCGCGGATCAGCCGTGTCCGTTCCGACGACGGCGAACGAAACGAGCGAAGGCCTTGTCGGATCTCGAGTTGCAGGCCGATCAGGCCGACTCCCCCCGCCCAGGTCGTCAGGGTGCCGGGTCCCGCGCCGCGCAGACCCGTGGCCTCTCCTCCGAAGTCGACCGAGAGATCGGCAGCAAGCAACGCCTGACGCACTCGCTCGCCCGAACGCAGTACCTCCGGTGACGGATCTCGACCCAGACCGAGTGCCACGTCGACCTCGTAGCTGTCGGACATGCCGTGCAGATCGACCAGATAGTGACCGGGCGCAGGTCGGAGCCGTTCGATCAGCGCTGCCTTGAACGGGTGCTCGGGATCGGAGTTGACGTCGAGCGCCGCGTCGGATCGGCGTACCAGGCCCACCGACATCTTGTGCTCGTTGGCGAGCACCAGCGCCAGGCCGCCGGTGTTGGCGTCGTTGGACTTGCCGATCGCCTCCGATCGGGTGTGACGGACGCCGTGAACGGCCGTGATCACGACGCTCGAGCGCCGCCGGCGATCGAACTGCCACAGGGGCCCGCTGGTCGGGCCGGTGTAGTCGTTGAGCTCGAACGGGCGGTTGGCCTCGCGCCAGGCTTCCAGCTGTCGAGCGGTCCGCCGTGGTGGACCGGCGGCGCTCACCTTCGCTCCGACACCGTCACGATCCGGCCCGGCATCAGCTAGTTGACCGCTCGGCCGTGCTCGGCCCAGTACGGCGCTCGCAGATCTCGCTTGAGCACCTTGAGGGCGCCCGACAGCGGGAGCGGCTCGGTGCGGAACTCGACCGACTTGGGCACCTTGTAGCCGGCGATCTGGTCGCGGCATGCGTCCTGTAGTTCCTCCGCGGTCGCGGCGGCGCCGGGGCGCAGCACGACGATCGCATGGACCTGCTCGCCCCAGGTTTCATGAGGGATGCCGATGACCGCGACCTGCTCGACCGCGGCATGTTTCGAGATCGCGCTCTCGACCTCTGCCGAATACACGTTCTCACCGCCGGTCACGATCATGTCCTTCACACGGTCGACGAGGAACAGGTAGCCGTCCTCGTCGAGGTATCCGGCGTCACCGGTGTGGTACCAGCCACCCTCGAAGACCTCGGCGGTGGCCTCGGGCTTGTTCCAGTACTCGCGCATGAAGTTGCCGGCTCGCGCCCACACCTCACCGGTCTCGCGAGGTCCGACCTCGTTGCCCTGGTCGTCGCGGATCGACATGGCGACGCCGGTGACGGGCCGCCCGGCCGACTGCAGCCGGGGGCCGCCGATGCGGTGGTCCTTGTCGTCGAGCCAGGTCAACAACGACGAGCACTCGGTCATGCCATAGCCCTGGGTGACCTCGAGGTCGGGATACAACGACAAGAGGCGGTCGAGCAGCGCCGCCGGCATCGGGGAAGCGCCGTAGGTGAGTCGCTTCAACGAGGCGAGTCGTTCGGGCGCGAACGACTCGTGTCCCAGCATCATGGCGATCATCGTCGGCACCATCATCGTCTGGGTGACGCCGTGCCGTTCGATCAGCTCGAGCGCCGCCCCCGGCTCGTAGAACGGCATGAACACCGAGGACCCGCCGGACGCCGGCATGCCCATGATCCCGCCCATCGATGCAGCGTGGAACATCGGTGTCTGGTGGAGGTAAACGCTGTCCTCCTCGAGCGGAACGACGGTGGCGATGTGATACAGGTTGAGCATCTCGGCCCGGTTCTCGAGCGCGACGCCCTTGGGCAGGCCAGTCGTACCGCCTGTGTACATGAGGACGCACAGGTCGTCTTCGTCGGGCTCGTCGGGCGCGACGGGCTCGGCGGCAGCGATCAACTCCTCGTACTTGATGTCGTGAGGCACATCGCCGTCGCCGATCAACACGACGTGTCGGATCGGCGAGGGCTCGTCCGACGACGCCATCGCGTCAGCCAGGTGTTGGGCGAAGAAGGTGTCGACGAACACGACTTCGGTACCCGAGTCGCGCACGATGTAGTCGAGTTCCTTGCCGGCGAGGCGCAGGTTGAGCGGATTGATGACCCCGGCACCCAGCAGCGCAGCGTGGTACAGCTCGAGGAACTGATGGCTGTTGGTCGCCATGACCGCAAACCGGTCTGCCGACTCGATGCCGAGCTGATGACGCAGGGCGTGGCACAACCGCAGCGTGCGGTCGCCGTGGTCGGCATACGTGCTGGTGTAGCTGCCGTCGAAGAACGCCGTCTTGTCTGCGAACCGCTCGAGCGCCGGCATCAGGGTGCGGTGGTAGATCAGTTCTTTCACGGTGGGTGCTGCTCCTCGTTCCCGGATTGGCGTGTCTCGGTGCCAGCCTAGGAGAACCAGTCCGCCCCCCGTAACGGATTGGCAGGCACCAAACCGTTACGGACCTGTGGCCCTAGCGCCCGAGATGGGTAGGCCGTACTGTCGAGTCGTGGAGATCACGGAGTTGACAGTACGCGCCACCGAGTTGGTGCAAGACCCGGCGTTGGCGTACGACCAGAAGCTGCGCAGGTTGGCCGTGTTGGCAACCGAGGCGCTGCCGTACCCCGCGATCTCCGAGGCGTGCGCAGAGGCGCTCGACAAGCGCGTGATCTGTGACATGTTCGAGGGCCATGCCCCCTTCACGGCGCGATACATCCTGCCGGACTACGAGCTGGCGATGCGCCAGGGGCTCACCTACCTCGAGATGCCCCCTCCCACCGATCTCGACGATGCGCTGGCGTTCTTGCAGGTGATGTACACCCACGTGCCGAGCGTGACCACCTACCCCGTCTACCTCGGCGATCTCGACAAGGTGTTGGCTCCGTTCGTCACCGACGACCTCGATGATGACGAGCTCGACGTGAAACTGCGGCGGTTCTGGATCGGTATCGACCGCATGCTGCCCGACGCGTTCGTGCACCTCGACCTCGGCCCGCACGACAGCCGTGTGACGCGTTCGATCTTCAGGGTCGAGCGCTCGCTGCGTCAGGCGGTCCCCAACATCACCCTCAAGGTCGACCCGGACATCACGCCCGACGACCTGATCGACGACGCGGTGCGCACGGTGTTCGAAACCGGCAAGCCGCATTTCGTCAACCATCCGATGATGGTCGCAGATCACGGCGAACGGTACGCAGCGGTCAGTTGCTACAACTCGCTCAAGATCGGCGGTGGATCACACACGCTGGTGCGCCTCAACCTCAAAGAAGTGGCGCTGCTGCACGGCGGTCCCGTCGACGAGTTCCTGGCGACGGTGCTCCCGCGGTACGTCGAGCTCACCGCCGAACTGGCGGAAGCGAGGATTCGTTCGCTGGTCGAGCGGCAACGCTTCTTCGACACCCACTGGTTGGCGACCGAAGGACTCATCGACATCGACCGCTTCTCGGCGATGTTCGGCATCTTCGGGTTGGCCGAATGCGTCAACCTGCTGATGGCCTACGAAGGCCGAGATCGAGACGGGGAGGCCCGGTACGGCCACGACGAGCACGCCAATGCGCTGGCGGTTCGCGTGGTCGAACGGGTCGCCGAGTTGGTGGCCTCCCGTCCGATGCCCTACTGCGAGGGCGGTCAGGGGCGCTGTTACCTGCACAGCCAGAGCGGCATC
Organism: Acidimicrobiaceae bacterium; assembly: GCA_024641005.1. GTDB lineage: Bacteria > Actinomycetota > Acidimicrobiia > Acidimicrobiales > Ilumatobacteraceae > Ilumatobacter. Next base: position 75,944 of record JAHEDX010000007.1, read on the forward strand.
GATCTCGACGACCACGTGACTGCCGGCACCCGTATCCCGGTCGGCGACGAGCCAGGCCTGCTCGAACACATCGCGGCCTGTGCGCCGCACCATCACCTGTTCGCATCCGGCGTCAGCGACATCTTCCACGTCGACGAGACCGCCACGCGCAACCCCGAGGCGATGGTCGACATCATCCGCGGTGGGTTCGCCAGCGGCATGCGCGATTTCACGTTCAATCTCGACAGCAACGAGTTCGTCCGGATCACCGGATACCTGGTGCGCAAGAGTGATCTCGCCGCCATCGCCGATCATGAGGTCGTCCGGCATTCGAGTGACCACCTGGCCGCCGGCAGCGAGAACTCGTATCACCTCACCGAGCGAGCGGTGAAACGCATCGGATGCCATGAGCGGGATCCTCGATAGGCCGGTCACGGGCTTCGTCGCCGACACCATCTCGTTCAGCAACGTCGATGGCCCTGGCAACCGGTTCGTCGTATTTCTGCAGGGCTGCAATTTCGACTGTGTTGCGTGCCACAACCCTCAGACGATCCCCGGTCACCGGCCGCTCGAGGGCCATGATCCCCACCATCTCGGCATCGATGAACTGCTCGTGCGGATCCGCCGAGCGACCCCGTTCATCCGGGGGATCACGGCCTCGGGGGGTGAGGCCACACAGCAACCGATCTTTCTGCGAGCGTTGTTCGCCGCAGTGAAATCCGATCCGGCGCTCGCTCACCTCACCTGCCTCGTCGATTCGAACGGTGCGACCGACCTGGCCGTGTGGGACGACCTGGCCCCGGTGATGGACGGGGCGATGATCGATCTCAAGTGCTTCGACCCCGACATCCACCGCGAGATGACGGGACAACCGAACCATCAGGTGCTTGCGAGCATCGTGCGTCTGCACCAGCTCGGCCTGCTCTACGAGGTTCGGATGCTGCTGCTCTCGGGGGTGAACGATGCGCCTGACCTGCTGCGACGCACGGCCGAATGGCTCGCGGCGATCGATCCCGAGATGCGCGTGAAGCTGATCGGGTTCCGGGCCCACGGTGCGAGGCCTCACGACCCGCCGCTCGTCGAGCCCACCGCGGATGCCATCGCCTGGGCCGCCGACCTGATGCGCGGCGTGGCGCCGTTCGACATCTGTGTCGTGTGATTGCCCGTTCGACCGGCAGGGCATCACCCAACGACCGCAGAGTCACTCCTGGCCCTGCCCACCCAACGGCCTGATCGTGATCACCCGCGTGCGGCCGACACCCTTGAGGTCGTAGTAACGCCGCACCCAGCGCACATCGAGGTCGCCGCGATCGAGGAGGTGCTGGCCTTGGGCGCGGGGGACGGCGATGCTGCCCGGTCGTGCCACGCCGGTCAAACGGCTCGCCAGGTTGACCGTGGGGCCGAACACATCGCCGCCGACACGCACTGTCTGACCGGCAGCGATGCCGCAGTGAACGGGAGGCATCGACTCGATCGGGGCGAGTCGCTCGATCAGGTCGATGGCGATCCCCACCGCCCCGTCGAACGTGCTGGAGACGAACATGACCTCGTCTCCGATGAGTTTGACCACTCGACCCTCGTGCGCCGCGACCACGTCGAACGCTGCGGTCTCGAATGTCTCGACGATCTCTGTGATCTGCTGCTGGCTCGCCGATTTGCTGACCCGCGAGAATCCCGACAGGTCGGCGAACCCGACAGCTTGGAGCGCGTCGGTCTCGTCGGTATGGAGACTCTGCGCCAAGGCCGCGAGCAGATGCCGACGCCAGACATAGTTCATGGTGTTCTCGACGAAGTCGACGATGTCGTGCTCCGAGCCGTCGCCGAGTACTCGCCGGGAGGTCGGGGCGATCGTGGTGATGCCGTCGTGTTCCCTCATCAGGTCGCCGGAGATGACGGCGAGTTGGGCTTCGACAAGTCGCGAGAACGAGGCGCCCATCAAACGCGCCAGACGGAGGATGTCGCCATCGGCGATCGCCTCGTCCTCCAACAGTGTTCGTAGCCGCAACACGACCTCGACATCGGCCTCGCTGAATGCGAGCTCGTCGTCGGCGACCTCGGCGAAACCCATGGCCCGCCACCATCGAAGTGTCTGCTCGGGGTCGATGCCGCTTCGTGCGGCCACGTCCGACCGGCGCAGCGTGGGTGGTTCGATGCCGACCAACGCGTACAAGGCATCGACGCTCGCTGCTACAGAATCGTCCGGTCGGCCGGGCACGCATCCATGATGGCGCATCGCGGTCGCCGCGACCGCTGCCGGTCGGCTTCGTCATGCTGCTTGCCGTGCCTCGGGCCTGCACTTTGCGAGCACGAAGGCCCATGACCGCTCGCAGTAGGTTGGCGCGATCACGGTCGGTCGCCCGTGCGACCAGAGGGGACGATGATGAGCGAGTCGGCAGCGGTGGTATGCGAGACCCGTCGGGGGGATCGACGATGACGATCGACGTGGGTTCGGTCGACGAGGCACTCACCACCACCAGGGCGGTCCGGTTGCGACTCGACCTCGAGCGGCCGGTCGACAACGACGTCATCTTCGACTGCATCGACATTGCCGAGCAGGCACCTTCGGGTGGCAACCAGGGCAGTCGCCGCTGGATCATCGTGCGTGACCCGGTGATCAAGGCCCGCATCGCCGAGCTGTACATGGCGACCGGCGGCGAGTTCATGATCGGTGCCCGCGACAGGCTCGCCGGCACTGGCCATCCACAAGAGCAGGTCATGAAGTCGGCGGCCCATCTCGCCGAGCATCTCGCCGACGTGCCGGCAATCGTCATCCCGACGATCATCGGCATGCACGATGCCAGCGGCCGCCCTGGTCTGTTCGACTCCGTCATCCAGTCGGTCTGGAGTTTCTGCGTGGCGCTCCGCGCCCGCGGCCTGGGCAGCTCGTGGACAACGGCGATCCTGGGCAAGGGTGACGAGTTGGCCGAGCTGCTCGGTGTGCCGGCGGGCAATACGCAGATCGCGATGATCCCCGTCGCGTGGACGAAGGGCACCGAGTTCAAACGAGCGCCCCGCTTTCCGGCGCGTGAGATCGCCTTCATCGATCGCTATGCGCACACCTGGGTCTCGGGACCGAGCGACCCGCCCTGCCTCGCCGACGGCCCGGGCACGGTGGTCGAGGTCGACATCCAGGCGCCTGTCGATGCCGTGTGGCCACTCGTGACCGACATCGGATTCGGGGCACGCTTCAGCGAAGAGTTCCGTGGCGCTCGCTGGGCCGATGGAGTCGACGGTCCGTCGCTGGGCGCGCAGTTCATCGGCAGCAACGTCCATCCTGCGATCGGCGAGTGGGACGTGCCGTGCTTCGTGCACCGCTACGCCGAGCGGTCGGAGTTCGGTTGGGTCACGTCCGACCCGGACAACCCCGGTGCACAGTGGCGATTCGAGCTGGCCCAGATCGCAGGTGCGACCCGGCTGCGATATTCGCTGGTGATCGGGCCGGGACCCTCGGGCATCAGCGCTGCGATCAGCGCGATGCCCGACAAGGAGCCACGAATTCTGCACCGACGCATCGAAGAGCATCGCTCGAACATGCAACGGGTCGTCGAGGCCATGAAGGCAACAGCCGAAGGCGATCTCCCATCGACCGAGTCGAATGCCTGACTCGTCCCGGGTGGTGCCCAGGCATCATCATCTGACCAGCAGCATCCGTGCGTCGACGTGCTCGTGCACGTCGACGCCAACGACCTCGACACATAGGGAGCCTTCATGGCCGACGCACTGATCATCGATGCCTGCCGCACCCCTCGCGGTATCGGCAAGCCCGGCAAGGGCGCACTCGCACACCTCCACCCCCAACACCTGGGTTCGACGGTGCTGCGCGCACTCGTCGAGCGCAACGGCTTCGACACCGCCGACGTCGACGACGTCGTGTGGGGCACCAGCTCGCAGGTCTGCGAGCAGAGCGGCGATCTCGGTCGCATGTCGGCGCTCGATGCGGGCTACGACATCAAGGCCAGCGGTGTGACACTCGATCGGTTCTGCGGCTCGGGTATCACGAGTGCCAACATCGCCGCCAACGCAATCATGGCGGGGATGGAAGACCTCGTGGTCTCGGGGGGCACCGAGATGATGTCGCTGCCGAAGAAGGGCCTGCTGCCGATGGGTGCCAACAACCCGCATCTGCAGGAGATCCATCCACAGTCGCACCAAGGCGTCTGTGCCGATGCGATCGCGACCATGGAGGGGATCTCGCGTGCTGCCCTCGATGCCCTCGGGGCAGAGTCGCAGGCGAGGGCCGACCGGGCGATCCGGGAAGGTCGCTTCGACAAGAGTCTGATCCCGGTGCTCAACCTCGACGGCTCGGTGGCGCTCGACCACGAGCAGTTCCCCCGCCCCGGAACCACTGCCGAGTCGCTCGCTGCGCTGGCCCCGAGCTTCCCGGCGATCGCCGACTATCGCCATGCCGAAGATGCACCGAGCTTCCGCGAACTCATCAACCAGAAGTATCCCGACATCGAAATCCAGCATGTGCACCACGCCGGCAACTCCTCAGGCGTCGTCGACGGCTCGGGCGCGATCTTGTGGGCCAGCTCCGACTACGCCAAGGCCCACGGGCTCACGGCGCGGGCTCGCGTGGTGGCTACCGCCAACATGGGCGACTGCCCGACACTGATGCTCAACGCGCCCGTACCCGCCGCTCGCAAGGTGCTCGCGAAGGCCGGCCTCACGCTCGCCGACATCGATCTGTTCGAGATCAACGAGGCGTTCGCTGTCGTGGCCGAGAAGTTCCAACGCGATCTCGATCTCGACCGTGACAAGGTCAACGTCAACGGCGGGGCGATGGCGCTCGGACATCCGATCGGTGCCACCGGGGCGATCTTGATCGGCACCGTGCTCGATGAGCTCGAACGGCGTGACGGCCAGTTCGGTCTGATCACGATGTGCGCCGGCGGCGGCATGGCGCCGGCGATCATCATCGAACGGATCTGAGCTCCGCACGGTCGCCGTCAACCGCGGCTGCCGCGAACGTTCCGTTGGGTGGTCGCCAGAGCTCAAGCCCGATTGCGACGTAGCCGTGAGAAGAACAGCGCCCCCACTGCAGCCGGCACGATGAGCACCACCGGGAGCACCCCTTGCGGGTTCAGGCTGCGCTGATCCGTGACCGACACCATCAACACGTTCGAGCCGGCCACGTCGTCGGCGTCGGCGGCGAGCGCGACTGCGTACACCTGAAACGTCCCGGGTGAAATCGGCTGGATGCTCCAGTCGATCGTCGCGGAAGCACCTGCGGCCAGCTGCCCGACGGGCTTGCTGAGCGTCGCTGTCCAGTCCTCGGGGTCGACCGAACCGCCGCGATCCGGACTGGTGACATCGATGTGTGCAACCAGGTCGTCGCGAGCCACCTCTGAAGAGTTGGTGATCGTGACGCGCATCTCGATCGTGTCTCCGAGCGCGACGTCGGCGTGGACCGGCGTGATCTCGACCGTGATCCGATCCAAGCCCGGCGTCGCTGCGCTGGCATCGCTCGGTTCCAGGCCTACATTGGCGAGTGCCATGATGAGCAGCAGCGGGGTCAGGAGCTTGCTCATCGTGCGTCTCCCAACTCGATGCGCCCGGACAGACGGATCGCTACGGCCGTCAACACCACCGCGGCGACGGCGGGCGATACGAGCAACGACCAATGATCTGCCCAACCCTGTTGACCCACGAGCACCTCGTTGGCCAGCCGCAAGCCGGCACTGACCGGATTGAGTTTGATGAAGATCGAGCCGAGTACGCCATTGGCCGTCACGCCCGGCAGGCGGCTCGGTGCGGCGAGCAACAACATGATCGAGATCGCCGAGGCGAGGCTGACCCGATTCGACATGGCAAGGCTGCTGATCGCCAACCCGAACGCCGTCAACGCTGCGGCGACGAGCGAGCCGGCGACGACGAGCACGATCACGGCGTCGAACGCCACACCGGGGCCTCGGGCCAGCACGACCACGAACGGCAGCGAGACGAGGATCGCGGCGACCCACATGCTGGTGGCGGAGATGAGCTTTCCGATCACCAGGTCACGTCGATGGAGCGGGGTCACCAACAGCGACTCGAGCGTCCCGCGCTCCCGTTCGCCCGAGATCGCGTCCGAACTGATGACGAGCGCGGTCAGCGTTCCGAGCGCGATCGCCGTTTGCACGATCACGCCCACCGACTCGCGGGCGTCGAGCAGATTGATGCCGGCATCGGCCGAGACCAGGTAGCTCAGCGCCGCCAGCAGGACGCTGAACCCCAGTAGCACGCCGGGTCCGCGTGTGCTGTCCCACAGCTCGGTCAACTCCTGGCGGGCAACGATCGACCAACCAGCTCGGCTGGGGGTTCGTGCGGCGGTGCTGCTCATGAGATCGCCCCTGTTGCAGTGGTGAGGGCGAGGAACGCTTCGTTCAAGGACGCCCGATCTGTCTCGAATGCCCGGATCTCGATCTGGGCGGCGACGATCGCCGTCAGCACCTGGCTCGAAGCGGTGGGTGAGGTGACGGATGCGAGCCGGAGGTCGAGGTCGCCGGGCCGGGCGTTGTCGAACTGCATCTGCTCGACGACGTCGAGCCGGTCGAGAATCTCGTGAGCGGCCGCGACGTCGTCGGGGTTCACCCTGAGGCGCGAGGTTCTGGGCACGGCGGACGAGTCGATCACCTCGTCGACCGTTCCAGTGGTGAGTAACCGCCCGGCGGCCATGATCGCCACCCGGTCGCACACCCGCTCGACTTCGTCGAGCAGATGGGTACACAACACGATGGCGGTGCCGTCCTGAACGGCGATGTCGGCCAGACGCCGAACGACGTCCTCCTTGCCGGCCGGATCGAGGCCGAGCGTCGGTTCGTCGAGGAACAGCACCTCCGGTGCGTTGATCATCGCCCGACACAGACCGAGTCGTTGACGCATCCCTCTCGAGTAGTGCGAGATCCGTTGTTGCGTGCGGCCCAGGCCGAACTGGTCGAGTAGCTGCTCGGCGCGGGTGCCCGCCTCGGCTCGGGAGAGCCCGAACAGCTCGCCGTAGAACCGGAGGTACGACAAGCCGGTCTGGGAACGGGGGTACCCCGACGACTCGGGGAGTACCCCGATGCGCTGACGGAGCGTTCGCTGGTCGGACAGGTCGGCGCCGGCGACGGTGGCGGTGCCGTCGGCGGGTCGGATGATGGTGGTGAGGGCGCGGATCACCGACGTCTTGCCCGCACCGTTGGGGCCCAGCAGGCCGAACACCTCGCCCGCCGCCACGTCGAGATCGATGTGGTCGGCGGCGACATACTCGCCGTACTTGACGGTCAGCCCTCGACAATGCAGCCGGTTCGGAGTGTTCGTCGATGTCGGCACGACTCCATTCGTGCCACAGTGCAGCTGACTCTGGACTGACCCGCCGTTGGTGTTCCGGCGTCGATGTCGGCGCGGTTCGTGCGATGCCCCGACTCAGCCGTCGGTCTTGCCGTAGTCGCAGGTGAGCCAACGCTCGGGGCGGAGACGCACGAGGGCCGAGTCCTCGTTCGTCGGGTTCTGCTGGGCATACGCGGCGCCGAGCTCGGGGCCGAGATAGCGCGTCGCCATCTCGAGCACGCTGTCGTCGTCTTTGCCGACCGTTACCGGGCCCTCGACCATGACGTACTGGTACGGCGGTGCCTCGTTCTGCACTGTCAACGTGGCTCGGCCGTGTCGGCGCAGCAACATCGCCTTGACCGAGCTGTCGGAGATCCCGATCGTGACCTCGCCGTTGCGGTACTGGTACCAGATCGGTAGCGCGAGCGGCCCCTTGCCGTCGCGGGCGATGGACAAGATGCCCACGTGCAGGTCGGCGAGGAAGGCTTCGCGTTCATCGAGGGTCATGTCGGTATCGGCCATGGGGCCAGTCTTCCATCCGCTCTCCTCGACTTCGGCACGAATCGGCCGGAACGATCCTGTTAGAACCGGGCGATGACCTCACTGTCCGAAGACACCCGCTGGCTCGACGCCACCGCTCAGGCCGAACTGGTCGCAGGTGGTGAGGTGTCGGCGACCGAGCTGACCGAGGCTGCGATCGAGCGGATCGAGCAGCTCGATGGACCGATCAATGCTGTCATCATGCGCTGGTTCGACCATGCACGCGAGGTGGCCGCCTCCGATCTGCCCGATGGCCCATTTCGTGGGGTTCCGTTCTTGTTGAAGGACCTGTGGGCGCCCTACGCCGGGCAACCCATGTCGAATGGCAACGTCGCGCTCCGCGACGCACTGCCGATCTCGCCGGCCGACAGCACGATCGTGTCTCGATTCCGAGCGGCCGGCCTCGTCACGCTCGGCCGTACCAACAGCCCCGAGCTCGGCAGTCTCCCGGTCACCGAGCCGGTCGCCTACGGCCCGACCAGGAATCCCTGGAATATCGAGCACACGCCCGGCGGGTCGAGCGGTGGCGCCGCCGCGGCGGTGTCGGCCGGGATGGTGCCGATCGCCCACGCCAGCGATGGCGGGGGCTCGATTCGCATCCCGGCCTCGTGCTGTGGGTTGATCGGATTGAAGCCGTCGCAGGGCCGGATCACGCTGGGGCCACAGCGCGCCGAGTCGGGTCTCAGCGTCGAGCTGTGCGTCAGCCGATCGGTTCGCGACACGGCACGCCTGCTCGACGCCGTTCGTGGTCCGGGTGTCGGCGACACCGTGATCGCTCCAGTGCCCGATCGACCCTACGTCCACGAGCTCGGGGTCGAGCCCGGTCGGCTGAAGATCGGATTGCTCGATGTCGACCCCAGGGGTGTGGAACTCCACCCTGACTGTGTCGTCGCCGTCCGATCCGCGGCCGCCTTGCTCGAATCATTGGGGCATGACGTCTCGCACGGATATCCGGCGCCGATGTCGGACCGCTCCTTCACGAGCCGATTCATGTCGATCTGGGGCGCCTCGATGGCGATCGGTATCGGGGCGTACGGCGAGGCGCTGGGCCGCGACCTGACCGAGGACGAGGTCGAAGTCGTCAACTGGGCTCAGGCACGGTTCGCCGATCAGGTGTCGTCGGTCGACTACGCGAAGGGGCTCGCGGCAACTGCCGAGTACCGCCGGGTCATACAGCAGTGGTGGCACGACGGCTGGGACCTACTGCTCAGTCCCACGCTCAGCGAGCCGCCGGTGCGCATCGGCGAGCACGCGCCCCTGCCGGACGACCCGATGGCGGGCATGAAGCGGGCCACACGGTTCGTGTCGTTCACCCCACCGTTCAACGTCAGTGGTCAACCTGCGATCAATGTGCCGCTGCACCGAAACGAGGCCGGGCTCCCGATCGGGATCCAGCTCGTGGCCGCCTACGGCAGGGAAGACGTCTTGATCAGGGTTGCCAGCCAGTTGGAAGCGGCCCAGCCTTGGGCGCACCTCACGCCACCGGCAGGGTGACGGCGACCTACGGCTGAGAGCGCCGGCACCTTCGGGTACCGGTTCGCATCATCGTGATGCCCGTACCGGCGTGAGCACATCGTCGAGGTCGGTCGGCACCAGCGAGAACATATGGGCGTCATGGTTCCGGCCGTGCAACAGCAGACGGTTGCGCAGCACACCCTCGTGTCGGGCGCCGACTCGCTCTGCGACGTGCCTGCTCGCCGGATTCTCGGTCGACATCAGGATCTCGATGCGGGCCAGGCCGTACTCGTCGAATCCGTGCCGGGCGACCAGCCGCGTCGCTGCGGTCGCGAAGCCGTTGCCGCGTGCCGAGGTCCTCAGCCAATACCCGAGGTTCGCGACTCGGTTTGCTTCGTTGAACCCGTTGAGACCGCAGCCTCCGACGAGGTTTCCGGCGGGCGTCACGATCACGAATCCGACCTCGCTCGGATATCCGCGTCGCCGGATCCATTCGAGCGTGTCGTTCTCGTCGTAGTCGCCGGCGGCCCAGGGCAAGAACGGGGCGAGATGAGCTTGCGACGACCGGATCGCATCTGCGAGGGCGGGGAGGTCGCTCTCGGCCGGGGGACGCAGCACGATGATGCCGTCGCTGAGCTCCATGGAAGGATTCTGTCGCACCCGTCGGCCCGACCGCGGTTCGGTTTCGCCGCGCCTGCCGTAGGCCCATCGAGGAACCGCACCGCGATCCGCCGTACGACCATCGCGTCGATTGTCACAGCCGCCCGTCAGACTGGCCTCATGGCATTCGGACAGCAGTCAGGTCGGCCCGCCTCGGCGCGCCAGGTGAACGAACTCCTCGACTTGTTGCACCAGGCCGGCCACAGCGATTTCCGCGATGCGCGAGGCCCGATGGGCTTCACCCAGCGCCAGGCGGGCGGCAAGTTCACCGCCGACGAGGCCGAGGCGTTCATCGACCAGCTCAACGAGGGCGAGTCGGCACCGCAGGCTCCGGTCGCGTCGGCCCCGGCCACCCGGCTCACGTCCGCCGAGCGTGCGGCTCGACAGATCCCCGACGCCACACTCGCCGCCGAACTCCAACGGCGGGGTTGGATCGTGGTCGAGCCATAGCCAGGTGCCCGTCGTTGGGGCGTCCCGGCCCTCGCCGACGATCTGTCAGCGCAGCAACGACACCACGTCGCCCAGCCACTCGATGCTGGCCGGCACGATCGGATCGACCACGAGCTGCACCTCCGCGGCGCCCGCGTCGGCGAACGCCTGCAACTGTTCCGCGATCTCGGATGCCGACCCCTCGAGCGGGGCGCCGCCGTCCTGGGGATAGTCGCCCATCTGGCGGCCGGTGCCATCCGGAAGCTTCACGTACACGGCGGCGGTCGCCTCGATCTCCCCGGTCCGTCCGATCGCTGCGATCCGTTCATCGACCGTGGCCTTCACCGCGGCGAAGCCGGCGGCACTGTTCGCGTAGTCGCTCCACCACACGTTCCATGCCGACACGTACGGCAGGGTGATCGCCTGCATCCGTTCGCCGATCGAACCCACCAGCAACGGCGGTCCACCCGGCCGCGGCGATCGCGGGTGGAGCACCGAGTCGTCGAGGTCGTAGTACGTGCCGTGGAAGTCGACCGTGCCCTCGGCAAGCAGCGTGCGGATGATCGTGAACGCCTCTTCGAAGCGGCTCACCCGGTGGTCGTACGGAAACCCGAACGCGGTGTATTCACGGAGGTTCCACCCGGCGCCGACGCCGAAGACCAGGCGACCGTTCGAGATCGCATCGACGGTCGATGCCAGCTTGGCGAGCATCGGCGGAGCATGGAAGCTGGTCGAGGCGACCAACGGTCCGAGGGCGATCCGCTCGGTCGATGCCGCCAGCGCCGCCAAGGCCGTCCACACCTCCCAGGGCCCGCGTGAACCCACGGGCAGGTCGTACAGCAGGTGGTCGCCGAGCCAGATCGAATCGAACCCGACCTGCTCGGCGAGACGTGCCATCGCGACCAGATCACCGAACGCGATCTCGTATTCGACCTCGGGCAGCTGAACTCCGATCCTCATGCTGCGGACGTTACATCCGACCCCGAGCTGCCACGGCAACGATCAGCCCGTAACGGTCTGGTGCCGGGCGCCAAACCCTTACGGGTGGCGCTCAGCCTCGGTAACCGTGGGTGATCGGCATACGCCGATCCTTGCCGAACGCCTTGGGGCTGACCCGAACGCCCGGGGGCGATTGCCGACGCTTGTACTCGGCGATGTCGACCAGACGTGTGATGCGCCGCACGAGCGTTGCGTCGTGGCCGATCTCGATGATCTCGTTGGCGGTGCGATCCTGTTCGACGTACAGCTCGAGGATCGGGTCGAGGATCTCGTACGGGGGCAACGACTGGTCGTCACGTTGATCGGGGCGCAGCTCGGCCGAGGGTGGCTTCACGATGACGTTCTCGGGGATCACATCGCGATCGGCAGCACGGTTCACGTAGCGGCACAGTTCGTACACGTCGAGCTTGAGGACGTCCTTGATCACCGCGTACCCACCGACCGAGTCGCCGTAGATGGTGAAGTACCCGACCGCCAGCTCGCTCTTGTTGCCGGTGGTGAGCACCATCCAGCCCATCTCGTTGGAGAGGGCCATCAGAAGTTGCCCGCGGCAACGGGACTGGAGGTTCTCGTAGGTGAGGCCGGGCTCGCGGCCTTCGAACGACGGTGCCAGCATGTCGAGGTACGACTGGAACGCCGGCTCGATCGAGATCGTGCGGAAGTCGATGCCGAGATTTTCGGCGAGCGATTGCGCATCCGATTTCGAATGGTCGGAGGAATACCGGGATGGCATCGACACCCCGTGCACATGTTCGGCGCCGAGCGCGTCGGCGGCGATACAGGCCACCAGCGTCGAGTCGATGCCGCCCGACAGGCCGATCACGACATCGGTGAACCCGTTCTTGCGGAGATAGTCGCGCGTTCCGAGGACGAGCGCGTCGTACAACTCGCGATGCCGGTCGAGCGGCTCGGCGAGCGGAGCCGCTCGCACGCCGTCGGGGGTGCGCGGCGAACTGCTGATGTGCACGATCGGGAGTTCGGCGTCGGTGGATTTGCCCCGCGGGTCGAGCAACCGGCCGCGATAGACGGGCGGGATCGGCACGTCGACGATCATCAGATCCTCGACGAACTGCGGCGAACGCGCCAGCACATGCCCTTCGGCGTCGACGACGAACGAGCCGCCGTCGAACACCAGCTCGTCTTGACCACCCACCTGATTCACGTACACGATCGCCGAATGGGCGTCCTGGGCGCGAGTGGCGACCATTCGCTCGCGGCCGGTGTCCTTCTCCCAGTGATAGGGCGAGCCGTTGATGTTGATGTTGAGTTCGGCGCCACCGGCGGCCTGGGTCGCGAGCGGTCCGAACGGTGACCAGATGTCCTCGCACACCGACACGCCGACCTTCACGCCGCCGATCTCGTACAGCTCGAGGGGATCGTTGTCGGTGCCGGCGGTGAAGTAGCGCTGTTCGTCGAAGACGGCATAGTTCGGCAGTAGGCGCTTGCGGTAGGTGCCCGCCACCGACCCGCCGACGCACACGGCGGCGGCGTTGTACAGATCGCGGTCGGCGTCGACGAAGCCGATCACGGCGGTGCACTCGAGCGTGTGGGCGGCGAATGATTCGAGCGCCGCCCGATTGTCGGCGACGAAACCCGGCTTCAGCACGAGGTCTTCGGGCGGATAGCCCGTGATCGACAATTCGGGGAACGCCACGATGTCGCACCCGGCCGCCTCGGCGCGGTCGTAGGCATCGATCAACTTCGCCAGATTGCCGTCGAGGTCTCCGACGGTCGGGTTGAGCTGGGCGAGCGCGATCCGCAGAACAGTCACCGCGTCAGGCTACTCATCGCTCCGGTGTCACTCCGAGAAGAACCCGACCACGTCGACGACCAGATCGGTCGCGGTCGACGCAGTGAACCGCTCGCTTCCATCGCTCGCCAAGCGAGTGAAGGCCAGTGCAGCCCGCGTCTGGCCGGCGCCGGTGAAGTTCAGGTTCGAGACTCCGGGCGTGACGGGTGACGGATGGACAGCGACCCAACCCGCCGCGGCTGTCTCGGTCACCGTGATGTTCTGTACGACCGCTGCTCGCGAACCGCCACCTGGAAGCTTGACGGTCGCTGCCGTCAGGGCCACCATGCGTTCGAACCCGAGGGGGATGCGGGTGTCGACGACTCGCGTCGGAGCGATCGACGAATACAGGCCCGACGTCGAGGCCGGCGCCGAGTCGGAGGTGATGTATCCCATTACGTCGATCACCACGTCGGCGATGTTCAGCGTTTGCAGCGAGTAGAAGCCGGAGGTGTCCGACGGGATCATGATCACGTTGGCCCTGACGTCACCGGGGAGCACATTGACGTTCGAGGTGCCCGTCCATGCCGATCCGCCGGGGAATCCGCCGACGTATCCACCCGGTCCGCCACCGGAAATGGCGGCGACGGAGACGACGATCGCGCCGGCTCCGCCCCGTCCGTCGACTCCGAGCATGCCCTGGGCCTCGAAGTCGATCCGGTCCCCTCGGCGGCTCCACGGGTTCGCGCTGCCCGAGGTGAGTCGCGCGCCGCTCGGGATCCGGGTGTCGATCAGGCGGGCCGGGTCGACCGCCACGAAACGGCCGTCCATGGTGGAACCACCCGAGGCCACCAGCCAACCCATCACATCCAGGACGACCCGGCCGGTGGTCGACGACTCGAGCACGAAGGCGCCGCTGGCGTCGAGCGGTACCACAGCCGCGTTCGCGACGACTGCGCCGCGCTGGTCAGCGTTCACCACCGAGCTGGTGGGCCGGGCAGCGCGCGTTCCCCAGGCCCGGAGGAATCCAGGCCCATCGGTGGCCGCATAGGTGAGATTCACCAGGGCTGCTCGGGCGCCGAGCGGGGGATCGAGGTCGATCAGACGGGTGGTTCCGTTGAAGACGGCTCCTGCCGGTGTTCCGATGGCGTGCAGCGTGTCGTAGGCACGCGTCGGCACGATCGGAACGATCTTCAGATCACTCGCGGTGCTCGACGTCGGAGGCGCCGTGGGTGCGATCGCTCCGAGCGAGCCACCGACCTGCACGTAGTAGAGGACCATGCGGCCGTTGGTGTCGAATCCGAAGGTCATGTCGGTGATGCCCGGTGCGCCGGTGGCGAACGGTGCGCCGTAGTCGATCGATCCGTCGGCCCAGCGGGCCCAGATCCGCCCCGACCCGCCGTCGGCGAACAGGTAGCCACCGTCGAACTCGGCGGGCCACAATCCGTTGGGGACGAACGCTCCGGCGGTGATGTAGGTGCCGAGCGAGCGGCCGTAGGCGGTGATCGGATCGGTGACCCCGAACGCAGGCCCTGTGCATGGCGGCGTCTGACCCTGCGGGCACGAACCTTCCCATGCCGGCCAGCCGTAATTCCGGCCGACCGAGCCCTCGTTCACTTCCTCGAACGTGCTCTGGCCGACATCGTTGATGAAGAACCGGCCAGAACCGTCGTTGCGATCAAACGCGATCCGATACGGATTGCGCAGACCCCACGCGAACAGTTCCTGGCAGGACGTCGTCGGGGTGGTGGGCAAGTTGCCGCGCACCGCACACCGTTGTGTCCCGGGCCCGGTGAGTGGATTCCCAGGCGCGGGTTGCCCGTCGAGCGTGATGCGCAGGATCTTCCCGTTCAACAGTGAGAGGTCCTGAGCAGCATCGTTGGATCCTGCGGAGCCGGAGTCTCCGCGGGGGTCGCGACCGGCATCGCCGATCGCCACATACAGGTTGCCGTCTGAGCCGACGTCGAGGTCGCCTCCGTTGTGGTTGCCGTTCACCGACGAGATGTTGTCGAGCAGGACGTACTCGCTGGCCGGGTCGATGGTGTCACCGACCATCTGGAAGCGGCTCACCCGGTTGACGCAACCGCCGGGCGCTCCGCCGGCGATACGCGTGTAGTACACGTACACGAACCCGTTGCCGAGGAACCCGGGATCTGGCGCCAAGCCCAGCAGCCCACGCTCGCCATTGCTGCAAAGGTTGGTGATCGTCACCGCCGTGGCGAACGATCGACCGGGGTGGCCCACTCGGACCCGACCACCTTGCTCGAGCACCACGATGCGGTCGCCGGGCAGCCACTCGACAGCGGTCGGGCGGCTGAACGACGCGATCGACGTGTCGGAGAAGCCGGTCGACGGTGCTGCAGCGCTGGCCCGGTCACCGGTGGTGACCGCGACGGTCGTCGAGCCGATCAGCACAGCCGAGATGAACCCGATCCAAGAGCGACGCATAGTGGTGACAGTACCGCAGTCAGCGGTTTCGATTCGTTCGATCCTCTGGTCCGTCGCGCAGCCCGATCGTGACATAACGTCGGCGGGAGCTCGCCGAGGGGGTCGCGTAT
>JAHEDX010000099.1 GCA_024641005.1 Acidimicrobiaceae bacterium
GCGACGCGGTTGCCTCGGGCCGCGAGGGCCAGGCCTATCTGTTCTCGGGCCCGCGGGGAACCGGCAAGACCACCTCGGCACGTATCCTCGCCAAGGTCCTCAACTGCCAGAACGTCGTCGACGGCGAGCCGTGCTGCGAGTGCGATTCCTGCGTGGCGGTCGAGCGTGGCACCAGCTACGACGTGCACGAGCTCGACGCGGCGTCGAACAATGGTGTCGACGCGATCCGTGATCTGGTCGAGAAGGCCTCGCTCGGAACGCCTGGGCGCCACAAGGTGTACATCCTCGACGAGGTGCACATGTTGTCGAAGGCGGCCGAGGCCGCCCTGCTCAAGACGCTCGAGGAACCTCCCCCGCATGTCGTGTTCGTGCTCGCGACCACCGACCCGCAGAAGATGAGCGACACGATCCGGTCGCGAACCCAGCACCTGCAGTTCCACCTCCTGCCCAGCGACACGCTCGCCGACCACGCCAAATGGGTCGCCGAGGACGCCGGGCTCGATCTGTCCCCGCAAGCGCTCGAGGCCGCGCTCATCCAGGGGGGTGGGTCGGCACGAGACACGCTGTCGGCGCTCGAACTGCTCGCCTCCACGGGTGGCGACGTCAGTGACGTCATCGATCTCGACGAGTTCCTGACCGCGATGATCGAACGCAATCCGGGGCGCGTGCTCACCGCGATGGGTCATGCCGTCAGCCTCGGGCGGGATCCGCGCACGATCACCGAAGACATCGTCCGACATCTCCGCAACGCGTTCTTGTCGCTGATGGCGCCCGAGCTGGTGGTGCTCCCGCGCGAGCGTCTCGATGCGGTCGCGGCGCAGGCGCAACTACTCGGAGCCGCCGGGCTCGTGCGGGCGATCGAACGTCTGGGGTCGGCGCTCGTCGAGATGCGCCACGCTCCCGATCCGCGCATCCTCGTCGAGGTCGCGCTGGTGCAGTTGACGCACGACGAGTCCGGCACCGACATCGACGCGCTGATGACCCGGCTCGAGCGGCTCGAGCATTCCGTGAAAGAGCTGCGCAGCGCCGGACCGGCCAACACTGCGGCCGCGGCTGCTGCACCAAAAGACCCCACGACGGGGCGGGCGGTATTGGGCGGGGCCGCGAAACGTCCCGCGCCGTCCACTCCCAGCGTCGAGGCCACTGCCGCCACCTCCCCCGAGCCGTCGGCCGACGCCGCCGGCGGCGACGCGGCCCCGGCAACCACCGCGGCACCAGCCACCGAGCCAGAGCGCGCCGCACCCCAGACCGAAGCGCCGGCCGCTGCCGGGCCCACGATGTCGGTGGTCGACGCCTGGGAGCACTCGGTCAAGTCGCAGGTCAAACCGTTGGTCCGCGCCCTGTACTCGGCCGGTTCGTTCATCGGTCACGACGGCGACACCTGGCAGTTCGGCGTGCCGAACGAAGCCCACGGCTCCAAGTGCAACGAGCATCGTGCGGCCGTCGAAGCAGCGCTGTCCACAGCAGTCGGCGCCACGATCAAGCTCGAGTTCGTCGTCAGCGCTCGCTCGCACGATGACCACGACATCTCCGCTCCGATCGCCCGGCCGTCGAGCCCACCTGCTGCGACACCGGTTTCCGATTCCGCCCCGTCGTCGCGTGCACCCGAGCCGTCGCCGGTCCACGAGCCCGAGCCGACGCCCCACCAGCCGCAGCGCGACGACGAGATCGACCTCAGCGAGTTGACCGACGCCCCGCCCGAGTCGGTGAAGACACCGATCGACCGGCTCGCCGAGGCATTCCCTGGTTCCGAACTGATGAACGACGCCTGAGTCGCACGACGCAATGGTCAGCGCATACACCCCTCCTGTCCAAGCCTTGATCGACGAGCTCGGGCGTCTGCCCGGCATCGGCCCGAAGTCGGCCCAGCGGATCGCCTTTCACCTCTTGAAGGTGCCTGCCGACGATGCCAACCGCCTCGCGCACGCCATTCGCGAAGCAAAAGACAAGGTGCGCTTCTGCGAGCGGTGTTTCAACGTCAGCGAGGGCGACCTCTGCGGTTACTGCAGTGACGACCGGCGCGATTCGTCGATCATCTGCGTCGTCGAAGAGTCGCGCGACATCGTGTCGGTCGAGAAGACCGGCGAGTTCCGTGGCCGCTATCACGTGTTGCTCGGTGCGATGAGCCCCCTCGAGGGCATCGGCCCAGAACAGCTCAAGATCCGCGAACTGCTGGCGCGACTCGGGCCCGAGGGGGTGCAAGAGGTGATCGTGTGCACCAACCCCAACACCGAGGGAGAGGTCACCGCGATGTACCTGGCTCGCATGCTCAAGCCGCTCGGACTCACGGTCACCCGCCTCGCATCCGGCCTGCCGGTGGGCGGCGACCTCGAGTACGCCGACGAGCTCACGCTCGGACGGGCGCTCGAGGGGCGACGCCCCATCGACTGAGCGACCACCGTTCCGGCGAATGCCCGCACGGGGCGAACGCGCGGACATCCGGGGTCGTCCCACGCCGGCAGACCCGTGGACGCGAACGAGGCGCCATCCTTGCCGAGTCGGTAGCGGGCGGACGGGCCGGCTCGGTGGGAATGACGCCTCGTTCTACGATCGCTGTGCTCTGTCGAGCACCTCGCCGTATATGACAGTTACGTTACGGATATGACGGAATGATGTCAAGTCAACTCTGGTCAAGTGAACGTGAAATCACAGGCTGCGCAAGATGATGGCGTCACCCTGGCCGCCACCGCCGCACAAGGCAGCAGCACCGGTGCCGCCGCCACGACGCCGCAGCGCGTGGAGCAGCGTCAACGCCAGCCGGTTGCCACTCATGCCGATCGGGTGCCCGAGCGCGATCGCGCCGCCGTTGACGTTGACGACGTCGAGGCTGATTCCGAGCTCGCGGGCCGACGCGATTCCGACGGCGGCGAACGCCTCGTTGAGCTCGAACAGGTCGAGGTCGGCGACCGTCAGATCGGTCTTCGACAAGGCCTTGCGGATCGCGTTGGCCGGCTGCAGGTTGAGCGACGCGTTGTCGGGCCCGGCAACCATGCCATAGCTGACGACTTCGCCGAGGGGAGCGACGCCGGCGGCCGCCGCGGCGGCTTTCGACATCATCACCACGGCCGACCCACCATCGCTGAGCTGCGACGCGTTGCCGGCGGTGATCGTGCCGTCGGGATCGAATGCCGGGCGCAGCGCGCCGAGGCTCTCGGCCGTCGTCCCCGGGCGGACACCTTCGTCGTGTTCGACCAACACCGGCTCACCCCGGCGCTGGGGGATCGACACCGGGACGATCTCGTCGGCGAGCAGACCGTCCTTGGTGGCGGTCGCAGCCCGCTCGTGCGAGGCGGCCGAGACCTCGTCCATCTCCGCACGGGTGATGGAGTCACCGGTGTACCGGTCGGTGCCGAGGCCCATCAGGCACGCATCGAACGCGCACCACAGACCGTCTCGGATGATGGCGTCCTCGAGCTCGGTGTTGCCGTACCGGAAACCACCGCGTGCGCCCTGCGCGAGGTAGGGGGCGTTCGTCATCGACTCCATGCCACCGGCGACGACGATGTCGGCGTCACCGGCCTGGATCATCTGATCGGCGAGATAGATCGAGTTGAGACCGGACAGACAGACCTTGTTGACGTTCACCGACGGCACGCTCATCGGGATACCGGCCTTGACGGCTGCCTGGCGCGATGGCACCTGACCCTGGCCGGCCATCAGCACCTGGCCCATGATCACGTGGTCGACCTGGTCGGGAGCGACCCCGGCCCGTTTCAACGCCTCGGCGATGGCGAGTCCGCCGAGGTCGGCGGCGGAGAGGGAGGAGAAGGCGCCCGACATCTTCCCGATGGGAGTGCGAGCGCCTGCGACGATGACGGATCCGGACATACCCCAACGTTACCGCGCCGTGGAGGCGCCGTTTCAAGCGACCGGCGAGCCCAGGCGAGTGCCGAGCGCGGCCAAGCCACGGCGTCCGCTGTACGTTTCGTCGAGGCTGGTTACCGATCGGTAATATCGGCGGGATGGAGCAGATCCTTGCAGCAATCCAAGGCGGCGCGTCGGGCACGGACATCGGTCACCTTCCGATCCCCGAGTCGTACCGGGCGGCGTTCGTGCGTCGCGAGGACGTCGACATGTTCGAGGGCGTCGACTCGGCCCAGAAGGACCCGACCAAGTCGATCCACATCGACCAGGTGCCCACGCCCGAACTCGCCCCCGACGAGGTCTATCTCGCCGTGATGGCCAGCTCGATCAACTTCAACACGGTGTGGACGTCGATCTTCGAACCGCTACCGACGTTCGGATTCCTCGATCGCCTCGCACGCGAGAGCGAGCTGGCCGCACGCCATTCACAGCCGTACCACGTGATCGGGTCCGACGCCTCCGGTGTGGTGCTGCGCGTCGGGAACGCGGTGCGCAACTGGAAGCCCGGTGATCGGGTGACGGTGCACTGCAACCACGTCGACGACCAGGACCCGACCGCCCACGACGACTCGATGCTGGCGCTCAATCAACGCATCTGGGGCTTCGAGACCAACTTCGGTGGGCTCGCCGACCTGTCGATCGTCAAGGCCAATCAGCTGATGCCCAAGCCCACCCACCTGTCGTGGGAGGAGGCGGCCGTCAACGCGCTGTGCAACTCGACGTCGTATCGCATGTTGGTCGGACAGAACGGCGCCCGGATGAAGCAGGGCGACGACGTGCTCGTCTGGGGGGCCACGGGCGGGATCGGCGGCTATGCGATCCAGTACGTGCTCAATGGTGGCGGCACGCCGATCGGTGTGGTGTCGTCACCCGAGCGCGCCGAGCTGCTCAACAAGATGGGATGCGAGGCGGTGATCGACCGTCGCGCCGAGGGCTACCAGTTCTGGAGCGACGAGCACACCCAGGACGAGAGCGAGTGGCGACGGTTCGGCAAGAAGATCCGCGAGCTCGTCGGCGAGGACCCCGACATCGTGTTCGAGCACCCCGGACGCTCGACGATGGGCGCCTCGATCTTCGCGGTCAAGCGTGGCGGCACCGTGGTCACGTGCGCGGCGACGTCGGGCTACATGATCGAGTTCGACAACCGCCACTTCTGGATGAAGCTCAAGAAGCTGATCTCGTCACACTTCGCCAACTATCACGAGGCCGCAGCCGCCAACAAGCTCGTGTACCAGGGCAAGATCCACCCGATCATGAGCGACGTCTACTCGCTCGACCAGGTCGGCGACGCCGCGCTCACGGTGCACCGCAACCAGGCCGAGGGCAAGCTCGGCGTACTGTGTCTCGCCCCCGAGGAGGGCCTCGGCATCGACGACCCCGAAAAGCGCGACCGCATCGGCGAGGACAAGATCACCCGCTTCCGCACCACCCCCTGAACCCCGTTCTGTTCAGCGAACTGCAGACCCGGGTCTGCAACTTGCTGATCAGAACGGGGTGGATTTCCGGGGTGGGGGGCCTGTGCGCCCCCACTGAGGGGTGGACTTGTGGCGGGAGGTGACCGAGTTCTTGGGCGAGCACCATGGGGTGATCGATCGCGCCGAGTTCGACCGCCAAGGCGTGACCCGTCATCGACTCGCCTGCTGGGTCGCCGAGGGCGTGTTCGAGCGAGCGGCTCCTCGGGTCTGGCGGCTCGCCGGCTCGGCCGATACCTGGCAGCAACGCCTGATGACCGGAATCCTGTCGCTGGGGCAACCTGCCGGGGCGAGCCACAACTCCGCAGCGCAACTCCACGGGTTCGATCGGACGCCTCGCGATGTGGTCGAGTTCCTGGTTCCCCAACACCGACGCAGCCACCGGCTGTCGAGCACCGTGCACTGCTCGAAGTTGATCCGGCCGTACGATTTCGTCACGGTCGACGGCCTGCGCACCACCTCGGCGACCCGCACGATTCTCGACCTCGCGAACATCGGGGTGCATCCAGACCGAGTCAGCGCTGCCATCGACACTGCGGTCCGCCTCCAGCTGAGTTCCCCCGAGACGATCGCCCGGCGCGTGTACGACATCCGACGGCGCGGACGCACGGGCGTTCGCCTGCTCGACCGATTGCTGCTCGACGCGGGCGGGCACACGATGCTCGAGCGCGAGTTCCTGCGACTGATGCGCGAGGGAGGTCTCCCGCGCCCCGTGCCACAGGTGGTGTTTCGCCACGGCAACCGAACGGTGGCACGTGTCGATTTCCTCTACGACGAGTGGGCGATCGTTGTCGAGGTGTCTGGCAAGCTCGGTCACTCGTCGCCGGCCGAGCGCGCTCGCGATGCCCAGCGCCGCAACGAGCTCCAGGACATGGGCCTGCTGGTCTACGAGTTCACCTGGGAGGACATCACCGGCCGCCCCTCGTGGGTGATCGCCCAGATGCGTCTCCGCCTCCGGTCAGCCGGCTGGCCCGGCTGACCACCCCATCACCCCGTTCTGTTCAGCGAACTGCAGACCCGGGTCTGCGACTTGCTGAACAGAACGGGGTTGGGTGGGGCAGACTGGGGGGATGATCCTGACCGAGATCGATCACATTGCGATTGCCGTTCGAGACCTCGAAGCAGCCATCGACTACTACCAGCGCGCGTTCGGGGCCGAGGTGCACCATCGGGAGATCGTCGAGAGCGATGGCGTCGAGGAGGCGCTCGTGAAGGTGGCCGACAGCTATATCCAGCTCACCGCCGCTACCCGTCCCGATTCGCCGATCGCCAAGTCGATCGACAAGCGCGGCGAGGGTCTGCACCACGTCGGGTACCGGGTCGACGACTGTGCTGCGGCGCTCGCGGCGATGGTCGCCGCGGGTGCGACACCGATCGACCAGGCGCCCCGTCCGGGGAGCCGGGGCACCACGGTCGCGTTCGTCCATCCGAAGGGAAGCTTCGGCACCCTCATCGAACTCGTGCAGGAGTGAGCCAGGACGACACGCCTGCGTCCGACCGACCCCCGGCCACGGAGCCGCCGGCAGCAGATCTGCCTGCGGCGGTGCTGTGGGACATGGACGGCACACTCGTCGACACCGAGCCGTACTGGTTCGCCTCCGAGCGCGACCTCGTCGAGGAGTTCGGCCACGAGTGGCCGGACCATCATGCCCACGCCATGGTCGGGTTCGACCTGCTCGACTCGGCGGCGTATATGCAGGAACATGGCCACGTCGACCTGCCCGCCGAGGAGATCGTCAACCGTCTACTCGACGGCGTGATCGCCCGGCTGCATCGACGGATCCCCTGGCGGGCCGGAGCACGCGAGCTGCTCGCCGATCTCAACGCAGCTGGGGTGCCGTGCGCGCTGGTCACCATGTCGTGGCGCAGATTCGTCGACCCGGTGATGGATGCGCTGCCCGCCGGGAGTTTCGTCGCCACGATCACCGGTGACGAGGTACCCGTCGGGAAGGGCAAACCCGATCCCGAGCCGTACCTGCTCGGGGCGGCCGCATGCCGCGCCCATCCCGAGGATTGCGTCGCCATCGAGGACTCGCCGACGGGCGTGCGCTCGGCGCTGCGGGCCGGTTGCCGAGTACTCGGGATCCCCAATGTGAAGGAACTCAGACCCGAACCGGGCCTCACACTGGCGTCCTCGCTCGACGACGTGCGGATCGACGACCTCGCTCGACTCTTCGAGAATCCACCGGCGGGGGCAGCGCAGCGCCGAGAACTCCAGATAGCTCGCCGCCCGCTCCTTCTGGTGGCGACACTGATCGTCGCCCTCGTCGTCGGGTACGCGGTGACGCGAGGGGACGGCGGACGGCCGCCGCTGCCGCCGGGCGCAGTCGAGATCGACGCGTGGGCGCCGTACTGGACGCTGACCGACATCATCGTCGATGCCGACTCGCGCCTTCCCGAACTGCGGGAGGTGTCACCGTTCTGGTTCGGGGCGCGCGGCGTCAGTGAAATCGTCGTCGACGAGAACGCTCCTGGTGGCCTGACCGCCGGATTCCTCCAGCGGGTGCAGGACTCATCGGCACGACTCGTGCCGTCGATTCGCGATCAGATGCCCGCCGGCGGCATGGCGGCGATCCTCGCCGACCCGAGCACCCGGGCCCGCCACGTCGAGGCGATCATCGACTTCGCCGACGGTCTCGACGCCGACGGAATCGACCTCGACTACGAGCAGTTCGCGTTCGCCGACGGTGGGGCGAGCTGGGCGGGGACCAGCCCCAACTGGGTCGCGTTCGTCAGCGAGCTCGCAGCCGCGCTGCACCGCGACGGCCGCACGCTGACAGTCAGCATTCCGCCGATCTACGACGTGGAGACCACTGGGGACCGCGGCTACTGGGTCTACGACCAGGCCGCGATCGCCGAGCACGTCGACGCGATCCGGATCATGGCGTACGACTTCTCCGTCGCCGAACCGGGTCCGATCGCACCGATCTCGTGGGTACAGCAGGTGGTGGACGGCTCGTCGAAGGAAGTCCCCGAGCAGTACCACCACAAGCTCGTCCTCGGCGTCCCGTCGTACGGAACGAACTGGGTCGTTTCGACCGTCGGCGAATGTCCTGACTCGGCCGAGGGCCGCACCGGTGTGACGGCCCGCTCGGTGGAGGCGCTCGCCGAGCGGCGCGGCGGCGGTCCGACGTTCGACGCGGTGACCGGTGAGTGGTCGTTCACCTACTCGCTCACCGTTGACGACGACACGAGTCGCTGCGTCCAGCGCCGCAAGGTCCAGTGGGTCGACGCCGAAGGGATCGCGGCACGCGTCGAGATCGCCCGGCACGCCGGATGGGGAGGCGTGGCCCTGTGGGCACTCGGGTACGACGACGACGCGGCGTGGCAGTCACTCGTCACCTCCAGCCACGCGCCGCTGGCCGTCGAGACGAACGACTGATTCCAACCGCCCGTGAACATTCGGGAAACGGGGTGTCGGTTCGTCGATCGGCTGCCAGAATTGCCCGATGCGTGCACGCCGGACAGCCCTCCTGATCGCGTCGGCGATCATGCTGGCGGCGTGTGGAACGGCGGGAAGTGAAACGCCCGCCGCCTCGAACGACGGCGCGACGACCGACGACGCTGGGTCGATCGCTACCGCGAGCTCCACGATCCCCACGTCCGACAACGCCGGGTCCGCCGGCGACACATCCGTGACCGACCCGCCGGCCACCACCGATGGTCGGTCCTCGTCCGACGGTGAGGCGGCGGACGAGGCATCACCGTCGCTTGCCTGGCCCGACGACGGCTGCTCCGCCGACAACAGCCCCAGCCCCACCGAAGCGGCGGATGCACCGGCACCGACGCTCGAGATCAGGGCCGAGTCGGCCGCGAGCCCGCTGCCCGATCTTGCGGTTCGCCGTCTCAACTGCAATGGCGGCTGGGTCAACCTGCGCAACGAGCTGCCGAGTGAGCTGCCGCTGCTCGTGTGGTTCTGGGCGCCTCATTGACCCACGTGCCGTCGGGAAGCCCCCGACGTCGAGCAGTTCGCTCGAGAACACACAGATCAGGTGAGAGTGATCGGCCTGGGCACCCAGGACAACGCCGACGACGCGATCGACTTCGTCGAGTCCCACGACACCTATTCGTTCCCCATGTACTGGGACGAGACCTTCGAGTCGTGGATCGCCTTCGGCGTCACGAGCCAACCGGCAGCAGCGCTGCTCTCACCGTCGGGCGAGGTGCTCGGCGCATGGCTCGGCGCGTTCCCACCCGACGAAGTCCTCGGACTCGCGTCGAGCGTCTGACTCCGCACTGCTCGGGAGTCAGACGGCAGCACCCTTCGAGGAGCGGCGTGTCCGAACCTTTGGATCGGCCGTGTCGTCCGGGTCGCGATCGAGCCCCATCGCCCGACGGAGGTCCGGGTCGTCGAGCAGATTGTGAACTCGAAGATCGAAGCCGTTGGACGGGTGACGAAGCCGGCTCGCTCTGCGACCGCGGTGCCGTTTGAGCAGGTTCAGCATGGCGAGTTCTCCTGCGGAGTCACGATGCCATCGGCATCGATGTCGTGATAGGTGCTCGGCGACCGGAGGAAACCACCGTCGACGAGCGTCTGCTCGATGCGGTCGTTGCCGACACCCGTGCTCGGGATCTCGCCGACACCGGTCTGGGCGATGTACGCCTCGGCCGCGACGTGCAACTGATGCTGGTCCGCCTGACACCCGGTACCCGCAGCCTCGGTGGTGATACCAACCACCGAGACTGCGACCACCGTGCCGAGCACGCCCAGGATCGCGATGACGATGATCATCTCGATCAGGGTGAGCCCGGCGTCCGGCGCCGATGGGTTATGACCAGTAGTCGGTTCCAGTGAGATAGCGAGTTCGGTCATGATCCACGTGTGCCACCGGTGATTCCGGTGCAGCGCCTTCCTTCCACCTCGAGT
Source organism: Acidimicrobiaceae bacterium (assembly GCA_024641005.1). Lineage (GTDB taxonomy): Bacteria > Actinomycetota > Acidimicrobiia > Acidimicrobiales > Ilumatobacteraceae > Ilumatobacter. The sequence continues at coordinate 10,204 of JAHEDX010000099.1, forward strand.
TTGCAGGAAGTTGACACGGGGTTGGATCAAGAGGCCCGGAAGCTTGGCCGCTCGGGTCAACGTCGGGCGCGCGTGCGTTCACCCATCGCGGCAGGCCTTGAGAGGAGCTTGAACTTTCCCTCCTGTCGGCAGGGCTCTGCCCCGTTCGCTGACGGCTGTCGAGGGTCATGAAGGGCCTGGGCGGCAACGATCACATTCGCAGTCGGTCAGTTGCCCGCGGTCTGCGTGGTGGGTCCGACGTGGCCGGGGCCTCCTCTTGCCCAAGCCGGCCCCAGGGCCCGTCCCGGAACTCGCGGCCGGCGTGGAGGTGGTGGCCTCCAGCCCGCTGCCGGAGGTCGCTGTGGGCCCGCTCGACGGCGACGATGGAGGGGCCAGCTGCAGAAGGCGCTGCCGTCGGACATGCCGTTACTCGTCTGGACCTTGGTGCCTCATTGACCCGTATGCCCGCGGGAAGCCTGCGGCGTCGAGCAATTCGCTCGCGGGCATGGAGACGACGTCAACGTGATCGGGTCGGGGACGCAAGACGACGCGGACCCGGCGATCGGTTCGTCGAGCACGGCGGAACGGCGAGCTTCCCGATGCACTGGGACGAGCCGTTCAGATCGTGGGAGTGTTCGGCGTCCCCTGCCAGTCTGCCTCAGCACTCCTCAGCCCAGCGGTGAGGTGCTCCGGTTGAGGGGGAGTATCAGCCTGGCGCATAGTCGACGTGGACCGCCGGATCCGAGCTGACGATCAGCGCGCGGACGATCCGATCGCCGTCGTGCAGCACCGCGAAGCCGATCTCGTCGGCTTGCACCTGCGGCACGACCTTCGCGTCTGCCGATGCCGGGTCGAACTGGGATTGCGCTTGCACGATGGCGAGGAAGCGGGCATAGCCGGCGGCGTCATCGGCGGCGAACTTGCGAGCCTCGACGACGTACCGCTCATAGCCGTCGACATCGTCGAGCCGGGTACCGAGCCGGATGACGGGCTCCGGTAGCAGATCGGCGAATGTGAGGGATGTTGAAGCTTCAGCATCGTTGGCGCCCGAGGTGCCGTTGATGTCGTTGACCGCGTCTTGGGCCTGGTCGACGGCGCCCAGCAGGCCGCCTGCGGTGGCAGCGGCACCACCTGAGTTGATGTCGTCGAGCGCGTCGATGACCTGCTCTTGATTACCGAGCGGGGTGAGCGCACCCGGAGCGATCCCCGCGCTGCT
>JAHEDX010000165.1 GCA_024641005.1 Acidimicrobiaceae bacterium
CTGAGGTGGTCGGGTAGCCGCAGGAGCCTTGCATCGTCTGCCTACCCTGCGATCCATGATCGACAACGTGGTGGCGCTCAGGGACGCTTGGCGATCCGTCCTGATGGTCCTCGGGGTGTCGGCACAGGGCCGGATCGTCATCGGCGGGCCACTCGCCCCATCCATCGGGGAAGCTGTTCCGGTGGGACTTTCCGGGAACACGTCCTCACTGGCGACACTCGGCTCCGGGCCGGATGTCGGCGCCTCGGCAACGCCGGCCGCGACGTCACTCGAGGACGGCTCCATCGATGTCGTGATCATGCTGGGAGCGTGGGCGACCGTGCACGAACTGGCTGAGGTGGCTCGCGAGGCGGGGAGGATCCTTCGGCCAGGAGGCATCGTATGGTTCGGTCGACGAGATCTCGACGCCGTCCTGCAGTCGACGCCAGCGACCAATCGATCGGTCTTGATGTACCGGTCGTACCCATCTTCGGTGACCCACGTCGCGCAGAGTGCCGGGATGGGCTTCGCGCTCGAACTTGCCTTGGTCAGGGCACGGTTTCGCAGCGTTTCGACAGATTCGGTTGCCCTCCCGAGTGCGGCACTCTCCTCTATCGACGACTACGTCGACGCAGTCGAAAAGGGCATGTGGCCCGGCGTCGAACGGTTGACCGTGGAGGATCGGAAGGCCTTGACCCGTGACATTCGCCAGTCGCTTCGAGGGGCGATCTTTCCCATGGTCGAGTATCAGCCGTGGTATCTGGTCTCGGCGATCAGGTCGACGTGACGAGGCCAACCACGCCCGTCAGAATGCACGTTCGAGGGCGGCCACGATGTCCGGTGTGATGGCTGCCCAGTCCACGGTGTCGTCGCCGGTCACGGTGACGAAGTCCGACGTCAGGAACAGCGATGCGACACCCGTCAGTTCGAGGATGATCCGCACCCACTCGGCTCGATGTCCATCGGTCTGCGCGGTGAAGGTCGCCGGACCGCCGACGGGAACGCCGACCGTGAACTTGCGCGCTCGGGGATTCGGGGTGGTTTCGACCGTCACGGGCACGGGTGGTCTCCTTCGCTCGTCGGCGTACGGTAGCGGGACCAGGTCGTGATCATCGGGGCAGATGTCGGCGGTACGTTCACCGATCTGGTCGGCGTGAACAACGGCATGATCTCGACCCTCAAGGTTCCGACCAGTTCGATCCAGTCCGATGCCGTCGCCGAGGGGGTGCGTCGCCTGAGTGGCGGATCCACCGTGCGCGCCGTGGTGCACGGCACGACCGTGGCGACGAACGCGTTGCTCGAACGCCGTGGGGCTCGAACGGCGCTCCTCACTGACAAGGGGTTCGAGGATGTCATCGAGATCGGACGGCAGGATCGACCCTCTCTCTATGACCCGTTCGCCGATCGACCTGTAGCACTCGTCGCTCGTGCTGATCGCGTGGGTGTTTCCGATCCGACTGATCTCCCTGAACTCGACGGCATCGCGGCCGTTGCCATCGCAATGATCGACGCGCACTCGGATGACCGCGTCGAGCAGCTCCTGCGGCAGCGCCTCATGACATCCCATCCGTCCGTGCCGGTGTCGATCTCGTCGGAGGTCGCACCGGAGTTTCGAGAGTTCGAGCGGGTATCGACCACCGTCCTCAACGCCTACCTCACGCCGGTAACCGCGGAATACCTGTCGCAGCTCGAGGACGAGCTTGGCGCCGGGAGGCTCGTGTCCTCGGTTTCGATCATGCGGTCATCGGGCGGTTTGATGTCGATGTCAGATGCCGCCGCCCTTCCCGCTGCCGTGTTGTTGTCGGGCCCTGCAGGAGGTGTCGTCGCCGCACGGGCGGTGGCGACGCAGTTGGGACGGGAGATCGTGATCTCGTTCGACATGGGCGGCACGTCGACGGATGTCTGCTTCATCGAGCGAGGCATCATCGATGTCTCCTACGAGCGCTCGATCGACGGATATGCCTGCAGACTTCCTTCTGTCGGGGTCGAGACCGTCGGTGCCGGCGGTGGCTCCATCGCGTGGATCGACCCGGGCGGTTCGCTTCGCGTCGGGCCCCAGAGCGCGGGGGCGGACCCGGGACCGGCGTGCTACGGCCGTGGCGGACGTGCCCCCACCGTCACGGATGCAAACGTCGTCCTCGGCCGAATCGACCCTGCGGCAACCCTCGGTGGGTCGGTAGATGTCGACTATCAGCTTGCCGTCGAAGCTGTGCGTCGGCTGGGCGATGAGCTTGGCCTCTCCACCACGGCGACGGCGCTCGGCGTCTGCCGGATCGCGGAAGATGTGATGGCGGGTGCCGTGCGATCCGTCTCCGTCGATCGAGGGGCCGACCCCTCCGGGGCGGTGCTCATGGCGTACGGGGGCGCCGGTGGCCTTCACGCGACGGCCGTTGCGCGTTCCCTCGGCATGGCGGGCGTGATCATTCCCGCTCACGCTGGCGTGTTCTCGGCTCTGGGCCTCCTCGCCGCGCCGCCACGGTCCGATGCGGTTGCGGCCGTTCACGTTGTCGGTATCGACGATCTCGTGGACATCCAGCGGGTCGCCTCGACGCTCGGAGCGGCGACGACGGCAGAGATCCTTGCCGCTGGACATGAGCCCATTCGGACGGACTGGTGGCTCGACGTCCGGTACGTGGGCCAGTCCCATGAGATCGCGGTTCCGTGGAACGACGGCCGCGACCCAAGGGTGGTCGTCGACCGATTCGAGAACCTGCATCGGCGGAGGAATGGGTTCGTTCGCACCGGCGATCCCATCGAGATCGTCGCTGTTCGTTCCTCGACGTATGGCTCGGCTCCGATCGCGCTGGAGTCGCTCGCAGGCGTGACGACGTCCTCGGAGGTGGCTGCTGGGAGGAGGATCGTCGTGTCCGCAAGCGGTGGGCCCGTGGAAGCAGCGATCGTGCCGAGGGCCATGCTCGGTCCGGGAGCCACGGTCATGGGTCCCGCGGTCATCGAGGACGCAGACGCCACGACGTTCATCGACACCGGAGAATGTGCGACGGTCGCCTTCAATGGCGCGCTGGAGGTGAGCTGGTGAGGCCGGATGTCGTCGCGCTCGAGGTCGTTCGGAATCAACTCGCACGCATTGCCGAGGACATGGGGCTGGTCCTGCGGAATACGTCCTTCTCCCCGAACATCAAGGAGCGGCTCG
>JAHEDX010000166.1 GCA_024641005.1 Acidimicrobiaceae bacterium
AGCTCGACGAGAACGAGCGCGTGGCCAACCGCAACATCACGGTCGAGCGGTTGATCACGGCGGCGCAACGCATCCTGTCGCCGTACACCCTGGACGTCAAGGAGGTGGCGTGGTGGTCGGTGTACGAGATCGGCCAGCGCCTCACCGAGAAGTACGACGACGTCCCCGAAGATCAGACCGAGACCCGACTCCCGCGGGTCTTCATCGCCGGGGATGCCTGCCACACCCACAGCCCCAAGGCGGGTCAGGGGATGAACGTCTCGATGCGCGACGGTTTCAACCTCGGCTGGAAGTTGGCATCGGTGCTGCGCGGCGAGTGCGATCCAGCGATCTTGCACACCTACTCAGCGGAGCGGCAGGGGGTCGCGAAACAGCTGATCGACTTCGATCGTGAGTTCGCCCAGATGTTCAGCGCACCGCCCAAGGTGACCGAGGACGACGACGGCGTCGACCCGGCGCAGTTCCAGCAGTACTTCCAGCAACACGGACGATTCACCGCGGGCACGGCGACCCGGTACGCACCGGGCCTGCTGATCGGCGGTGCCACCCATCAGCATCTGGCCACCGGCTTCCTGATCGGGACACGGTTCCATTCGGCTCCGGTCGTGCGCCTGGCGGACGGCAAGCCGATGCACCTCGGCCATGTGGTCAAGGCAGATGGGCGCTGGCGCTTGTTCGCATTCGCGGACGACCGAACCGTCGACGCAGAAGGCTCGCGGTTGCGGGCCCTGTGCGACCTGCTGGCCACAGATCCAGGCTCGCCCCTGTCGGGATACACCAGCGAAGGTTCCGACCCCGATCGAATCGTGGATCTGCGCGCCGTCATCCAGCAGGGCCACCAGAGCCTCAGCATCGAGGATGTGCCGGCGATCCTGCGCCCGCGCAAGGGCCGTTACGGCCTGGTCGATTACCAGAAGGTCTTCTGTCCCGACCTCAAGGTCGGCCCTGACATCTTCGACCTGCGCGGCATCGACCGCGCCGAGGGCGCGATGGTGCTCGTGAGGCCCGACCAGCACGTCGCCCAGGTACTACCGCTGGACGGAGTCGACGAGCTCGCCGGGTTCCTCGGGGCGTTCATGATCAGCCACTGATGATCAGACATTCATGACCGGCAACCTGCCCCACGTGCTGGTCGTGAATCGGCGCAAAGCCGATGAGCGACCACCGGTGGTCGCCAATCGACACTCCGTCGATTCCGCACCGTCGTCAGCCGTGGCCCGATCGTCGCCACGCACCCTTGCTGGTCCCGGATCGACGCAAAGTCGACGCGCGACCACCGGTGGTCGCCAATCGACACTCCGTCGATTCCGCACCGTCGTCAGGCCGGCACTCCCCTACGATGCGCGTTCATGGATGCGACCTCCCTCTTGACCGAACTGGCGGCGATGCCATTGTTCGCCGGGCTCGACGAACGTCAGCTGGAGGAGGTCGCCGGCTCGGTGCTCACGCGGCGCGTGAAGGCGGGCAAGACGATCATCAAGGAAGGCCAATGGGGCCACGAGTTCCTGCTCGTGCTGGCGGGCGAGCTGGAGGTCAGGCGCGACGGCCGGGTCGTCGCCACGATCGGCGCGGGAAGCTTCGTCGGCGAGCTCGCGGTGCTCGGTGATGTCAGGCGCAGCGCCACCGTCGTCGCGACGACGCCGGTCGCCCTCGGCGCGATCCCGGCAAGCCTCTTCGATGCTCTGATCTTCGACATCCCCGTCCTCGCGAAACGCATCAAGGCCGCCGCTGCTCGATACACCCCACCCTCGGCATCCTCTGCATGACCTGGAACCTGCCCACTTGCTGATCGTGCAGCGACGCAAAGTCGATGGGCGACCACCGACGGTCGTGAATCGACTCTCCGTCGGCTCTGAACCGTCGCCGGGTCGCGGCTCACCGACGACGCCACGCGCCAGGTCGCGTCGATGATTGACGGTTGACTTCTGCCATGACATCGTGAGCTGATGACAGATGACAGTGCGTCGGCCATCAGCGCCGTCCGGCGTCGCGTCCTGGAGATCTACGACGAACTCGAGCAGCTCCCTCGCGACGCCTTCGCCGACCGGGGCCGCCTGTCTGCCGAACGTGATGACCTCGTCGAGGTGTTGCGGGCCGTCGATGCCGACGAGGAGACCTCGGATCGCTGGGCCCAGCAAGCGCCGTACCGGCCGCCGGACACCGGCAAGCCGTTCATCGCGTCACCCGTGGAGGGCGGGGGACCCAGCCTGCTCTGAGCGTGCCAACGAACGACAGCCAGAGTTTCCAACCACCGCCCCGTGGAACGAGGACCGCTCGCCTGCCCGCGCTGTCGAGGCTCACATCAGATCGAGAATTGCTGCCGCAGTAACGTCCGGTGTCTGGTTGGTGCTGTCGATCACGTCCCAATCCGAGAAGTCGTGGGTACCAATGGACTCGTCCAGCCAGTCCAACATCTGCAGGAACATCTCGTCGAACGGCCCTCGACGAGCGGTGAGACGCTCGTGGAGCACTGCGGTTGACGGTTTGAGCACCACCTTGATCGTGCTCGCCTGATCGATCACATGGGCATAGTGGTTGGCCAGATGAGGCGGTGGAGGAATGGGCGCATCGTCGATCACCGCGGTGTACCCGGCCGTCACCATGCGTTCGACCCACAGGTTGACGATTTCCCGCTGCAGCCGTATCTGATCGATGAACTCATCCGTGAACCCGACGTCGGGATGCACGAAACCACCCACGATCGACTCCCGCACGAGGTCGGCATCGATGTGGGCGCTGCGCTCGATCCCGGCGGCAACGAGGCGACCGACGGTGGACTTGCCCGAGCCCGGCAGACCGGTGATCAAGATCCGACGCGCGCCACCGACCACTTCAGACGACCCTCCCATCGGCGAAACAATAGACCAGCGCCCGACAGGCCCCGGACCGGCCGAGACCCAGGACACCGCAAGACGACCGCTCCCCCGGTTCCCAATCGACGCAAAGCACACTCGCGACCAACGGGTGTCCCGAATCGACTCTGGGTCGGTTGAGAACCGTCCGCCCCCGGACATCGCCGTCGCCGAGGATCTCGGCGCGAAGCCGACGAGTTCGGATGGGGGCGTCAGCCGGTCCAGGCGTGGATCACCGAGAGTCGAGTCTGGAGTGGCTCGG
>JAHEDX010000008.1:0-11780 GCA_024641005.1 Acidimicrobiaceae bacterium
GGCTGTCGGCGCGATCGCTCACCGAGACCTTGGAGCTGATCCCGTTAGGGGCGGAAGGCCCTACCGACCGGTAGGTCGGCTCGCTAGCCTGACCGGCGATGAGTACCGATACTGCGGTTCGACCGCGCCCGCGCAAACAGTCACTCAACGATGTCCGGGCGGCGATCCCCGAGTCGTGCTACCAGCGGTCTCGAGCTCGCGCCTCGTGGGCGGTGCTCCAGGCAGCGGTGCTCTACCTCGTGCCCGTCGTCGGCCTGATGCTGACCGACCGGTGGTGGGCACTGTTGGTGTTGTGGCCGTTGGCGGGGCTGGGCATGGCCGGGTTGTTCGTGATCGGCCACGACGCTTCTCACGGAGCTCTACTCGACTCTCGTCGGGCGAATCGGGTGATCGCCCAGGTGTGCATGGCGCCGAGCGCTCATGTCGAGGCCGCGTGGGACCTCGGACACAACCGCATCCACCACGGGTACACGACCCGTCAGGGGTTCGACTTCGTCTGGCACCCGGTCACCGTCGAGGAATATCAGGCATTCGGACGCGCGGCTCGGATTCGCCATCGTGTGGAGTGGTCATGGCTCGGATCGGGCGCCTACTTCCTGCGGTCGGTGTGGTGGCAGAAGATGTGGCGTTTCAACGCGCCCGGCAAACGCCACGACGCGATCGTGAGGGACAAGATCACTCTCGGCTCGGTGTTGGTGGTGCTCGCCGCCGCGTCGGTAGTGCTGGGGCTACTCACCGGGGGATGGGTCGGTGTCCTGTGGGTGCCGACCAAGCTGATCGTGGTGCCGTTCCTCCTCTTCGTGCAGATCATCGGCTGGACCGTGTACGTGCACCATGTGGCGCCAGACATCCGATGGTGGACCCGACGCAGTTGGTCGCAGTTCAACGGCCAGATGGAGTCGACCACCATCATGCATGTCCCTTGGCTGGTCAACCGTTTGTGGTTCCACAACATTTTCGTACATGTCCCACATCACGTCGATGCCAGGATCCCGTTCCACCAACTCCCAGCAGCGGCCGAGGCGATCACGGCTGCATATCCCGACACCGTGAGGTCCTCACGGCTCTCGCTGCTCGACTATGTCCGGGCGACACGCGTGTGCAAGTTGTATGACTTCGAAGCAGGGAACTGGTTGCCGTACGCCGCCGCGCGTTCCTGAATCCGCCCGGTGATCCGTACCGCGGGTACATCGATCACCGCGCTCGCAGCTTTGTGTCGTGGAGGCCCGACCGCAATCGCGATGGTCAGACGCCGGCAGCACGTGCGGCGGGTTGCTCGGTGGTGTGGCTGCGAGTGGTCGCGAGCAGACCGACCGCGATTCCGGCGATCAGAACGATATTGACGAGGAGCATCCACCGGTTCTCGCGGTGCTGCTCGGTGCAGGCATCGCGCTCGTAGGCGCGTGGTGGCTGCACCGTCGGAATCGTGTCGTCCGGACCTGCGTGGTTCTCGAACGGCCGGGCACATTCGATGGCGACCGAGGTGCGCTGACCATCGACAACACCGGTGGGAACGTGATCCGTGAGCGGTCGCAGCGCCCATACCGACAAGGCCGCAACCCACATCAGGAGGACCCACCACGCGACGGTCTTGAATCGACGCGTCGCGGCCATCCCCGCATGCTACCGGTGAGCCCGCGGCCGCAGCTGCCCCGCCGGTCGGGAGGCGGCTACCGTGCGCAGCAATGGGCGGTGCTGGACCGGGGTTGGGTGGGCGGATTGCGGTGGCGGCGGCTGTCGCGCTGTTGACGGCCGGGTTGGTCGGTGTGCCCGCGTATGTATCGAGCACGGGCTCGGCCGCACTCGCGATCCAGCTCGACGAATCGTGTGTGAACGACCTCGGTGTCGTGTACGTGGTCGATGACGACGCGACCCTGCGGCGACTGGAGTCGTATCTGCCCGAGCTGCAATCGGTCGCCGAGCCGGAGATCAGTCGCGTCGCGACGTTCTCGTACACCCCGGAGGGAGGCCACAACGCGATCCCGGTGACGACGCGGATGTATGCCAGACCAGGGCAGTTCGAACAGTTCAGTCCCGTGGTCCAAACGCCGGGCCGCGGCGAGGTGCTGGTTCCGGATTGGGCCACCGTCGACGGAGCGTTGGCGCCGGGCACGTTGATCGATGTGATCCCGTTCGATCTCTCGATCAACCGCACGGTCGACTCCGCACCCGTGACACTGACCGTTGCCGGAACCTACCCCTCCATTCCGAGTCGGCCGGAGCCGGCGTTCTGGTGCAGCTACCGCGACCGAATCCGGCCGAGCGCATTCGGGGATCGGCCGCCTCCGATGATGCTTGCAAGCGAGAGCACCTTCGAGATGCTCCCGCGCTCGTCGTGGGAGGAGCTGTGGAAGGTGTCACCGGACCCGCGCGGTCTTCGCCGCGACGAGGGCGCAGCACTGACGACGATGTTGGAATCCGTCAATCAACGGGAGTACGCGGCGCACGGCCTCGGTGACACATTGGTCGAACCGGTGGGGCTCGACGTGCCCGTGCGCCGGAGCGGGCAGGTGGCGGAGTTCGTGGCACTCACCATCGCTCCGCTGAGATATGCGACGGTCGCTGCAGCCCTTGCCTTGCTGTGCGGCGCCGGGGTGCTTGCAGCTCGTGCGCAACGTCGCGAGCTGAGGCTGCGGGCGTTGCGAGGTGTCGGGCCCGTCGGTCTGGCCGGGTCACAGCTGCCCTGGCTGGTGCCCACCACGCTGGCCGGAGCGGTGGTCGGGGGGCTCGGTGGCTGGGCCGCGGTTCGAGTCGGCGGGCCGTCGACCGGGATCGAGCCCGATGCAATCATCGCGGGAGCGATCTCGGGAGCGCTCGGATGGATCGCCGCCACGGTCGTCGTCGCTGGTGTGATCGGAGTAGCGGGTGCAGCGACGGTCGATCTGCGGCGCCGGAGCCCGGTCAACCCCCGTCTGCTCGGTGAAGTTGCGGTGGTCGCACTGGCCGTGTGGGCTCTGACCCGGTTGGATCGGTTCGGCGGCGTTCGCCAGAGTGGGGTGCAAGTCCGCGGTGGTGATCTGCTCGCACAGGCATTCCCGTTGCTCGGCACGCTGGCGGTCGTGGGTGTATCGGCTCGACCTGCCGCTTGGCTGTTGCGCCGGGGACGTCGCGTGGGGCGACGCCTCCCCCCGGCCGCCCTGCTGGGGTGGCGTCGCGTGACGTTCGAGCCGCATGTCTCCGCGGCGGTGATGCTCACGGCGGCCTTGTCGGTGGCGATAGCGTTCCAGGCCAGCCTGTTGACGAGCAGTGTCGATCGACTGCTCAGCGACAAGGCGGAGATGCTGGTGGGCGCCGATCTGGCGATCAGCGTGTTCGGATCGCCACCCGACATCGACCGGCTCGGTGCCGCGTCCACCGAGGTCATCATCGCCAAGAACGATGAACGCTCGATCCGGTTGCTCGGTGTCGACCCGACGACGTTCGCGACGGTCGCGTACTGGCGGGACGACGCATCCTCGGTCACGCTGGACGAGGCCGTGTCGAAACTGAACGCCACCGACCGCGCGGTGACCGCGATCCTGGTCGATCCGGCCGGCACGCTCGAGGACCCGCCGACCACACTTCGATTCGACGGCGTCGATCGCGAGTTGTCGATCGTGGCCGACGCGGCGTTCTTTCCCGGCTACGAGAACGGCGCTCCGATGCTCGTCGTGCCCAGCTCGGTGGTCGACGGGCGCGGTGATCGTGAGATCTGGGTACGCGATCCGATCCCAGGTGCAGCGGAGAAACTCCAGGCGAGCGGGGGGCGGGTGGCCCGAACCCATGCGCCCGAGGATGTCTTCGGTAGCACGAGCTTCCTGTCTGCACGCTGGGCCTATCAAACTCTGACCGCGTTCAGCATCGTGCTCGGCGTGGTGACCTTGATCGCTCAGCTGCTGGTGCTCGAGGCCCGCGAGCGGTCACGGCGGGTGGCGCGAGTGTTGACCCGTCCGATGGGTCTGACGCGCGGGGGTGAGGTGTCAGCTGTCGCGATCGAGGTGGGCGTGCCGCTCGGCATCGGCGGTGTGATCGGCGCAATCACTGGGTGGTGCATTTCGGGGCTGGCGTTGGGCCGGCTCGACTCGCTGCGAAATCTGCAACCACCGGCGGTCCTCGCGACCGACTTCACGACGCTCTTCGTGGCCGCCGGTTCGATCGTTCTGGCCACGCTTGCACTAGCGGCGTTCGGAGCGGTGAGATCGACGCGGGCCGACGTCGGGGAGGTGATGCGAGTTGCCGAATCCTGACCTCGCCGACCCGCAATCCGGGGCATTCCTCGTCGTGGAGAGGGTCTCGAAGCGATTCCGTTCGCCTGGCGGTGATGTCGATGCACTCATCGACGTGAGCGCATCGCTGCCACGCGGCACGCTGACCGTGCTGGCGGGCCCATCGGGTTCGGGTAAGAGCACGTTGTTGATGATGATCGCAGCGGCTGATCGGCCCGACTCGGGGGACGTCTTCGTGGCGGGCGTCTCTCTGAGCGGACTGAGCCGGCGTGAGCGTCGCCATTGGCGGCGCGACCATCTGGGCATCGTCATGCCCCAGCCATCGGACAACCTGACGCAACGTCACGATGCCCTCGGCAACCTGGTCTGGTCCAGTTCCCTCCGATCGGTGGGCTCGCCGCTCGGGCGTGACACGGCGACAGACTCGCTGGCGAGGGTCGAGCTCGATGGGCTCGAGGCCGCCCCGATCGCTCACCTGTCGGGCGGTCAGCAGATGAGGCTTGCGTTGACATGCGCGGCGGTGGGCGACCCGACGCTCATCTTGGTCGACGAGCCGACCGCTTCTCTCGACGCTGCTTCCGGTGCGACCGTGGTGCGCCTGCTCAGGCGCATGGCCGACGCTGGGACGACGCTGGTGGTCGCGACGCACGACAGGGCGATCGTCGAGGCGGCCGACCGGGTGGTTCGTCTCGACCGGGGGAGGGTCGTCGCATGACGGGCACGGTCGTGGTCAGTGGCCGGGGCGTCGGCAAGACGTGGGCCGGCGGCGGCGGGCTCGCGCCGGTCGACTTCAGGTTGATGTCGGGCACCCTCACCGTGCTGCGGGGGCGATCGGGCAGTGGCAAGAGCACCTTGCTGTCGATCCTGGCCGGGTGGATCGAGCCGACGACAGGTCTGATCGAACGCGATGCGAGTGCCGACCCGACCACGTGGCGCGGGACCGCTGTCGTGCCGCAGGCTCTGGGTCTGGCGGCCGAACTCTCTGTGTACGAGAACATCGAACTTCCCATCCGGCTCGCGCGCACCGTCGATGGCACGCTCGAGGTGGAGGCCTTGCTCGACCTCGTCGACTTGCGCGACCAGGCAGCACGGTTGCCGATGGAGTTGTCGTTGGGGCAACGACAACGCGTCGCGATCGCCAGAGCCCTCGTGCTGCGACCGGCTCTGGTCCTGATCGACGAGCCGACCAGTCACCAGGACGGGCACCATGCTGAGGCGGTAATGGACGTGATCCGATCCATCACCACCTCGGGGTCGGCAGCACTCGTCGCCACCCATGACCCGGTGGTGATCTCACTGGCCGACGCGGTGATCGACCTGGGTGCGTGACGGTCCGGCCGGCCCTCAGCGGGTCCGCAGCGCGAACGGGAGGACCTCACCTGCCGTGACGCCGGTGAGCTGCCAGGCGGCCACGGTGATCGTCCATCGGCTGTCGGTCTCGTCGTCGACCAACAGCACTGGCCCGGCCAGCACAGCAGCAGCGGGCAGCGCCGAACGATCGACCGTGAAGCGATGCCACACGTTGGCGAGTTGGTGAGCGGAGTTGGCCTGGTCGGCCTGATACGAGTCGAGCGGCGCCGGGCCGGTCGAGGCCGCGACGAGGGCCTGGTGCACCGGCAACTTGCCGAGTCGACCGAGTGCCTCTGCGACAGCTTCGACCAAACCGGATCGTCGTCGCGACGGCATCGGGCAGATCCATGTCGGGCGACTCGACCACGGCCATCGCTTGAGGATCGCGGCGATCGCGGTGACGAGTTCTGGCGGCACGGTCACGTCATCCCCGCTGTCGGCCGTGGCGATGAGGCCCTCGACGATCGGGTTCCATCCGCCATCACCCAAGCGCGCCAGCGCGCGACCGGGCTGGTGTTGTCGCTCGGTTGGGATGCGTCCCTTCGGCTCGGCCAGCCCCGACGGCCATTGGCGCCTCGGTTCGATCACGAAGTCGCCGCCGCGCAGGACGTCTTGCGCGGCTGCCACCACGATCGGATCGGGTTGTCGCTGCCATGATCGTGTGGTGCACTGATCGCACCGGCCGCAGTCGACGGCGGTGTGGTCGTCGAGCGACTCGCGCAGGAATCGCAGGCGACATGTCGACAGGTCCGCCCACGCGAGCATCTGGGCGGCCTCGGCCCTGCGCAGCTGGCGCAGTGACGCGACGAGATCGTGGTTGTACACCCAGTGCTCGTCGGCTCGGATCCATCCCCCCGCGACCCGATCGATCGCACCGTCGACTTCGAGGATGCTCATCAGGATCCCCAACCGGCTGCGCCCGAGATTGACATCGGGTTCGAGGGCCGCGAGCGACGTCGGCTCGATCGGGTGCAGCAGGTCGAGCACCGAGCGGCAGACGTCCTCGGAGGGCAGAGACACAGACTCGAACCAGCGCCAGATGGCGGCGTCCTCGGTAGGTCGGGGCAGTGCGATCACTTCGGCTCGGTCGATCGCCCGCCCGGCCCGGCCGACTTGTTGGTAGTAGGCGACCGGTGTCGGAGGCAGCCCGAGGTGTACGCAGAACGCCAGGTCGCCCTTGTCGAAGCCCATGCCGAGTGCCGAGGTGGCGACCAACGCCTTGAGGTCATTGCTGCGCAGGGCAGACTCCATCGCCATTCGCTGCTCGGGCTCGACCGAACCGGTGTACGCAGCCACCTGGTGACCGCGCGACCGCAACCAGGCGGCTGTGGTTTGGGCTTGATCGACGGTGAGGCAGTACACGATGCCGGATCCGGGCAGGTCGCCGAGCGATTCGGCCAACCACGCGAGCCGATGTGCATCGTCGGGCAGGTCGACGACCGAGAGATGCAACGACTCGCGATCGAGCGGGGTGCGCAAGACCAGCGTGTCGTCGCCGAGTTGCTTGGCCACGTCGTCGGTGACCCGCTGGTTGGCCGTCGCAGTGGTGGCCAGCACCGGCGTCCACGACGGTAGTGCTGCGAGCAGTTGCCGCAGCCGCCGGTAGTCGGGACGAAAGTCGTGCCCCCAGTCGGAGATGCAATGGGCCTCGTCGCAGACCAGAGCGAATGCGCGGGTCTGCATGGTGTCGAACACGCGTCGGCGGAACCCTGCGTTGGCGAGACGCTCTGGTGCGATCAACAACAGGTCGACCTCGTCGCGAGCGATGCGTTGTTCCATCTCGGCCCACGAGTCGATGTTGGACGAGTTGATCGTCACTGCCGACAGTCCGAGCCGCTCGGCAGCGGCGACCTGGTCACGCATCAATGCGAGTAGGGGCGACACCACCACGGTCGGGCCCCATCCGCGATCGCGCAACATCCGCGTCGCCGAGAAGTAGACAGCGGACTTACCGAAGCCGGTGCGCGCGACCAGCAAGGTGCGGCGACGCTCGGCGACGACCGCAGCGACTGCGGCCACCTGATCGGGGCGCGGCACCGCGTCGGGGCCGGCGAGGGCTCGGACGTGGTGGGCCAACTCGACCTCGACCTCGGCGCGAGTGGGCCGAGGTGGCTCGTCGACGGGATCCATGCGACCGACCGTAGCGACAGGGTGTGGCGCTACGGTCCTGAACATGGCAAATGGGTTGAGATTCGGATGGCTGTCACCGGTGATCGGGAACCGATGGAGCGATCACCAACCGATCGTCATGTATCAGGAGCAGCACATCCTTCCCACTGCCCTGCCACATTTCGATTCGCTCTGGATCGCCGACCACTTCTACGGATTCGATGCCAAGACCGATCCGTTCATGGAAGGGTGGACCACGCTCACCTGGCTGGCCGCCAAGTTTCCCGATGTGCTGTTGTGCCATCACGTTCTCGGGCACGGCTATCGGCCGCCCGCGCTGACCGCCAAGATGGCTTCGACGCTGCAGACGTTGTCCGGTGGACGGTTCATCCTCGGGATCGGTGCCGGTTGGCGCGAGGACGAGTACCTGGCGTACGGCTACGACTTCCCGCGTCCCGCCGTACGGTTTGCGCAACTCGAAGAGGTGATCCACATCTGTCGGGCGATGTGGACCGATCCCGATCCGACCTTCGAAGGCGAGTACTTCCAGATTCACGGCGCAGCGGCCTCGCCGTTGCCGGACGTGGTGCCGCCGATCTGCATCGGCGCATCCGGTGAACAGATCGGACTGCCACTCGTCGGGCGCCTCGCGGACATCTGGAACGGCAGTTCGCGAGGGACCGACGACGACTGGCGCAGACGCGTCGAGATCGTGCAGAGCGCTGCGATCGCCGCCGGTCGCGATCCCGCCGCGATCGAGATCAGCACCACCCTCGAACGGGCACTGCCCGAAGATGACGCGCAGGCCGCCGAGCTGCTCGACTTCCTCGCCCACAAAGCCGACCTCGGCGTCCAGCATTTCGTGATGGATTTCGGTCACCCACCGACGACCGAGCCGGTGCTTCGTTTCGTCGAGCAGGTCATGACTCCGTTGCGAGCCCAGTACCACGGCTGACGATCTGCGCCTATCGTGACGACATGGATCTCGAGCCCGCTGCGTTTCACCATGTGCCGCAGTGGTGCCGGCCCGACAGCTCGATCGTGAGCGAGTCGTGAGGCTGCTCCGTCGAATCCTCGCGGCATTGGCCATGGCGGGAATCGCTGCCGCCGGTATCCGATTGAGAGGCTCGGGCGGGGTGCCGCCCCAACACGGTGGATGGCGCCCGTTGGAGCTGCCACCGAAACGGCCCGACTCGTGACCAGCACGCCCACGTTGCACATCGTCGGGCGCGGGATCGTCGCGCAGCGCTTGCAGCGGATGCTGCAGGATCGACCGATCATGATGCACGATCCGCGATGGGCGAATGTCACTGGCGTGAATCGCGGCGACATCGTCGTGCTCGCGCACGGCGGCGCTCAGGACGAGACCGCGTCCACGTTGCTACGGCGCGGTCTACACGTGGTGACGGTCGGTGAACAGATCGCCGACACCACCCAATTGCTCGACACCGATACCACCGCCGACGGTACGACACTGGTCGTGGGGGCAGGGATGTCGCCTGGACTGGCCGGCCTGATCGCCCGGTATCTCGCCGACCAACTCGAATCGATCGACGAGATTCACGTTGCCGTGCACGGCACGGCGGGTCCGTCTTGCGCGCGGGTACACCATCGGTCGCTGAGTGGACTCGCAACCGGCTGGCACGACGGAGAGTGGAACGACTATGTCGGAGGCAGCGGGCGCGAGCTGTGCTGGTTCCCTGAGCCGATCGGCGCCATGGATTGCTATCGAGCTCGCACGGCCGTGCCCCTGCTGTTGCACCGGGCGTTCCCCGACGTCGAACGGATCAGCGGCAGACGATCGGCCCGACGCCGGGACCGCCTCACCGCCTGGCTCCCGATGCTCAGCCCGCCGCATCAGGAGGGTGGCATCGGGGCGTTACGGGTCGAGGTCCGGGGTGCCGACGAGCGAGGTGGTCGCCAGTGTCTGGTCGCAGGGGTCGCCGAACTGGTCGGTACGGCGGCGGCGGCGACGGCGGCCGCGTTCGTGACGGCGGTGATCGATGGTCGGATTCCCTCTGGCCTGATCGTGGCCGGGGCGTCCGAGCTGCCCACCGTCGACCTGCTGACGCGCATCCAGTCGTTCGGGGTGCGCCTGCAGGAGTTCACCGGCGTCCCGCAACCCTCCTGAGGCTCGATCATCCGGCGAGTCACGGCGCTGTGGGCGGCGTGGTCTGCGTCACCGTGACCGGCAGCGCTATTGCGGATCGGCGACGCGTTCTGGGGCGAGATGATCGAGTCGTTCCGTCAGCCGTTCGATCGATCGCGTGAGGGTCTCGAGTTGATCACTGAGCTCTTCGCCGGTGACGACATCGGCCAGTGCCAGCCGCACGCTGGCGATCTCCCGAGCGAGGAACTCCGTATCGGCCTGTGTGCGTTCGGCGACGTTGCGGTCGTGTTCGTCCGCGATTCGGTCGCGCCGTTCCTGCCGGTTCTGGGCGAGGAGGATCAGCGGTGCGGCGTACGAGGCCTGCAGCGACAACACCAAGGTGAGCAGCACCAGACCACGACCCCACGGGTCGAACTGCCAGCTGCTCGGTACCAAGGTGTTCAACGCCAGCCAGAGAATGATGACGATCGTCTGCCACACCAGGAAGCGAGCCGTGCCGAGATAGCGGGCGATCGACTCACTGAACCGGCCGAATGCCTCGGCGTCATAGCCGACGTCGAAGCGGCTCCGCGGGCGCGGCTGGCTGAGCTCGGATCGCCGCTTCACGTCGCCGCGCTGTTCTTGACAGGGCACCGATTCACTTCGTCACCACCGTGGCGTCGCGGCCGCGTCGGGCGCGTTGACGCCACCCTGAGCCGAGCATGCGGTCGACCACGTCGTCGACGCTCACGGCACCGAGCAACTGCCCACTCTCGTCGAGCACGGGAATCGTCAACATGTCGTATGACGCGAACTGCTCGAAGACTTCGCGATCGGGCGTGTTCGCCTCGACCGTGGCGACCTGTCTGACGCAATGACGCAGCTCCATCGCCGGTGGCTCGCGCAACAACCGCTGCATGAACACGACGCCGAGGTATTTGCCGGTCGGCGGCTGCAGCGGAGCCTGGCAGATGAAGACCTGGCTGGCGATGCTCGGCGTCCAGTCAGGGTCGCGGATGTACGCCAGCGCCGTGGCGACCGTATCGGTCGGCCCGAGGATCACGATCTCGGGCGTCATCATGCCGCCGGCGGTCGCCTCCTCGTACGACAGCAGACGGGTGACGAGTGCCGCTTCGTCGTCGTCCATCGCCTCGAGCACCGCGGCGCGCTGATGTACGGGCATCTCGTTGAGGAGGTCGGCGAGGTCGTCATACTCCATCTCGTCGAGCACGCCCATCAACCGGTCGAGATCGAGACCTTCGATGAGGCGAAGCTGTTCTTCCTCCGGCAGCTCTTCGAGCAGGTCGGCGAGTCGCTCGTCGTCCATCGCCTCGGCGAGTTGACGCCGTTGCGACATCGGGAGGGCGCGGACGACGCCGGCCACGTCCGACGGGTGCATGTCGCGCAAACGTGCGGCCTCGGCCGCGGCCTCGTTGGTGGCAGCGAAGAGCTCTGGTGCTTCGTCCCAATCGATCAGTCGATAGCTGTGCCGTCGACGCAGGGAGGTGCGCCGGGCGAGCCGAACCTTCGCGATCTCCCACCAGCGCGTGCGGCCGTCACCGACCTGGAGCAACCCGAGATCGCTGACGCGCTCGTCGCCGATCATGCGGTCGATGAGATCCTTGCCCACGAGAGTTTCACCCGGTCGCGGTTTGAAGGGGTTGAGGTCGACGTCCCAGCTGCGAAGCCGGGCACCGTCACCGTCGAGCTCCGCGATGCGAGCGGAATTGACGAAGATGCGTCGACGCTGGCTGGTGGCGACGAAGCCCACCACGCGCGGCGCCTCTCCCGGGCGGCCGGGCACGACGACGAGGTCCTCGATCTTGCCGATCTCGGCCCCACCGGCGTCGAGCAAGGGCAGACGCATCACCCGAAACGCGTAGATCAAGTCGCCTGCCATACAGCGCAGACTACCCGTCACCCCTGGTCAGCGAGGTCGTTCCGGGCAATGCCGCCGATCGGGTGCTCGACGGGATCAGTCGACGCGTTCGGACGGTCGGATCCGACGGTCCGCTGGACCGCCGCCC
>JAHEDX010000008.1:11880-90020 GCA_024641005.1 Acidimicrobiaceae bacterium
CAGACTACCCGTCACCCCTGGTCAGCGAGGTCGTTCCGGGCAATGCCGCCGATCGGGTGCTCGACGGGATCAGTCGACGCGTTCGGACGGTCGGATCCGACGGTCCGCTGGACCGCCGCCCATTCGGCTGCGTCGGTTCAGGCGGATTCGACCTGCACCAGGGTGTCGCTGTATGCCACGCCGCCGCCCCATTCGGCTGCGTCGGTTCAGGCGGATTCGACCTGCACCAGGGTGTCGCTGTATGCCACGCCGCCGCCCCATTCGGTGAGCCTGTCGTTCGTGAGACTGTTGGCGACCTTGCCGTCAGGGTGATGATCGCGCCACCAGCCCCACGGGATCGACGCCAACCCCGGGCGCAGCCTCCCGGTGATCTTCACCGGCAGCTCGAGACTGGCACGGTCGTTGAAGACGCGCGCGGTCGAGCCCTCGACCAGACCCCTCGACACCGCGTCGGCGGCATCGAGTTCGAGGAACGGGCCGCCTTCCACCGGCCCGTGCTTGGGCAGATCCGAGTAGCCGGAGTTGAGGAAACGCGTGTGGTGCTTGGGGGTCATCAACTGCAGGGGGAAGCGGTCTGCGTCGGGACCCTGCGGACCCTCGCGAGGCGGCACGAATGTCGGCAGTCGAGGTTGGCCCATCTGCTCGAGTGTCGAGCTCGCGAACTCGACCTTGCCCGACGGTGTGGGGAACCCACCGTCGGCCCACGGCCGGTTGTCGTCGGGGAAGGGGACCTTCAACCAGCCGTCACGACGGAGCGCGTCGAGATCGACGGAGGGGAGCGAGTCGCGCAACACGGTGAGGTCGTCGTCGAACAACGACGACTCGGTCAGTCCCATGGCGCCGGCAATCCGGCGGAAGCATTCGGTGTTGCTGACCGCCTCACCGAGGGGTTCGATCGCGGCCTCGTTCCAGCCCAGCCAGAGATGCCCCCACGCCGTCGTGACGTCGTCGGCTTCGATGTGGGTGGTGGCGGGCAGCACGATGTCGGCGTACTTGGCGGTGTCGGTGAGGAACTGTTCGTGCACGACGGTGAACAGGTCGTCGCGGGCCATCCCCTCGCGGGCCGTCTCGGCGTTGGGCACGATCACGAGCGGATTCGAGTTCCACACGATCATCGCCTTCACGGGAGGTTGCTCGGCGAGCAGGATCTCACCGAGGCGGCTCATGTTCAAAGTGCGCACCTCACGGCCGGCGAGCAGATCGGGGCGGGCCAACGCCGCCTCGTCGACCAGTTCGTCCTGCCACGAGCCGACGCTGCGGAACAGGCCGCCTCCGAGGTCGCTCCACGCGCCGGTGAGCGCCGGAAGGCAGGCGAGGGTGCGGTAGAACATGGCGCCGTTCTCGTGGTGCTCGGCTCCGATCAGGCTGCGGATCGCGGCAGGTCGCGTCGTCGCGTACTCGCGCGCGAGCACCTCGATCACGTCTGCGTCGACGCCGCACGCCTCGGACGCTCGGGCAGGGGTCCACGGCCTGACCTCGGCCGCCAGTTCGTCGAACCCCAGGGTGTGTGCCGTGACCCAAGCGTGATCGATCAGGTCGTCGCGGATGATGACGTGCATGATCGCCAACATCATCGCGATGTCGGTACCCGGAAGTGGCTGGATGAACTGATCACAATCATCGGCGGTCAAGGTGCGGATCGGGTCGATCACGACGACCTTGGCCCCGTTGGCGCGTGCCTTTTCGATCACCGGCCACAGATGCCGGTTGGTGAGCTTGGTGTTGGTGGCCCACAGCAGGATCAGTTTCGAGTGCTCGAGCTGCAGGGGGTCGCCACCGAGACCTGTTCCGTTCGTCATCCGTACGCCGGCACCGACCGTCGGCCCGCAGATGTTGCGCAACAGCCGGGTTGCGCCGATGTGGTGGAAGAAGCGGGACGAGATGCCCTGCGTGGCCAGCAAGCTCTGGTTGCCGGCGTCGCTGAACGGCATCACGGCCTCGCCGCCGTGCTCGGCGATGATCGCGCCGAGACGCGTGCCGATCTCGGACAACGCGTCGTGCCAGCTGATCTGCTCGAACTGTCCACTGCCCTTCGGTCCTGTGCGTCGCAGCGGGTGCAATACCCTGTCGGGCGAGTACACGCGGTCGAGGAAGCGGTTGACCTTCGGGCACAGCTCGCCGTAGCTGTACGGGTGTTCGGGGTTGCCGCGCAGCTTGACGGCGACGCCGTGTTCGACGGTGACGGTCCACCCGCACGAATCGGGGCAGTCGTGGTGACAGACCCCGTTGACGGTCTCGGCAGTGCTCATCGCACCATCGTACGACCTGGGACGAACTCGCTCGGGCGGAATATCACCGTGCCGATCGGGCGACGGGACCTGGAGGTCAATTCGCCATGGCCGTAAGCTCCGCTGATGCCGACCGTTCGCAACTGGGCCCGAAATCAAGCATGCATTCCCACGGCGGTCGAACGTCCGACGACGACCGACGAGGTGGCGGCGATCGTGCGCCGTACCCATGCCGAGGGTGGTCGCGTCAAGACGATCGGTGCGGGGCATTCGTTCACGGCGACGGCGATGACCCGGGGTGTACTGCTGTCACTCGAACGGATGAACAACCTGCTCGATGTGGACACGGTGAGGTCACGTGTGACGGTGCAGGCGGGCATCACGCTGTCGGCGCTGGGTGACCGTCTCGCCGAGGCCGGGCTGGCCATGCCGAACCTCGGTGATATCAACGTGCAGTCGATCGCCGGAGCGATCAACACCGCCACCCATGGCACGGGCCTCGAACTCGGCAACATCGCGACGGCGATCGTCGGTCTCGAGTTGGTCGACGGACGTGGCGAGGTGATCCGTTGCGACGAGGCGGTCAATGCCGACGTGTTGCACGTGGCTCGCGTCGGGGTCGGTGCGCTCGGCGTGCTGACCGAGGTGACCATCCAATGCGTGCCGGCGTTCAACCTGCACGCGCACGAGACCATCGAGCGTCTGGACGATCTGCTCGCCGACATTCCCGCACTGGCGGCCAGTGCCGAACACGCCGAGTTCTTCTGGTTCCCCGGGTCCTCGAAGTGCCAGGTCAAACGCAACTCACGAACTGACGAACCGGCTCGACCTCCGTCTCGCCTGGCGTATGTCCGTGACAAGTACGTGGCCGAGAATCTCGCATTCGGCACCGTGTGTCGGGTGGGCCGCCGCTTCCCGTCGCTGGCGCCGAAGATCGCCAAGGCGATCACCGGTCTGGCCGACGAGCGCGATCTCGTCGACCGCAGCGACAAGGTGTTCGCGAGCCCCCGCAAGGTGAAGTTCGTCGAGATGGAGTACGGCATCCCGATCGAGTTCTTGGCAGACGCGGTGGCGCGGGTCCGCGATCTCACGGCCGAGTTGAGCTTCCCGACCCTCTTTCCGATCGAGGTTCGAGTGTCGGCCGGCGACGACATCCCGTTGTCGACCGGCTATGGACGCGCGAACGGCTGGGTGGCGGTGCACCAGTATCGCGGTGCGCCGTACGAGCACTACTTCCAGGGTGTCGAGTCGATCATGAACGACTATGCCGGGCGTCCGCACTGGGGCAAGTTGCACTTCCAGTCGGCGACCACGTTGCGCGATCGCTATCCCGAGTGGGATGTCTTCGGGGCCATGCGGGCCCGCCTCGACCCCGACGGTACCTTCCGCAACGACTACCTCGACCGCGTGTTGGGCCCCGTCGCGACCTGACATACCGACTCTCAGGTGGCTCGATGACGGTGTCACGGCCGATGGCTGCGCACAACCCATCAGAGCGACGCAAGGCTTGGCAGGTACGGTCGGTCGATGGCTCAGGGCGACGTTGCGACCACGTTCGTGCGGTGGGCGTGGATGCGGGCGCTCAGCTTTCGCGGCTACTGGATCGTCACCAGCCTGTATCTCGTGATCGACGCCGACCTGTCGGCGTTCCAACTCGTGTTTCTCGGCACGGCGATGGAGGTCACCGTGCTGGTGTCGGAGATCCCCACCGGGGTCATTGCCGACACCATCAGTCGCAAGTGGTCGATCGTGATCTCGCACCTGCTGATGGGTACCGGGATGCTGATCACCGGCACCGTCACCGCCTTTCCCGCTCTGGTGGCGGCACAGATGTTGTGGGGATTCGGCTGGACGTTCTCGAGCGGTGCCGATGTCGCCTGGGTGACCGACGAGCTCAACGACCCGTTGCGGGTCGACAAGGTCCTGACCTCGCGGGCCCGCTGGCAGCAGTTCGGCGGCGCTGTCGGCATGCTCGTGGTCGGAGCGCTCGCCTGGGCCACGAGCCTGGGCACGGCGATCATCCTCGCTGGTGTGATGATGGTGCTCCTCGGCGGATATGTCGTGGTGGGCTTCAGCGAGCGCGAGTTCACGCCGACCCGAGAGCACCGCTGGCAGGAGTCGAAGTCGATCTTCCGGCGTGGGTTCTCGCTCGCCCGAAACGACCACGAGATCATGCTCGTGTTCGCGGCGACCCTGTTGATCAACTCCGGTGCGGAGGCATTCGACCGGCTGTACCCGAAACGACTGGTCGATCTCGGTTTCCCGCAGCAACCCGACCCGATCGTGTGGTTCACCGCGCTCGGCGTGACCACGCTTGCCGTCGGAGCACTCGCGCTGGTGATCGTCGAGGCACGTATCGACGGCGCCGGGGTCGCTCGCCGCGTGTATGCCGCGACCTGTTTCATCGGAGCGCTCGGTTTGGTCGTGTTGGCGCACGCGCCCAACGACCTGGCCGGCATGGTCGGTGTGCTGATGGTCGGTGGGGTCGCGTGGACCGTCATCCGGGCGGTCAGCTCGATCTGGGTGAATCGCCGCGCGACCAGTGATGTGCGCGCCACGGTCCAGTCGTTTCTCGGTCAGGTCGAATCGTCGGGTGAGATCCTCGGTGGCCTCGTGATGGGCGTACTGGCACAGGCGACCTCGATCACCGTCGCTCTCACGTGCTCGGCGGCGTTGGTCACGTGCGCCGGCCTGGTGGTGATGCGATCGCGCTCCGGGCGTGACTCCGGCGCGGCATCTACGAGGGTCGCGGTATGAGTCCGACACGTTCTGCGACGGTGATCGGTGGCGGGCCGGCAGGGCTGATCGCGGCGGAGCTGCTCGCAGGTGCCGGGATCACCGTCACGGTCTACGACCACAAGCCGTCGGTCGGCCGGAAGTTCGTCCTGGCGGGGCGTAGCGGAATGAACATCACCAACAGCGAACCGATGTCGTCGTTCGTGACGAATTACGGGCCGGCGGCACCGCGTCTGCAGGCTGCATTGGACGGCTTCGGACCCGAAGATCTGCGGGCATGGTGTGCCGGTCTGGGTGAGTCGACCTATGTCGGGTCCAGCGGCCGCGTGTTCCCTGCTTCGTTCCGTGCGACCCCATTGCTTCGAGCCTGGTTGCGACGGCTCGGCGATCTCGGAGTGCGTTTCGTGAACAGGGCCAGATGGCTCGGCTGGGACGCTGATGAGGTGCATCGTTTCGCCGGTGCGGATGGACACGAGTTCACGGTGGCCAGCGACGTCACGGTGTTCGCGCTCGGTGGCGCGAGTTGGCCCCGCGTCGGTTCGGACGGCGGCTGGGTGACCGAGTTCCGGCGTGCCGGCATCTCGGTGAGCCCTCTGCGCCCTGCAAACGTCGGCGTGCGAGTCGCGTGGTCGACCGACTTCGTCGATCGGTACGAGGGAGAACCACTCAAGAACGTCTCGATCACCGCTCGATCGGCCGATGGTGATCACACCGTGCGCGGCGATCCGGTCGTGACCCGCAGCGGGCTGGAAGGCGGCCCGATCTACGCCTTGTCGGTTCCGATCCGGGAATCGATGGATCTGAACGGGATGTGCGAGCTCGCGTTCGATCTGCATCCGGATCAGTCGGTCGACCGACTGATCGAGCGGCTTGCCAGACGTCGGCCGAAGGATTCGACGACCACCTGGTTGCGTCGCTCGATCGGTCTCCACCCGGTGATGATCGGCCTGCTTCGTGAAGCGACCGGCAACGAGCTGCCGACCGACCTCGACCGTCTGGGCGCGCTCGTGAAACACGTGACGATCCGTGCGGTCGCGACGATGCCGATCGATCGCGCGATCTCGACTGCCGGCGGCGTGATGTTCTCTGAGCTCGATGCCTCGCTGATGCTCCTGCGCCGGCCGGGCACGTTCGTTGCCGGAGAGATGCTCGACTGGGAGGCCCCGACCGGTGGCTATCTCCTCCAGGCCTCGTTCAGCACCGGGGTGGCAGCGGCGCGAGGGGCAATCGCGTATCTGCAGAGCTGACTCGGGGGAGCAGGTTTCGCCGGCGTGCCCGAGGGTCGCGCGCCGCGCGCGACCCGTCGCGTAGCCTGACCGACAATGTCGGATGAGTCCTCGATCGCGCGCGTCCCGGGTCGCCGTCGTACCACCACGTCGAACTTCGGGGTGAGCCGCCGCGAGTCGCACGACGCATCGGGGTTCTACGGCCGATTCGAGCCGCCGGTGGTCGATGATGACGACACCGTGCTTCCCCCGTCGCCCGTCGTCGAGCCGTTCGTGTGCGGCGACGCCCGCAACATGGACACGTTGGCCGACGGTTCGGTCGCGCTCGTCGTCACCTCGCCGCCATACTTCGCCGGCAAGCAATACGAGGAGGAGCTCGAGCGCGACGGTATCCCCAGCTCGTATCTCGAGTATCTCGATCTGTTGCACGACGTCTTCGCCGAATGTGTGCGGGTGCTCGAGCCCGGTGGGCGGATCGCCGTCAATGTGGCCAATCTGGGACGCAAGCCGTACCGCAGCCTCGGCGCCGACGTGATCCACATCCTGCAGGACCGACTGGGCCTGTTGTTGCGCGGTGAGATCGTCTGGCAGAAAGGCGCCGGGGCGAGCGGGTCGTGCGCGTGGGGCTCGTTTCGCAGCCCGTCCAATCCGGTGTTGCGCGATGTGACCGAGCGCGTGATCGTGGCCAGCAAGGGACGGTTCCAGCGGGCGCTCACGGTCGACCAGCGCCGCGAACGTGGGCTGCCGCATGCGGCGACGATCGCCACCGAAGACTTCATGGCGCTCACGCTCGACGTGTGGCAGACCCCGTCCGAGAGCGCCCGTCGCGTCGGCCACCCTGCACCGTTCCCGATCGAGCTGCCCGAGAAGTTGATCGAGCTCTACACGTACGGCGGCGATCTCGTACTCGATCCGTTCATGGGCAGCGGATCCACGCTCGTCGCTGCATCGCGCACCGGCCGTCGCTACGTGGGCTATGACCTCGACCCCGGCTATGTCGAGCTGGCGATGGCTCGTGTCCACGACGAAGGCCACCCGCCCCCGGCAGAACCCGCCCGGCTCGCCGGGTCGAAGGACCGCATCGAACAGGTCCTCGGCGCTGCGGGCTTCGTGACCGAGGGCCCGAATGTTCGGGTCAAGGCCAGCGGTCTGACGGTTCATGACGTCGCGACCGACCGCACCGGCGGGCGTTGGGTGATCGAGCTCGGAGGTCCGTTCGTGCGGCATCGTGGCGGGCTCACCTCGGTCGACGCCGTGTGGCGAACCCTCGGCCGCGCCCACGTGCTGCGCGGTTTGGGTGAGCGTGTGCTCGTGCTCACCAGCGATCTGCCGCGCCGACGCAGCGAGTTCGATCAAGCGATCCGGACCGCTGGACCCGAAGCGATCTTCGACATCATCGACGTGTTCGATGAGGATGCTCTCGAACGCTTGGCGGCGTACGCGTCGGGTGCAACGGCACAGCTCCCCGGCTTCTGGAACCCGACCGACCTCGGCTGATCCGGGCGGCGGAATCGTCAGTGGCAGCGCGTGACGTCGATGCGGTCACCGATCGAGCCGGTGCGAAGCTGTTCGCGTGTCAGTGCACCGGCGCGATCCGGGTCGATCGCGTACGAGCGGCCGTCGACCGAGCGGCTGCGGGCCCACACGACGGCGGCGATCCTGCCGTCGATCACCACGGCTCCTCCCGAGTCACCGGGCTCGACGAGCGCTTCGAGCTCGAACCCTGGTCGCACCGTCTCACCTTCGACGTAGATGTCCTCGGTGCGGATGTCGATTCGCCGCACCACGGTCACCGGCACCCGCGCGATCTCGCCATCGCGCATCACGTAGGCCACGCCGGTGTCACCCGCCTCGACACCTTCACTCGACACCTGCCACGGCGTTCCGTTCAAGCCGTCCGCCGCCAGATAGGCGAGGTCCATCTCGGGATCGAAGGCGATGACGTGCGCCGTCATCGTTTGCCCGTCTCGAACGACTCGAATCGCTTCAGCCCCAGCGATCACATGTGCCGAGGTCAGTACGAGTTCTGCCCCGACGAGCGCGCCGCTCCCGGTGTCGTTGCCGGGATCGCACGAATCGACGACGATGCCGACCGCCGCTGAGGGTGGGTCGGGCGCACAACCGGACGAGATCACGGACGCGAGCAGGAAGACTGCAGCGGTCGGTCTCAGATGAGTTCCTTCGACATCCAGACCGACGTGTCGGCGATGTAGCCATGCCGCGCGTACAGGCGCCGAGCTGCCTCGTTGGTCAGTTCGGTTTCGAGAAAGATGCGTTTGACCCCTCGCTCCCTGCAATCTGCCTCGATCACCCGCAGGGCCTCACCGCCCCGGCCTTGCCCGCGAGTGCGAACGTAGAACTCGTCGAGCACGACGTCGAGTCCGCCGATTTCGATCGACCATCCCCAGGTGACCACGATGTATCCGTCTGCGCTGTCACCGGTCGGTTCGATCATCCAGATCGCACCGAAGGTGTCGTCGGCCAACAAGGGCCCGAGGCCGTTGCGGGCCACTGTTGCGTCGAAGACGTGGTCGTCGGCGTCGCAGTATTCGCTGACCAATTCGAGCAGGATCTCGAGGTCGTCGGGCACCGCCCTCCTCACCAACGTCGTCACGCTGTAGAACCTACTGTTGGTGGTCGTGCCCTTGCCGATCGATCACCCTCTGACGCCGGTGATGCGGGCCGCTGCGGTGGGCCATTTTCCACCGGTCGACGGTGGCGTCGACGTGATGCCCCCCGACCCTTCGGGTACCCATGCCGTCGTGGAGTTCACCGGTCACTCGTTCGTGCTCACCGATCGTGACCCGGACGACGACCTGTTCCTCGCTGTCGATGGCTATGGCGGGGCGAGTCAACCGCGATTGCTGACCGAACTCGCCGGGCGGAACGGCTGGGTGGGCTCGCTCGATCTCGTCATGGCGCGCCGGGTCGGTGCGATCACCGAGACCCCGTTGCCGCTTCGCGACGACGTGAATCACCCCCGGGTCGAGCGTGCACTCCATCATCGACGCAACGTGAGCGTCTACGGCGACGAGCGCGGGATCGTCACGCTCGGCAACGGACTGGTGGGCCGCCGAGAGATCTCGCTCGAGCTCACCGGTGCCGCACCCGACGGTCGCGTCGGCCGGGATCTGGTCGAAGCGGCGTTGGCGCATCTCGATGGTGACGACATCGTGTTCGCACAGGTGGCCCCAGGCAATGCGGCGTCGGTGCGGATGTTTCTGGCCTGCAGGTTCGTGCCGATCGGCAGTGAGGTACTGATCGAACCGCGGGACTGACACGAACCAGCGGTCAGTTCCCGAGGAACGCCACGGCCAGATTGGCAGGGGCAGCATCGCTGAGATCGATCGGCTCCGAGACCTCGAGATCGTTGTCGATCGTGATGAGTTCGGTCCGCCCGGTCGTGCCGGTGATGACGACCGTGTGTCCGTCCGGGGCGAGCGTTGCGGTTCGAACCCGACCGAGCCGAGCCGAGCCGGCCTCGGACACGACCTCGGTGACACCTGCCCGTTCGCCGATCACGGTGCATCCGTCGATCGACGTGCCGGTGACGGTGAGGTCGGTGAGGTCGGCGAGCTGCTTGCCGGTCGACAGCGAGAGGAGGGATTGGTAGGCATCACCTCCGCCGACCGGGAGGCATGACCAGGCGGGGTTGGGTGGTGGAACATCGACCGGTGTCGCGAACGTGGCCGAGAACATCGTGCCGCCTTTGAGATCCACGATCGTTTCGAACCCGTTGCCGACGACCACGAGTCGTTGCCCGTCGAGCGCCGGTCGCACCCACTGCACACGTGCTCCGTCGGGTACGGCGATGGTGCCGACGTCCTGGGTCTGCTCGTCGCCGGGCTCGACGCTGTACACGCCTCCGGTGATCGACACGAAGACGAGCCGGTTCCCGGTCATGATGCCGCCGGCCGGAATCTCGGCGGGCACGTTCGCCTGGTTGTGTCGATCGAGGTCGATGAGCGCGACGTCGGCCTGTAACCCGACGGTCTGGCTGGTCGCCACCAGTTCGTCGCCGACAGCCACGGGTTGGTCGGGCAGGAAATGGGCCCCGTCGATGCCGGGTTGAACGATGATCGTCTGGAAGTTCGCCGCGTCGGCGATCGCGAACGCGGAACCGTCCGCTGCCCATCTGACCGTGTCGGCGAACATCAAGGGGTTGGTCTGGCCTGCTGCGTCACCGACGTCGATCGTGCTTGCGGTGCCGACGTCGACGATCACGATGTCTCCACCGGTCGGCTTGCCGACCAGCAGCTGCAGCGACCCGTCGGTGGGAATCGGCGTGACCGTGTTGCCCCGTTCGATCGGGATGATGACGGGGGCGACATCGGGAGTGGACGTGTCGGTGATCGCGATCTGGTCGGCGCCGACGATGGCGATCCGAGTGCCCAACGTGTGAATGTCGGTCGCACGTCCCGAACCGGCGAACTCGGCGACCACGTTTCCGGAGTCGTCGATCGTCGTGAACGCGCCGGTCGTCCGGTTGACGAGGGCGATCTGACTCCAGTCGTCCCCGGCTCCGCTGGCGGTGTCGGAGTCTCCCTCGAGGAGCCGCCACCCGAACAATCCGAGGGCTGCCACCGCGGTGATCCCAATCGTGGTCACCAGCATGCGTCGCGCGGCATAGTTCGGTGCTGATCGCGACGATCCCGACGGGCGCGGCTTGCCTCCGGGCGGCGTGGAGGGGGTCGCGTCGGTCATCGGGGATGACTGTAGGCAATGCGAACGCCTCTCGCGTCGCGTCGAGTCATCGAATGATCTGGTTACAGTCGACGGTTGTGGAGTTCACGTGCCCGCGATGCCAGTCGACCGTCGAATCCCGGTTCTACGGTCCGTGTGAATCGTGTCGTACCCAGCTGCGCGCGACCTTCCACAGCGAGGGGCGCGTCGTCGAACTCGCCGAGTACGAGCCGAAGATGAACGTCACCCCCAACGCGGTCGCCCTCAAGGACGATTGAGGTCGGACCTCGGTCGAACCTGCCCCGACCGGTTCCGAACCGACGCAAAGTCGCTTCAGAACCACCGTTGGTCGGGAATCGGCTTGGTGTCGATTGGGTTCCGTTGGTGGAGGTGGGGCGGGAGCGGCGTCAGGTCTCGGGGATCCCGCCTCCGGGGCGGAACTCGGACTGCTCGCCGGTCTCGGCTCGCTTGGCCATGCGGTCAGCGGTGATCCGCATCGCCGCCGCGGCCCGCTCGTTCTCCATCACCTTGCTCATGATCGCTCGACCGGCGCCACCCATCAGCTCGGCCCGGTGCTCGTGCAGATATGCCTGTGATTCGCGCAGCCCGACCGTCATGCCACGCAACTCCGGAACGACGTACCGAGCGAACAGATCCCACGAGCGCAGCGTGTTCTCACGGTTGGCCCAGTCGTGGGCGAATCCCATCACGACCCCGAATCCGCCGGTGACCTCTTGAAGGTGACGGATCGCCGCCACGAGTTGATCGGGGGTACCGATCACTGATGTACCGGTGCCGGTGGCGCCGCCCGATGCGGTGCGATCCAGCAGGTCCCACTTGTCGTCCACGTGCTCGGCGCCCGGTCGCCCGAGCGTCCAGACGTTGTACTCGTTGTGCCAGCGCTGCAAGCCGTCGACGGCCTGGTTGCGAGCGTCCTGCTCGGTCTCGGCAAGGTGGAACGACATGAGCACTCGCCAGTTCGCCCGGTCGACGGTCTGGCCGTGCAGAACGGCGGATTCTTCGGCGAACGACCATTGGGTGGGGAGCGCGTCGAGCCCGTCGGACGAGTTGGAGGCGATCGACAGCACCCCCATGCCGTACTTGCCGGCCAGGGTCATCCCCGAGGGGGAGATCGACGAGGCGGTGACCATCGGCATCTCGGTCTGGACCGGGAGCAGCTGCAGCCGGGCATCGTGCAGCTGGAACCAGTCACTCTCGTGGGTGAATCGCTCCTCGCCGCGCAACAACCGCAGGATCACTCCGAGCGATTCGTCCTGCCGGTCGCGCAGCAGGGTGGGGTCGATGCCGTGGGTCTTGGCGTCGGAGGGCAGCGCCCCCGGACCCGAGCCGAACATCGCTCGTCCGTTCGACATGTGATCCAGCTGGACGATCCGCTGCGCAACGTTGAACGGGTGGTGATAGGGGAGACTGGTGACGCCGGTGCCGAGCCGGATCCGGTGCGTGTGCTGAGCGGCTGCGGCCAAGAACATCTCGGGTGAGGCGATCATCTCCCAACCACTCGAATGGTGCTCTCCGCACCAGAACTCGTCGAAACCGAGCTGGTCGAGATGCTTGACCAGCTCGAGGTCGCTCCGGAACTGCAGCACCGGGTTTTCCCCGGTCGGGTGATGCGGTGCGAGAAAGCAGCCGAACCGGAGCGGTTTCGTGAGGGGCATCACCCGAGACTAGAGACGCTTCAACGACAGGGTCGGGCCGGACGAGCATCCCGCTATCCTGTGTTCACCCGAAACACCGGGGGACGTAGCTCAGTTGGCTAGAGCACCTGCTTTGCAAGCAGGAAGTCGTGGGTTCGAGTCCCATCGTCTCCACTCAACCACCGGGGGTCGTGGCGTCGCCGGTCGTTCGTGACGTGTCCCGTTGCTCGTCGATGTACTCCGTCAGCGACGAGCGTCCGATGTCGATGGCCTCCGACCGGGTGCGGCGGGCGCCGGTGCGGAGGTGCCGGCCGAGCTCGTCGGCATCGAATTCGGCGTCCAGACGATCGCGCAGGACGCTGAGGTCCTGGGTCACGAAGGCGGGCTGCGCAACGTTCGAGCGTTCGTAGCCCGCGGTCACGGCCCCGACGAGCACCGCAGCGGTGACGCGGTCGGGTATGACCGCCGCCGCGAACTGCAACGTCCAGAAGTCGGCGTCGTCGGACCAGTGGATGCCGGTATCGGTCAGCGCGGCGAGCAGGTGCCGCGCAGCCGCTCGGGGATGTCCGAGGTCGCGGTCGGCGATGCCGAGGAAGATGCTGGCGTCCACGACGCCGGGAGCGATCGTCAGCTCCTCGAAGCGCTCGCGAGCCTCGATCAGATGGGTTCGGGCTGCGTCCGGCTGCCCCAACGCAAGCAAGCTGCGACCGAGCCCGCACATCGCCACCGCAATCGAGTGGGCGTGGTCGGCGCGCCGCGCCTCTGCGAGCGAGTCGGCGTAATCGCGTGCGGCCTGGTCGTACTGGCCCTGGTTGAACCGCCCCGAGGCCAACGTGCCCAGCGAGAGGCTGACCCCGTAGCCTCCGGCGCTGCGCAGCTCGACGATCGCTTCGGCCAGGACGCGCTCGGCGTCGTCGTTCCGGCCGAGTTCGAAGTACCAGTCGCCCAGGTTGTTGAGGGCGGCGCCGAGACGCTCGCGGTCGCTCAATCTCCGGCGGATCTCCACCTGGCGCTCCAACGCCTCGACCGCACGGTCGGGATGACCCATGACGCCGAGCAGACTCCCCTGGCTGTGTAGCGCATCTGCCAGCACCTGGTCGGCGAGATCAGGGTCGAGTGCGAACAGGTCGTCGCACCACTGCAGTCCTTCGCGGTGTTGACCAGCGGCGTACCACAGGTAGCCGAGTCCCCCGACCAGACGACCTGCTGTGGTCAGCTGCCGCGCATCGACGGTGTAATGAAGTGACGCTCTGAAGTCTGCTTCGTCCTGGTCGAGTCGTGCCAGCGCGCCACCGAGATCGCCGGCGCGCTGCTGGGCCTGCAGTTGCGCGGCCAGGTCCGCGTAGTGCTCGGCGTGTCGCTGCGCGAGCACGTCGCGCTCGCCGGCATCGTCGAGTTGACGCCGAGCGAACTCGCGAAGTGTCTCGAGCAGGATGTATCTGGTCGTGCCGTCGCGGGCGGAGTCGGTGGTGACCATCGACTTGTCGACGAGCGCCATGAGCAGGTCGGTGACGACGAAGTCGTCGATTCCGTCACCGCTGCAGATCTGCTCCGCGGCGGCGAGCGAGAAGCCCGCGGCGAACACACCGAGCCGACGGAAGAGCAGCCGTTCGTCGGGCGCCAACAGGTCGTGACTCCACTCGATGGTGCTGAGCAGCGTCCGTTGGCGGCCTTCGGCGTTCCGATCGGCAGCGGTGAGCAGCCGAAAGCGCTCGCCGAGCCGATCGAGAATCTCGGCGGGCGACAGGGAGCGGGTTCGTGCCGCTGCGAGTTCCAGGGCCAGCGGAATGCCGTCGAGACGCCGACAGATGCTCACCACTGCCTTCACGTTGTCCGGCGTCACGGCGAATTCGGCTGACGCCAACTGCGACCGTTCGGCGAACAGGCGGACCGCGTCATGACTGTACGCCTCTTCGACCGTGGCATCAGCGTCGGGTAGCGACAACGACGGCACTCGGTAGAGCGCTTCACCTGCGACGCCGAGCCGCTCCCGGCTGGTGGCCAGCACTCGGAGGTTCGGACATGCTGTCAACAGGTCGTGACAGAGTCCCGCCATCGGGCTGATGACCTGTTCACAGTTGTCGAGGACGAGCAGGACCCGCTGGGCACCGATGTACTCGGCCATCGAGCGAACCAACGGTGTCCCGGCCACCCGGGTCACGGCAAAGCGCTGGGCGATCTCGTCGACGAGCACGTCGGCATCGCGAACGGCCCCCAGTTCGGCGACGCGAAGACCGTCGGGGAAATCACCGAGGAGTTCTTGGGCGACGCGCATCGCCAACCGCGTCTTGCCGGCGC
The DNA here is from genome assembly GCA_024641005.1 of Acidimicrobiaceae bacterium. Classification (GTDB taxonomy): domain Bacteria; phylum Actinomycetota; class Acidimicrobiia; order Acidimicrobiales; family Ilumatobacteraceae; genus Ilumatobacter. The sequence goes on from JAHEDX010000008.1 coordinate 26,707, forward strand.
CCCCGGCCCCTGACAGCGTCACGAGTCGATGCTCGTTGAGCAGACCCATCACCTCGCGCAGTTCGCTGCTTCGACCGATGAAGCTCGTCAGTTGCGTCGGGAGATGGTCGTCAGGACCCTCCACGGTTCGCAGACGGGGAAAATCTCGAGCGAGCGCCGGGTGACAGACCTGATGGATCCGCTCCGGTTCGCTCAGGCCGCGCAGTCGGTGCGTGCCGAGGTCGAGGAGTTCGACACCCGCCGGTAGGCGTCCCGCCAGCAGATCGACGGTTGCCTGCGACAGGACGAGCTGGCCGCCATGGGCGCTCGCCGCCATCCGGGCCCCGCGGTTGACTACAGCACCGAAGTAGTCGCCGTTGCGAAGGGCCGCCATGCCGGAGTGCACACCGACACGCACCTTGAAGGTGAGCCCTGCTGCGGGCTCCACGAACGCGAGCTGCACCTCCAGCGCGGCCGCGACCGCCTCGGCAGCCGCCTGGAACGCGACCGCAAAACTGTCGCCGGCGGTGGAGAACACGTAACCGTCGTGTGCCTCCGCGATCGCCCTGATCCGCCGGTCGTGCTCGGCCAGTGACTGCGTCATCGTCTCGGGGACCTGGTCCCAGAGCGCGGTCGAGCCTTCGATGTCGGTGAACAGGAACGTGACATCGCCCGTCGGTGGGCTCGGTGGGCTCGGTGGTGGCTTCATCGCAGTCGCACCATCCTGTCATGCGGATGACGACTACTCGACTCCATCGGGTGGCCTCGTGGCAGGCGTGAGTCGGGTGAACGGGTCGGCCGTTGCCCGTCCGCAGACGACTGCGTTCGGGAGGACGTTTCCCGGTTCAGCGTGTGCTGGAGGAGTCGTCGCCGTCGGCGAGGCGGGTGACGTCAGCGAGGTCGACGGCAGAGGTGTCGCCGGGAGCGCTCATGACCGGCGCGCCGTGGGGGCAGCGACACGCTCTGGGTGGGTAATGGCTCACTCCGGTGCCAGCGTTCGGGTGTGCCCGGCCCCGCCGGGCCATCTCTACGCGCGGGACCGTTCAGCTCATTCGAACAGTTGCTCGCAGCCGGTACCCGAGAGCACGGTGTCGACCCGACCCTGGTCGTTGGTGTCGAGCGCCTCGTAACCCTCGCGCAACCAATGCAGGCACTTGCCCTGATATCCGAACGGGCCCTGGCGGTACTCGACGCCGTCGATCTGGCACACGACCTCGTCGTCGCCCTCGATCAGTGTGCGTGCGTTGGCGACCATGAACGGGGCATAGGTCCGACCGATCTCGGCGAGCAGGTCGCAGGTCGCCGGGTCGAGTGCATCGAGCGCGTCCCAACCGGCGCCATCGGTGACGGGGAGCCACGACAGGTCGTCCATCCGCTCGACCCAGTTGACCACCTTCGGCGCCACGTCGACCGCGACGGCCATCGACGTCGGATCAAACCGCACCAACTGGGTCAGCTGGCCGTAGAGGCCGAAGTCTCCCCGTCCGGGCCGGTCACCGAGCATGAAGTCTCCCCGTGCGAAGCGGGCCTGCATGATCTGCAACACCCGGCGATACGAGGCCTCGATGATCGGCGTGTTCCAGTCGGTCGACCCCACGAGCGCGCGCCGCCCGATCTGGCGTTGCGTGATGAAGTCGTACATCTGCTGCGACTGATCGGAGTCGAGCTGGAGGTTGCGTGAGATCGGAAGCAGCTTGCCGGCCTTGTCGATGTCGGCCTGGTAGGCCCACCGGTAGTGGTACATCGCCTTGGTCAGCCATTCGTCGGCGAAGTCCTCGATCAGGGCGTCGATGAAGGCGAGCGCCTTGTCGGTCGGTACGAGACTCCGGTCGTGGTGCTCGGCTTCGAGGCGCATGATCTGCGGAGACGAGTCGACGGTGACGTCGCGGTAGCCGTCTCCGTCCTCGTTCGGGTACGCGATCACGGGGATGATCGGCACGGGCGGCGCCGGCAGGTCGTCCCACTTGGACTCGCGCAGCATCCACCGGAACGGGATGTGGCGATAACGCAGCACCCCGCGCATCTTGAGCGTGTACGGCGACCCGTACTGGCCGGCGAGCACGAGCGGACGAGCGAGCTGATCGGTCATGGCCATCCAGTCTTCCGCATCGACACGACGTCGCCGCTGTTCGACTGGTACCCATCGTCGTTGCGGATCGCGCCGACTGCGCCGGCCGGGGAACGGGTGGGGGCGGCGGGTACTCAGGCGCCGGTCAGGAAATCGACCACGTGCTGGTTGACGACGGCCGGCTGCTCGAGTTGCAGGAAGTGTCCGGCATCCTCGACGATCTCGACGCTCGCCCATGGACACAACTCGCGCGCCGACTCGGCCACCTCCACGCCGATACAACCGTCGTTGCGACCGTGCAGAACCAGGGTCGGCTGGCTGAGCTCGCGACCACCCGCCGCCTGGATGAGGTCGAGGTCGGGGGTGCGTTTGCCTTGGCCCAGCGTCGCGCGGTAGTAGCCGAGCGCGGCTGACAGGTTCGACGGGTCACGCAGACAGCGCTTCGCGTTCTCGATGTCGTGAGCAGCGGAGAAGCCTGGCGACCAGTCGGCCCAGAGCAGATCGATGAAGGCCAGGTCATTCGCCGGCACCACCATGTCGGCGAGTGGATGCTGGAAGACGAACGTGTACCAGCTGCGCTTGAGCTGGTTCAGGTTCGTGGCAAGCGCCATGCCCATCGCTCGGCCGGGCGGCCCGGCCATGCCGACGACACGCTGCCAGCGGTCGGGGGCGCTTCCTGCGGCGCCGTACACCGATAGTGCGCCCCAGTCGTGACCGATCAGCACGGCGTCACTGTCCGCACCGAGCACGTCGTGCAGTGCGTTGGCGTCGGCCGACAACGCTCCGGTTTGGAAGAGGCCGTCGGCGGGCACGCTGGTGGGGGCGTATCCGCGGGTGAACGGGGCGACGGCTCGATAGCCGGCGTCGGCAAGCGTGGGCATCAGGTGACGCCACGAATGAGCGCTGTCGGGGAAGCCGTGGAGGCACAGGGCAAGCGGGCCCGAACCACACTCGAGGAAGGTGAAGTCGACCCCGTTGGCTGAGGCGGTCGAGCTCGTGATCGCTGCTGTCATGCCGTCGAACGTAGCCGTCACCCGGTTGGCGACCAGCGTCCGTGGGCCGCCCGCCCATAGGGTCGGGGAGTCAGTCGATGCCCAGCGCGTCTCGAGCGGTTCGTACCGCCCACTTGTAGTCGGACTTGCCGTTGGGGCTGCGGAACAGGGTGTCGACCCGCACGATGTGCTTGGGCAGCTTGTAGCCCGACAGTCGGCCGCGCAGCGCTCCGATCAGCTCGTCGTCGGTCACTTCGATACCGTCCGCGAGTTCGATGACAGCGGTGACCGCCGACCCCCACTTCGGGTCGGGAACCCCGACCACGTTCACGTCGACGACGGCGTCGAGCAGCTTGAGCTGCTCCTCGATCTCTTCCGGGAAGACCTTCTCGCCACCGGTGTTGATCGACACGGACCCACGCCCCAGCAGCGTGATCGTGCCGTCAGCGGCGACGGTTGCCCAGTCGCCGGGGATCGACCACCGACGTCCCTCGATCTCTCGGAACGTCTCGGCCGATTTCACCGGGTCGCCGTAGTAGCCGAGGGGGATCGGTCCGCCGACGGCAAGTTGACCCTGCTCGTCGGAGCCAGGTTCCACGCGGCGGCCATCCGGGGTGAACACCGCTGCGTCCGGCCCGAGCACGAACGTCGCGGTCGTGGTGTCGCCTCCGGTACCCATCGACTCTTTGCCGGCGAAGCCGACACCCTCGCTCGAACCGAGCGAGTCGAAGCACGACAACCCCGAACCTCCGGCCTGGGCGTGACCGAGCAGGCGTTCTTTCACGGGTTGACTCCACATCACACCCGATGACGTGACCACCCGAACCGAGGTGAGATCGACGGGATCCCCTGCGGCGGCGCGTTCGTCGAGCGCGTCGACCATCGGCAGACAGAACACATCCCCGACGATCGAGATACTGGTGCAGCGCTGCTCTTCGACGGTTCGCCACAGCTCATGGGCGTCGAGTCGTCGGCTGGGGGTGGTGACGACGGCACCACCGGCGAACAACGCGCTCAACGCCCCGATACCAGCGGTGCCATGCATCAGCGGCGACGCCGCCAGCTGGCGCGGCGTCAGGCCCGTCGCGTCGATCGCGTCGACCATCGCCGGGATCTCGGCGAGCGAGGTCGGCGGCGCAACACCGATACCGGCGAGGAGCCGTTGAGTGATCGCAATGACGTTCTCGTGCGGCCACATCACGCCTTTCGGGTTGCCCGTGGTGCCACCGGTGTAGAGGATCCACAGGTCGTCACCGCGTCGCTCGACGCGGGCCGCCGGCTCGCAACCGGCGATCAACGCCTCGAAGTCGACGGCCCACTCCGGAACGACGTCTCCTCCGACCTGGATCCACAGCCGCACCCCACCGAGGCCGGGACGCACATGGTCGAACCGCTCGGCCAAGGATGCGTCGAAGAAGACGGCCTTGGCATCGCTGTTGTCGATGAGGTACTCGAGCTCGGCCTCGACATAGCGGTAGTTCACGTTGCACGGAGCGGCGCGCACCTTGAACGCAGCGAACTCGGCCTCCATGTACTCGTTGCCGTTGTAGAGCGCGCACGCCACATTGTCTCCGGCGCCGATGCCGACACCGGCCAGCGCCCCCGCCAGAAAGCCGGCGCGCTGTTCGAACTGGGCCCACGTGCGTGACACCCCATCGCAGTGAAGTGCCAGGGCTTCACCGCGATGGTCGGCGACCGCCTCCCACGCCGAGGCGAGGTTCATCGCTGTCATGTCGGTCCCGCTGGCCATACGGTGCCGATCGTAGGGTGCGCGCTGATCGGTGGGTCACGCAAAGGCGGCGAAGATCTCTGCGAAGGCCTCCGCTTGACCGCCAGAGGTCGACGAGGGGACGACGATGGGTGTGGTGACACCGACGTCGAACCACGCCTCGATGCCCTCTCTCACGCGACCGGCCGGTCCCGAGAGCGTGCAGTCGTCGAGCCAGCGGTCGCTCATCGCTGCCTGCACCGCGTCGGAGTCGCGCGCCTCGAGGCCGGCGATCACAGCGGTCATCTCGGCTTCGTATCCGGCTTCGATCCAGTAGTTGCGATAGTTCGGCAACGCCACGTATCGCTGCAGGGTCGTGCGGTTTCTCGCACGTGCCGCATCGATGTCGTCGTCGATCACCGTGGGGATCATGTTGCCGATCCAGAAGTCGTCGCGACGCTGGTCGGGGACGAGGGCGAGCGAGTGCGTCATGCGGCTCCGCGAGGCGTTGGCCCACACCGCGCCGGAAGAGATCTCGACCGCTAGGTCGACCATCTTGTCGCGCAGCGTGGCCAGCACCAGGGGCGGCGATCCGCCCATGTTCTCCGCCGCGGCACGCATCGTTGCGACGTACTCACGCATGTCGCTGAGCGGCTTGCCGGTCTCGACGCCGAGTCGTCTGACCACCGGGCCGTGTGTCACCCCGACGCCGAGCCGGAAACGTCCCTGAGCGATTTCGTGCACATAGCTCGCCGACGTGGCGAGTGCCGCAGGATGCTGCAGATAGATCGGCTGGATCGACGTGCCGAACTCGATCCGGCTCGTCGTGTGGGCGATCGACAGGCACAAGCCCATCGCATCACCCAAGCTGGGACAGTAGATCCCGGAGAATCCACGTCGCTCGATCTCGGTGGCGAGCTCGACCATCTGGGCGCGCCGGCCGGGCACGGCGGTGAGCGACAAGGCAGGCATACGGTCAGTCATCCCTGGAACCTACGCGCCGGGCGCGCACAGGCGTACTGCGGAGCGAATCGGCCCGTCGACGCGCCGGGTGGCGCCGCTGCGGCGAGGGCTGTGATTTCCGTCTAGAACTGCCCTGGTGAACACGAAGACGTCGCAGGGTCATGTCTGAGGTCGACGAGCAACTCGTCGTCGAGCAGGTGCTCGACTGGTTCCATGGTGCCTGGGACCCGGACCTGTCGCTGCTCGAGTGGCGTGAGCGTCTGGTCGACTCAGGCTGGGCGGTGCCGTCATGGTCGTCCGATTGGTTCGGCCGGGGTCTGCCGGCATGGACTGATCGCGTCGCCCACGGCGCGATTCGCGCCGTTGGGGGAGTAGCGGTGCCGCTCGGTGGCGGCATGATGCTGGCCGCTCCGACGATGTACGAGCACGCTTCCGACGACGTGAAGGCGCGTCTGATGCACCGGACGTTGACCGGTGAGCTCACGTGGTGCCAGCTGTTCAGCGAGCCCGGTGCCGGTTCCGATCTCGCTGGGCTCAAGGCGACCGCCGTCCTCGATGGTGATGTGTGGGTCGTGAACGGGCAAAAGGTGTGGAATACCAGCGCAGATCACGCCGATATGGGAATCCTGGTCGCCCGGACCGATTGGGACGTGCCCAAGCACGCCGGCATCACCTATTTCGCGATCGACATGCACCAGCCGGGCGTCGAAGCCCGGCCGATCCGGCAGATGAACGAGTATCAGTCGTTCAACGAGGTGTTCCTGACCGACGCCCGCATCCCTCACTCCGACGTGATCGGCGAGGTCGGTGGTGGATGGCGGGTGGCGCGAGCCACGTTGGCCCACGAGCGGGCGTTCTCGGTGCAGCGCTCGCTTGCGCTCGCACCCGACGCCTCCGGTCGAGTGATCGACGAAGCGCGGGCCGAGGCGGCCGAGTATCTGAAGACCTATGAGTGGTATCCACAGCGGGCAGGCCGTGCCGACCTCGTCGCCGGCCGCGCTGAGGCCGCCGGTCGGGCTGACGACGCGATCGTACGACAGCAGATGATGCGACTGCACAGCTTCCAGCGCGCCTCCCAGTGGACGGCCGACCGGGCCAAGGCCGCGCGTGAACCCGGGCGACCTCCGGGCTCCGAGGGGTCGATCGGCAAGCTCGCGCTGTCGGAGGTCGCTCGCCGATCCCATGCCGTCCATACAGCGATCGCCGGTGCCCAGGCGATGCTTCGAGATGGCGACGACCCGCTCGACGGCGTGGTCTCGGAGGTACTGCTGTCGACGCCCGCACAGTCGATCGCCGGCGGTACCGACGAGATCCAGAAGAACATCCTGGGCGAGAACATGCTCGGTCTCAAGAAAGAACCATCGGTCGACACCCGCATCCCGTTCAAGGACGTCGGTCAATGACGTCTCGCGTGTGGCTCCACCGAGTGCACGGCAGCCGGTCGATCGCGGTGCAATATCGAATCCCGACCAACTTAGTTGACTTTCGTTCGCCGATTTGGTGGAATGTTGACTACTTCAGTCATATTTAGACGTTCTGCCCGAGCAGTACGTCGACATTCACTCCCCGAACGAAGGAATCAACACCAGTGACCACCACCGTGACCACCACCGTGACCCGCGACGCCACCCCCGACGTGACCGTTGCCCTGAACGACGTCGACCTCGAGGCGGTTGGCACGCTTGCCTCCGCGATCATCGACGACCCGGCCAGAGGCGCAACCAACTGGAACGCCTCGGTTCGATGGGCCGGCGGCTTTCGATCTCATGCCACCATCCGGGAGTTCGAGCCGATCCAGTCGGACGAGCCTCACGGGCTCGGTGGCACGGATGTCGCTCCGAACCCCGTCGAACAACTGCTTGCCGCACTCGGCAACTGCTTGGTGGTCGGCTATGCGGCCAACGCCAGCGCTCGTGGGATCGAGCTGAGAGATCTGCGTATCGAACTCGGCGGCGATCTCGATCTGCACACCTTCCTGGGGCTCCGTCAGGGCAACGCCGGCTTCGAAAGCATCACGGCCACCGTCCAGATCGACAGCGACGCCACCGCGGAGGAGCTCGCGGAGTTGCATGCCAAGGTGACGACGACTTCGCCCGTCGGGCACACCCTGGCGCGGGCCGTCCCCGTCACCATCGAACTCGCCTGATTCGACGAACGTCGTCGGTGACCGGGTCGTCAGAACGGCGTTCGAGAGGTCGATGCACCGGGGCGATTCTCGTTCGAGTCCGTCCGCCGAGACTGGTAGCCGCCCAGCTGGTAGGATGGAACCTCTCGGGCGAGTCGCCTCGTTTGGGCAGGACGGCCACCGCGCAGTCGCCCCGTGCAGGCTCGACGCCTTGACCTGAGCCCGATCGCATCGCGCAGTCGACTGGCCCGCACCAGAGAGTTCGCGATCGACGCGGGTCCACCGTCGCCCATCCGAAACAGTGAGAAAGAGTCATCATGGCCAAACGCAAGCTTCCCGTCTCCCGTTGGCACAACGGAACGACCCCGGTCGAGGACCTGGCGCCGAACGAGCAGCTGGCCCATCAGATCGTCACCGAGTTCGGTGATCTCACTCCGTCGGTCGTGCGGATCATGGACGCTGAGCTCAGCGAAGACGACCGCAACGTGGCGTTGAACGCCTTCCGTGACTCGCTCGGCACGATCGGCGACCCGAACCGCGACCCGCGTGTCGCGATCAGCAACGCCGTCGGCGCCGGCGTCTCGTCGGACTGAACAACAGCCCGGGCGGCTCGATCGTCGCCCGGCGTCGACGTACCGAGGCTCAGCTACGTCGCACGAAGACAGGTTCGTCGGCGCTCGAGCGGGCGGGATCGTAGCAATACCCAGAACCGTCGAAATCCAGCAGCGCCTTGGGTGACTTGACGCGCTCGCGGATGATCCAGCCTGCCATCGCCCCACGCGCCCGCTTCGCGAAGAAGCTCACCACTTTGTAGTCGTCGTCGCCCTTGGCGTCGACGAACTTGGGCGTGATGATCCGCCCATCGAACCGGTCGGGCTGTACCGCCCCGAAGTACTCGTTGGATGCAAGGTTGACCAGCGCCCTGGCGCCGGGGCTGGCGTCGAGGTCGGCGTTCAACGCATCGGTCACACGGTCGCCCCAGAACGAGTAGAGGTCGCGTCCGCCGGGGTGCTCGACCCTCGAACCCATCTCGAGTCGGTAGGGCTGGATGAGATCGAGCGGTCGCAGCACACCGTGCAGGCCCGACAGGATCCGCAGCACCTTCTGAGCATGGGTGTAGTCGCGTTCGGTGAAGGTGGCGGCGGCATCCAACCCGATATATGTGTCGCCGTTGAACGCCAACACGGCCGGTCGAGCGTTGGCGGGGGTGAACGGTGGCTCCCAGTCCTGAAATCGTTCGAAGTTGAGTTCCGCCAAGGTGGGAGAGATCGACATCATCGCTGCCAGATCGTCGGGCGACTTGCCGGCCATGATCGACGCGAGCTCGCGCGAACGGTCGAGCATGACGGGTTCGCTGTACTTGCGAGTGGGCAGACGCGACTCGAAGTCGAGCGACTTTGCGGGCGACACGACGATCAGCACGCCAACAGTTCTAGCGGGTGAATGCGGCGGCCGACGCGCCGGCGACCTGAACGCTCAGGAGTCGGCGACGGGCTCGGCTGTGACCTCGGCGACGATGTCCACCAGTTGAGCGACCGTGTCGAGACGTTGCCGGGCGGTGCCCGACAGCTTGGCTTGCAGCGTGCTGATCCCGGCGTCGCGATACAGGCGTACCCGCTCGGTGATCATCTCCGGGGTCCCCAACAAGTTGGTGTGCAGACCGATCTCGATCGGGACGCGGGCTGCCGCCTCGTCGCGTCGCCCCGCTTGCCAGAGTTCGTAGACGGCTTGCACGTCGTCGCCGTAACCCTGGTTGGTGAATGCCCGGTTGTAGAAGTTGGTGTCAGCGGTGCCCATCGCGCCGATCGTGAAGGCATAGCCATCCGCATGCCGGCGACCAGCCTCTTCGACGTCGTCGGTGAACTCGACCGCCACGGGCATGATCAGTTCGAGATCGCTCAGCTTCCGTCCTGCCCGTTCGCACCCCGCACGAATCGACGACAGGAACACGTCGGCGTGCTCGGGCATGAAGGCGTTGCCCAGCCATCCGTCGGCGATCTCACCGGTCAGCTCGAGGCTCTTCGGCCCGAGCGCAGCGATCACCATCGGAATCGGATCGACGGGCGACGCCATCGACCTGATGCCCCGGCCCGAACCTGGTAGCGGCAGCTGATAGGCGACCCCATCGTGTTCCAAGCGGTCTCCTCGCGCGATCTGCCGAACGATCTCGATCGTGTCCCGCATCGCCGCGAGCGGCTTGTGGAACGGCACCCCGTGCCATGCCTCCATGACCCGTGGGCCGCTGGACCCGAGACCCAGCACGAGTCGTCCGCCCGACAGTTCTTGCACCGACATCGCCTGCATCGCCAGCATCGCCGGAGTTCGCGCCCCGACCTGCACGATGCCGGTGCACAGGCGAATCGTCGAGGTACGGGCCGCCAGGAAGGCGAGCGGGGTCACTGCGTCGTGACCCCATGCCTCGGCAATCCAGACCGACGTCGCGCCGATCCGCTCGGCGTCGACGACGAATTCGGCGTCGTCGGGCGACGACACCCCGACCCCGACCCCAACGTGCATGCGACGAACCTAGTCGGGCCTCCGGCCGGGACCGCGCGTCGGTCGTCACCCGGCGGAGCGTCAGGAGGCGATCATCCTCAGCGAGTCGGCTACCGCAGAGACCAAGCGATCGCAGTCGTCGTCGGTGATCGCGGTCGACAGGGCCATGTACCCCCGTGGGGCCAGATAGATGCCACGGTCGACCAATTCGTGGAAGAGCAGTTCCTTCAGTACCGGGTCGGCAGTCGCCAGGTCGGCAGGCGATGTGACGGGGCCCGTCACGGTATGGATGGTCATCAGCGATCCCATCCCGCTGACGCACAACGGCAGCGGGGACGCCTCGAACACGGCGGTCAGGCGGGACATGACCGAATCGCCTGTCACGAACAGGGCGTCGAGCACGTCGGCGGTGAGCAACTCGCCGAGCGCAGTGGCGCCGGCGGCCATCGTGACGACATTGTTGTTGAATGTCCCGCCATGGGTCAGGTCTCCGCCGCGCGCCGGATCGAAGGCCGCCATCACGTCGGCTCTCCCACCGAACGCGCCGAAGGTCATGCCGCCTGCGAGGTACTTGCCGAGCGTGGTGAGATCCGGCGTGATGCCCAGCCGGGCCTGCACGCCCCCGGCGGCCATCCGTGAGGTCATCACCTCGTCGAAGATCAGCAGCGCTCCCACTTCGTCGCAGCGAGCGCGCAGCGCGCTCAGGAACTCGGATGTGGCCGGGATGCATCCGGCGCTGCCCATCATCGGCTCGACGAGTACCGCCGCCGTCGCTCGGTCGACGACATGCCCGACGTCATGGAGATCGTTGAAGCGCATCCGGTCGAACTCGAACGGAGCGAGCAGCGCTTCACCGCCATGGCCGAAGTAGAGCAATCCACCGTGGTAGGCGGCGTCACACACCACGATGCGGTCGCGGCCCGTGTGGTGACGGGCGAGCTGGATCGCCATCAGGTTCGCCTCGGTGCCCGAGTTGGTGAAACGCACCTGTTCGATCGACGGGAAGCGATCCACGACCGCTTCGGCAAATCGGACCTCGTCGGTGTGCACCCCGCCGAAGCTCCAGCCACGGCCGAGCGTTGCGATCACCGCGGCCTCGACGGGTCCAGGGTCGTGTCCGAGCAGCCCCGCCGAGTAGTCGCCCAGGAAGTCGACGTACTCGTGTCCGTCGACATCGACGATGTGTGAACCGGTCGCCGACGCGATCCGGAACGGGAACGGCGCGAAGTCGAGCACAGATCGGGTCGATCCACCCGGCATCACGAGCGCGGCTCGTTCGAAGATCTCTCGCGATCTCGGCCGTTTGGAGGTGTACCGCTCCCTGGCTCGATCGAGTGGTGTCGCGAACCGGTTGCTCATGGGCCCATGTTCGCGCTGCGCATCGACCCCGCAGCACCTGGGCGGCAGGTTGGTCGTCAGGGTGTGGAGTCGGGTGCGCCGTCAGGGTGCAACGTGTGCTCAGTCGAGCAGGGCGAGCACCTCGTCGATGATCGCCAGTCCGGCCTGCGCGTCCTCGATGCTGATCGTGCACGGCGGCACGACATGGATGCGGTTGCCGGCGACGAACGGCCACAGGCCCCGCGACTTACAGGCCGCTGCGACGGTCTGCATCGTCGCAGCATCGACCGGTGCGCGCGACGCTTGATCGCTGACCAGCTCGATCGCCCAGAACACGCCGAGCCCGCGCACCTCGCCGACGCACGCGTGCCGCCCGGCCATCGAATGCAGCGCCGGGCCGATCACCTCGGCCCCGATCATCCGTGCGTGCTCGACGACCCCTTCGTCCTCGAAGATGTTGATCGACGCGACTGCGGTCGCGCATGCGAGCGGATGGCCGGAGTAGGTCAGTCCACCCTGGTAGACGCGTTCACGGAATGTGTCGGCGATGCGCTGTGAGATGGCGACGCCGCCGAGCGGCACATAGCCCGAGTTGACACCTTTGGCGAAGGTGATCAGGTCGGGGACGACACCCCAGTGGTTGATTGCGAACCACTCACCGCATCGACCGAATCCGGCCATCACCTCGTCGGCGATCATGACGATCCCGAACTCGTCGCACAGCTCGCGCACACCGGCGAGGTAGCCGTCGGGTGGAACGAGGATGCCGTTCGTGCCGACGACCGTCTCGAGCACGATTGCAGCGATGCGGTCGCCGCCCTCGCCGACGACGACGTCGCGTAGGTGCTCGAGCGCCCGAACCGACTCCTCCTGCTCGGTGGTGGCGTGGAACGCCGAGCGGTAGAGATAGGGCCCGAAGAACTTGATGGCCCCTGGCATCCCGGGCTCGCTGTCGAACCGGCGCGACTCGCCCGTCAGACTGATCGCGGCCGTGGTGCTGCCGTGGTAGCTGCGGTACGCGGACAGCACCTTGCTGCGCCCGGTGTGTCCCTTCGCCAGACGGATCGCGTTCTCGATCGCTTCGGCCCCACCGTTGGTGAAGAACACCATGTTCAGGTCACCCGGCGCCCGCTCGGCGATCAGGCGGGCAGCTTCGCTGCGCATGTCGTTGGCCGCGCTCGGCGCGATCGTGCACAGTCGGTCGGCCTGCGCCTTGATCGCCTCGATCATCCGGGGATGTTGATGGCCGAGATTGACGTTGACGAGCTGGCTGGAGAAATCGAGCCACGTGTTGCCGTGGTCGTCCCAGATCCGCGAGCCCGAACCCCCGGCGATCACCGTTGGCTGGAGGGGCCCCTGCGCCGACCACGAGTGGAAGACATGGGCGCGATCGTTGGCGAATGCCGACGCGAGGTACTGGTCCGTCGGAACATCGAGACTGGTCATCGGGTCAGCCTAAATCCCTGGCAGTGACATGTCACTAAGGTGAGCACTCGGGCAGGGTGTCCCTGCCTGGTTGTACAGTTGACCCGAGCCCTGAGGGGGAACGATGGCGAACACAGTTCGAGCAGCCCTGTTGCAGACCGACTGGACCGGCGACAAGGAATCGATGATCGACAAGCACGAGGAACAGGCTCGTGCAGCTGCCGCTCAGGGCGCCCAGGTGATGTGCTTCCAGGAGTTGTTCTACGGCCCCTATTTCTGCCAGGTGCAGGACGCCGAGTACTACGCGTACACCGAGGAGATCCCGAACGGGCCGACCACCCAGCGGTTCCAGTCGGTCGCCAAGGAGTTGGGCATGGTGCTGGTGCTGCCGATGTACGAGATCGTGCAGGCCGGTCTGTACTACAACACCGCAGCGGTCATCGACGCCGATGGCACCTATCTCGGCAAGTATCGCAAGCAGCACATCCCGCAGGTCAAGGGCTTCTGGGAGAAGTTCTATTTCACGCCGGGCAGCGGCGGCTACCCGGTGTTCGACACCGCCGTGGGCAAGGTCGGCGTGTACATCTGCTACGACCGGCACTTCCCCGAGGGTTGGCGTTGTCTCGGCCTCAACGGGGCCGAGATCGTGTTCAACCCGTCTGCCACGCACCGTGGGTTGTCCGAGTACCTGTGGAGCATCGAGCAGCCGGCCGCTGCGTGCGCCAACATGTATTACGTCGGAGCGATCAACCGGGTCGGCATCGAGCCGCTCGGCGAGAACGACTTCTACGGTCAGAGCTACTTCGTCAACCCGCGCGGTCAGTACGTCGGCGAGAAGGGTGATCCGCACAACCCTGAGCTGATCGTGCGCGACCTCGACCTCGGCCTGATTCGTGAGGTCCGCGACGGATGGCAGTTCTACCGCGATCGCCGCCCCGAGGCGTACGACGAAATCACGGCCCGCTGAACCCGAACCCGCGTAACGGTCTGGTGCCAGGCACCAAACCGTTACGCCGAGAGCTGATCTGGAGGAATCTCGATGACACGCACTTTGATCACCAACGGCATGATCGTCTCTGCCACCGGGCGAGCGTCCGGTGACGTCCTGATCGACGGCGAGACGATCGCCGCGATCCTCGCGCCCGGCCAGGCGGCCGGTCTCGGCATCTCCGCCGATCGCACGATCGACGCGACCGGCAAGTACGTCGTGCCCGGGGGCATCGACGTGCACACCCACATGGAGCTGCCGTTCGGTGGAACCGAGGCCAGTGACACGTTCGAGACCGGAACGGTGGCCGCAGCCTGGGGTGGGGTCACCACGATCGTCGACTTCGCGGTGCAGAACACCAACACCAGCGTGCACGAGCGGCTCGCCGAGTGGCACGAGAAGGCGGCCGGCAACTGCGCCATCGACTACGGCTTCCACCAGATCATCGGCGGCGTCGACGAGGAGTCGCTGAAGGCGATGACCTATCTGGTCGACAACGAAGGCATCACGAGCTTCAAGCTGTTCATGGCCTACCCCGGCGTCCTCTACAGCGACGATGGCCAGATCCTGCGGGCGATGCAGAACGCATCCGAGTCGGGGGCGATGATCATGATGCACGCCGAGAACGGCATCGCGATCGACGTGCTCGTGGCCCAGTCGATCGCGCGAGGCGACACCGATCCCCGTTTCCACTCGTTGACCCGCCCGGCAGAGATGGAGGGCGAGGCGACACATCGCGCCATCCAGCTTGCCAAGGTGGCCGGCAACGTGCCGCTCTACATCGTGCACATGTCGGCTTCAGAGGCGCTCGAGGAGGTCGCTGCAGCCCAGCACGCCGGCCTCAACGTGTTCGGCGAAACCTGCCCGCAATACCTCTACCTCTCGCTCGAGGATCACCTCGCCCAGCCCGGCTTCGAGGGGGCCAAGTGGGTGTGCTCGACACCGTTGCGCACCAAGCACCAGCATCACCAGAACGATCTCTGGAAGGGTCTGCGCATGAACGAGTTGGCGATCGTGTCGACCGATCACTGCCCGTTCTGCTTCAAAGACCAGAAAGAGCTCGGGCTCGGTGACTTCTCCAAGATCCCCAACGGCATCGGGGGAGTCGAGCACCGGATGGAGCTGCTCTATCAGGGTGTCGTGACCGGTGAGATCAGCCTCGAGCGCTGGGTCGAGACCTGCGCCACCACACCTGCTCGCATGTTCGGTCTCGACCGCAAGGGCGAGATCGCCCCGGGCTTCGATGCCGATGTCCTGATCTGGGATCCCAACAACAGGACCAAGATCGGGATCAACGACAAGCATCACATGAACATGGACCATTCGGCTTACGAGGGGTTCGAGATCGACGGCAAGGTCGACACGGTCATCAGCCGTGGCACCGTGGTCGTCGAGAACGACACCTTCGTCGGCAAGGTGGGTCACGGCAAGTACGTCAAGCGTGGTCTCAGCCGCTATCTCCACTGATACTCACGGTCTGTTCGGCGTTCCGCGTCGACCCTTCCGTCCCCGTAACTCGTCGCTGGCGTTTGCCCCGTCACGGCGCCTCCCAAGAACCACCGGGCCGTCTCGGCCCGGCCCTCCAGAAGGACCCAACTCATGAACAGCATTCAGCATTGGATCGACGGGAAGATCGTCGAGTCGACGTCGGGTCGCACCGCGCCCGTGTACAACCCGGCGTTGGGGGAACAGACCGGCGCCGTGGCGCTCGCTTCCGTCGGCGAGGTCGATACGGCGGTGGCCGCGGCGGCGGCAGCGTTGCCGGCTTGGCGGGCGACCAGTCTGTCGAAGCGGGCCGAGATCCTGTTCCGGATGCGCGAGCTGGTCGACGCGAACCGCAAGGAGATCGCGACGCTGCTCACGTCCGAGCACGGCAAGGTGTTGTCGGATGCGATGGGCGAGGTGGCTCGAGGGCTCGAGAACATCGAATTCGCGTGTGGAGTACCGCATCTGCTCAAGGGCGGCTTCAGCGAGCAGGCGGCGACGGGTGTCGACGTCTACTCGATCCGTCAACCGCTCGGTGTCGTCGCCGGAATCACACCGTTCAACTTCCCCGCCATGGTGCCGATGTGGATGTTCGCGAACGCCTTGGCATGTGGCAACACCTTCGTGCTCAAGCCGAGCGAGAAGGACCCTTCGGTGGCACTGTTCCTGGCTGAACTGTTGGCGCAGGCGGGACTGCCGGCCGGTTGTTTCAACGTCGTGCAAGGCGACAAGGTGGCGGTCGACCGTTTGCTCGAACACCCCGATGTCAAGGCCGTCAGCTTCGTCGGCTCGACGCCGATCGCGAAGTACATCTACGAGACCGGCACCGCCAACGGAAAGCGGGTGCAGGCGCTGGGTGGCGCAAAGAACCACATGCTCGTGTTGGCCGACGCGGACCTCGACATGGCTGCCGACGCGGCGATCGGCGCGGCGTACGGCTCGGCAGGCGAGCGGTGCATGGCGATCAGCGTCGTGCTCGCGTCCGATGCGATCGCCGACGATCTCGTCGCCAAGATCGCCGAGCGGATCCCGGCGGTCAAGGTGGGTCCGGGCAACCAGCCCGACAGCGAGATGGGCCCACTGATCACTGCCGAGCACCGCGACAAGGTCGCCGGCTACATCGACGGTGCGCCCGCCGAGGGTGCCACGATCGTCGTCGACGGCCGCCCGTCCCAGGCCACCGACGGGTTCTTCATCAACCCGACCCTCATCGACAACGTGCGTCCTGGCATGGCGTGCTACGACCATGAGATCTTCGGCCCGGTGCTGGCGATCATGCGGGTGCACGGCTACGAGGACGGCGTCGCCACCATCAACGCCAACCCGTTCGCCAACGGCACGGCGATCTTCACTCGCGACGGTGGCGCGGCACGCCAGTTCCAGTTCGACATCGAGGTGGGCATGGTCGGCATCAATGTGCCGATCCCGGTGCCGGTCAGCTACTACAGCTTCGGTGGGTGGAAGGCCAGCCTGTTCGGCGATACCCACATGTACGGCCCGGAAGGCATCAACTTCTACACCCGCGGCAAGGTCGTCACCAGCCGTTGGCCCGACCCGGCCAAGTCGACCGTCGACCTCGGCTTCCCCGAGACGCGATGATGTGTCCGCCACCACGTGCACTCAGGCAGGTGCGCCCCATCGATCAGATGACGGTGCGGGTGGTGGCTCGCACCACGGCGACGTGACTTCGTCGGACAACCCAAGGAGCAAATTACCAACATGGACATCGGCATCGTCTTGCAGACCACCCCGCCCGCGTTACGGGTGATCGAGCTCGCGAAACGCGCTGAATCCCTGGGTTTCTCACACGTGTGGGCGTTCGACTCCCACATCTTGTGGGAGGAGCCGTACGTGATCTTCAGCCAGATCCTCGCCGAGACCCGCAACGTGATCGTCGGGCCGATGGTCACCAATCCGTCCACCCGTGATTGGACCGTGACGGCCAGCACCTATGCCACGCTCAACGAGATGTACGGCAACCGCACCATCTGCTCGATGGGTCGAGGTGATTCGGCGGTTCGCGTGACCAACGGCAAGCCGACCACGCTCGCCACGATGGGTGAATCGATCCACGTCATCAGAGAACTCGCCAACGGTCGCAGCGTGGACTACAAGGGGTCGACGATCACATTGCCGTGGGCATCGAAGTCGCGACTCGAGGTGCTCGGTGCCGGCTACGGGCCCAAGGCGCTCAAACTGATCGGCGAGACCTGCGACGGTTTCGTCCTGCAGCTCGCCGATCCGCAGATCGCCGAGTGGACCATCACCAGCGTGCGCACCGCAGCCGAGCAGGCCGGGCGCAACCCGGACGATCTCACGATCGTCGTCGCCGCGCCCGCCTATGTGGGTGACGACCTGCCGTACATGCGCGACCAGTGCCGCTGGTTCGGTGGCATGGTCGGCAACCATGTGGCCGACATCGTCGCCCGCTACGGCGACGATGCCCCGGTGCCCCAGGCGCTCACCGACTACATCAAGCACCGCGAGGGATACGACTACAACCAGCACGGACGGACCGGCAACACGCACGCGGCGTTCGTGCCCGACGAGATCATCGACCGGTTCTGCATCCTCGGCCCGGTCGAGGCTCACATCGAGCGCCTGCAGCAGCTGAGGGAGCTCGGCGTCGATCAATTCGCGATCTATCTGCAGCACGACGGCAAGGACCACACCTTGCTGCAATACGGCGAGCACATCATTCCGGGCTTCAACGAGCACGTCCTCGCCAAGTCGTGATGCCGTGATCCGTCGCGCTGCCCGTCGTACCGTGCTGTTCTGCATCGCGCTGTTCCTGGTGGCGTGCGCATGGGAGCTGTACAAGGTGGTCGGCCCCGACGATGGTGGCTCGGTGTTCGGGATCACGATGATCCCCAAGGCGTCGAATCGGGCGATGCCCCACACCTGGGACATGGTGCAGCGGCTCGGCCAACCCGAGAACCGTGGCGGAGATGACCCCATCTGGGTCACCGTCGCCGGTTACTCGTGGTACACGTTCCGGTTGGCGCTCGTGGGTCTGGTGCTCGGGGTCGCGGTCGGTGTCGGACTCGCCGTGTTGATGGCCCGTTTCCGGTTCGCGGAGCGCGGACTGTTGCCGTGGATCATCATGTCGCAGACGGTGCCCTTGATCGCGCTGGCGCCCCAGGTGGTCAGCTGGAGCGGCCGGATCGACATCTTCGGATGGGAGTGGCCCAGGTGGGCGTCGGTCTGTGTGCTCGCCGCGTTCCTGGCGTTCTTCCCGGTCGCGGTCGGAACCTTGCGGGGCCTCAAATCCGCACCGGCCGCGTCGCTCGAACTGATGGACAGCTACGCGGCATCGTGGAACAGGACCCTCTTCAAGCTGCGCTTCCCGGCCGCCGTTCCCCATATCGTGCCGGCCCTCAAGCTGGCGGCGACGCTGTCGGTCGTCGGTGTGGTCGTCGCCGAGATCTCGACCGGTATCCGGGGTGGGATCGGACGCGCCGTGTTGTCGTATCAGCAGGCCTCGACGGGTGATCCGACCAAGGTCTATGCGGCCGTGCTCGGCGCTGCAGCCCTCGGCCTGATGTTGTTCGGTCTCGTGGTGTTGATCGACGTGTTGTTGATGAGGAATCGCCCGCAGGAGAACGCAGCATGATGCGCCTTGCGACGGGCGGAACGATCGAGGAGCAGTCATGAGCGCGGTCATCGTCAATCAGGTCTCGAAGGTGTTCAACGTCGACAAACCGAACCACGTCGACGCGTTGGCCGAGATCGAGCTGGTGATCGAACCGGGTGAGTTCGTTTCGCTGATCGGCCCGTCCGGCTGTGGCAAGTCGACCTTGTTGCGCCTGATCGCCAACCTGATCGAGCCGACGGTCGGCAATGTGCTCGTGAACGGCAAGCCGGCGGCGCAGGCACGCCTCGATCAGGACTACGGCATGGCCTTCCAGCAGGCCGGTCTGTTCGACTGGCGCTCGGTCGAGAAGAACATCGAGTTGCCGCTCGAACTGAAGGGGTGGGACAAGGCGAGGCGTCGGGCACGCGCGCAAGAAATGCTCGAACTCGTCAAACTCCCGGAATTCGCCCGTCACATGCCGTGGCAATTGTCTGGTGGCATGCAGCAACGTGTTGCGATCGCCAGGGCGCTGGCCGCCCACCCGCCCTTGCTGTTGATGGACGAACCCTTCGGCGCTCTCGACGAGATGACGCGCGAGCACATGCAGGCCGAGCTGCTTCAGATCTGTGCCGCCACCGGTACCACCGTGGTGTTCGTGACGCACTCGATCCCCGAGGCGGCCTACCTGTCCGACCGGGTGGTCGTCATGTCGCCGCGTCCGGGTCGGATCACCGAGATCATCGACGTCGACCTGGGTGCCAAGCGCAACGAGGACACACGCGAAGCCGATGTGTTCTACGACTCGATCACGTCGATCCGTGAGGCGCTGCGCGGCATCGAGCACGCCGCCGTCCGTGGTGGGGTCGACGACCGGTGAGCCTGCGTCGTGTCCTGCAGGCCGTGGTTCCGCCGGCGATCTTCGGGCTGGTGTTCGTGCTCGGATGGGAAGCAATCGTGAAGGGCTTCGACCTCAAGCCCTACTTCCTGCCGGCGCCCAGTGCGATCTGGAGCGCGTTCACCGACAATCTCGATCTGGTTCGCAGTGCGGCGATGGTCTCCGGCGCCAACGCTCTCGTCGGTCTGTTGGTCGGGACGCTGCTGGGCGTCGCTGCCAGCTTCCTGCTGATGAGATTCCAGATCCTCAACGAGCTGGTCTCACCGTTGGCGATCGCCCTCAACGCCGTGCCGATCATCGTGCTCGTGGCCGTCTTCCAGAACATGTTCGCCAGCACGAGCGAGATCCCGCGGCGACTGATGGTGACGCTGATCGTGTTCTTCATCGTGCTCGTCAATGTCGCCAAGGGGCTCCGTCAAGTGCACCCGACACATCTCGAGCTGATGCGGTCGTATGCTGCGTCTCCGGCCGCAATCTTGACCAAGACCCGTATTCCGAACGCCTTGCCCTATCTGTTCACTGCGTTGAAGATCGCGGCGCCCACCGCGGTCATCACCGCCTTCGTCTCCGAGTACTTCGGCGGCCGGCAGAACGGTCTCGGCTATTTCATCCCGTCCAACTTCGCCAACTCGAAGAATGCTGTCGCTTGGGCGTACGTCATCGGGGCATGCCTGCTGGGCTTGACCTTCTACCTGGTCTCCGTACTGTTGGAGAGCATCATCAAACAAAGTCGGGGCGCTGCCCCGGGGGGAGCAACAACATGAGAACACGCAAGATCACCAAGGTGATCGGTGCGCTCGCCGCCTTGTCGATCGTCGCCGCTGCCTGCGGTGGAGACGACGACAGCACGAGCAGCACCGATGCGCCGGACGCGACCGATGCGCCCAGTGCGACCGATGCACCCGACGCCACGGATGCGCCGGCTGCGACGGATGCACCCACCGCGACGGATGCACCGGCTGCGACGGATGCACCGCAGTGCGAAACACCCGACGACGTGAAGCTGCAGCTGCAGTGGTTCACCCAGGCCCAGTTCGCCGGCTACTACGCGGCGATCGATCAGGGCTTCTACGCGGGCCAGTGTCTGAACGTCGAGATCCTCGAGGGTGGCGTCGACATCGTGCCGCAGACACAGCTCGCGAACGGCGACGTCGATTTCGCGTTGGCGTGGGTCCCCAAGGCGCTGGCCAGCCGTGAGGCGGGCGCGAACATCGTGAACATCGCGCAGATCTACCAGCGTTCCGGCACCTTGCAGGTGTCGTTCGTCGACAAGGGCATCACGTCGCCGGCCGACTTCGCCGGCAAGAAGATCGGCAACTGGGGCTACGGCAACGAGTACGAGGTGTTCGCGGCCCTGGGGGCCGAGGGTCTCGATCCGGCAGCCGATGTCGAGCTGGTCGGTCAGAACTTCGACATGAACGCGCTGCTCGCCGGTGAGATCGATGCCGCCGAGGCGATGACCTACAACGAGTACGCCCAGGTGCTGGAGGCCGTGAACACCGACACGGGAGAGCTCTACACCCCCGCTGACTTCAATGTGATCAGCTACGAAGAGGTCGGGGTCGGGATGCTCCAGGACGCGATCTGGGCCGACGCCGACAAGCTGGCCAATGACGCGGGGTACAAGGACATCGCCACCCGGTTCGTCGCGGCCTCGATGGAGGGTTGGACCTATTGCCGTGACAATGTCGAGTCGTGCCGTGACATCGTGCTCGCCGCCGGCCCGACCCTCGGCGCCAGCCACCAGCTGTGGCAGATGAACGAGGTCAACAAGCTGGTGTGGCCGGCGACGAATGGCATCGGGTACATCGACCAGGCCGCTTGGGACCGCACCGTCGAGATCGCGCAGGGTACGCCGAATCTCGAGGGTGCCACCGTGTTGACGGCCGCGCCGACGGATGGTGCCTTCACGAACGAGATCGTCGAGGCCGCCTGGGCGCTGCTCGGCGACATGGGTCTCGATCTCTACGGAGAGGGCTACACGCCGGTCGAGGTGACCCTCAACGAGGGCGGCAACTGATCGGTTCCTCCACATGAGCGTGGTCTGATCCGCGCGACGTGACGCAGTGCGCAGTAGGGCCGGTGACTTCCGGCCCTACTGTCGCGTCCGGGTTCACGGCATCCTGTTCGGATGCGAATTGCCCCGCTGCTCGTCGCCGTGTCCCTCACCTCGTCTCTTGCCCTCTCTGCGTGCGGCGGCGGTGATGACGACAGCAGCTCCACCACGACCGGGCCGACGGTGCCGGGGCAGATCGACACCGGCCTCGACCCCGTCGAACTGCCCGACGAATTCCCCTCGGAGGTGCCGTTGCCTACTGGGCTCGTGATCCTCGACGCGCCGGTGTTGAGCGGCGGGACGATCGAGCTCTACGAGGTCACGGGTTGGCATGAGGGGGATCCCGTCGAGGTCGCCACCGATTATCTCGACGAACTCGAACGGATCGGATACGAGGTCGTCAGCCGTACCGAGACACCGAACAACCTGTTCTTCATCGCTCAGAACGACGACTGGTTCGTCAGCGCCGGCTTCTTCCCCGACCCGATCCGCCTGGAAGGGACCTCGGTCGGGATCACCGTCGGCCCGGCCGGCGACGCTTCCTCGGGTTGATCCACCGCGACCGGGCCGACTGTTGGGGTGCCCAGCCGCTCGGGCAGCGTCGGCTGAGCCGCTTTCGAGTTCGGCTCACTTGTGCTGTTCGAGTACCGAACGCAGATGCATCGGCCGGCGAGGCACCGGTGAGCTCGTCACGATGTTGGTGACCGAGTCACCGTGCTCCCACAATTTGTCGAGCAGTTCCTCGAGGTGCGCGGTGCCCTGCAACCTTGCCCGGATCACGTGCGACTCCGAGCCGGTGACCCGGTTCGCCTCGATGACCTCTGGGATGTCCCGCAAGATCTCGTCGACCCCGGCCGCGCCGCGGGGCGAGTTGAGGCGGATCACGCACAACAACGGGAACCCGAGCGCCTCGTAATCGACGACCGCGCGATACCCCTTGATCACACCGAGTTCTTCCATCTTGCGCACCCGCTCGGTGACGGCCGGAGCGGTGAGACCGACCCGCTCGCCCAGTTCGCGATATGACATTCGGCCCTCGACCTGCAACAGGTCGACGATGTCGCGGTTGATGTCATCCAGGTCGATCATGGTCAATATCATACTTTCGAAAGCTTCACCATGTAATGCTTTTGAAATCATTGGTCAACGACCGGAATAACCATGAGAAACGTTGTTTCGAAATTGGTGATTTCATGTCCGGTCCGTACCGTTACATCCATGAATGACATGCAAAATCAGGCGTTCAGTCAACTCCTCGCGGCATGGCGGCGCCGAGAGGTTGCTCGCGATGCCCGCAACTTCCGCCAGTTGGCCGACGCCCGCTTCGACCTCGACGGCGCCCGCAATCAGATGCGATCGTCCCTCGTTGCCCCACGCTGAACCAACCCGTTCTCGGCCGACCCGGCAACGTCGCCGGTCCGGCTTTCCTCGTCTCGGGTACGTCCGTCGAGTCCTCGCGACTCCGGACCTGCCCGATTCGTCATTTTTCGCCGCCCCGGTAGGCGTATTCCCTCACCCCCCGAGGCCGGTCAGCACGTCCTGCAGCGACTCGAGCCCTGCTGCCAGCGAGTCGGTCAGGTCGGCGAGCGCGGTGTCGCGGACATCGATCGAGATCGGCACGTCGAGCTGCACCGGGAACTCCTCGCTGATCGGCACCGTCTCGTCGATCGGGATGTCGACCACCAGATCGACCGGCACGTCGATGTCGACCGGTACGGTGACGTCGACGGGCACGCTGAACCCGAGCCGCGTGTCGACCCTGATCGTGGTGTCGAACGACTCGCGGATCGGGATCGAGGTCTTGATCGGGACCTGCACCGTGCGGCGGATCACCACATCGGTGTCGACCGGGATCACCTCGTCGATGCTGACGTCGAACGACAAGGTCGACTCACCGAACGATCGCAGCCCGGCGATGGCCTCCTCGACGCCAGCAGACACCTGTGGTTCGAGCGCCACCAACTGCTCTTGGAACCCGGTGATCTGCGACGCGTAGAGCGCTGCCCCAGCCTCCACCCGGTCGAGGTCCTCACGCGCCGTGGTGAGTTCGGCACGGGCGGCCGCGGCGTCGTCCTCGGCGGTGGCGACGCGGGAGAACAACAAGGCGATCGTGACCAGCGCGCCGATCAGCAGCAGTGCCAGGAGGCCGATCATCACGTTCATCCGTCGGGTGAGTGCATCGATCCTGGCGTCGGGGCCGACCGGCACCGGCTCGGGCGTCGTGCCGCCGTCGGCCGCTGACTCGCTCGAGGCCGACTCACCGACCTGGCTGTCGGTGGCCGGCGTCCCCCCGTCTCCGGACGGAGACTCGGGCAGGTCTGCTGGCTGCGGTGTGTCCGTCATGATCATGTCTCCGTCGCTGGTGATGCGTCGCATCGCGAATGTCGTGAGCAGGCCTGCGCCGATCACCACCGCTGCAGCGGTGAAGGTCTCGGCGATCGCCTGGGCAGTGAGGGTTTCCTGGGCATCGAGCAGGGCGGCCTCGAAGCCGGGGTCGGTGAGTGGCGGTAGGTCGATCGTGCCGCGCAGACTGTTGAAGCGCGTCAGGCCCCATGCCGTGAGCGCCGACAGGCCGACGCTCAGGCCGAGCAGCCGGACCACCATCACGATCGCAGCGGCCGCGCCGCGTTGATCGGCGGGTGCCGCGTCGACGACGGCGGTGGTGGTGGGTGCGACGGTCAACCCGAAGCCGGCCCCGAGCAACGCGAGCTGGAAGGCGAACGCCGGGTACGACGTGTCCGCCGTCCATGAAGCGCCCATCCAGGCGTAGGCGAACGTGGACAGAGCGGTGCCGATCAGGACGGGTGGGCGATACCACCACCGCTCGGTCGCCCGCCCTCCGAGATATGACGCGATCGCCATCGCGGCCGTCAGCGCCGACAATGTCCAACCGGCGTACACCGCTGCTCGTTCGAGATCGACCTCGACCGAGTTGATGAACAGTGGTACGTCGACCATCGCGATCACCAGACCGGCGCCGACCACGAAGTTCACCAACAACGCGGCACGCAGGTTGCGACCCCGGAACAGCCGGGGATCGAAGAGTGGATTGTCGACCCGGCGTTGCTGCACGACGAACGCGACCGCCGCCACTAGGGCGACGGCGTACAGCCACCGCAGGTCGGTGCCGCCGCCCGTCAACTCGTCGAGCCCGTTGACGCTCTGGATCTCGGCCGAACCCAATAGTGCGACATTGAGCGAGACGAGTGCGACCGTGAGCAGCGTGGCGCCGACCCAGTTGACACGCTGGCGGTGCTGCGGCCGGTCGTGACCTGCGAGCGCCCACCACGAAGCCGCCAATCCGACCAGGGCGAGCGGGATGTTCAACCAGAACTGCCACTGCCACGACAGGAACCGCACGAGCATCGCGCCGTACAGCGGGCCCCACACCCAGCCCATCGTCTCGATCGCTCCGAGCGTGCCGAGTGCCCTGGCGCGCTTGCCCTCGGGGTAGACATCGCCGACGACTGCGAGCGCCACCGGCACCATCGCCCCGCCGCCGATCGCGGTCAGGACACGACCGGTGAGGAACCAGCCGAAGGCCGAGTCGAACGATGTCGACAACGGGATCAGCGTGGTGCCGACGAGGAAGAGCAGGTATGCGGCGACGAAGGTGCGGCGTCGGCCGAGCACGTCGCTGACCCGACCCGCGATCGGCATCACCGCGACGAACGCGATCAGGTACGCGTTGACGACCCAGGCCGCGTCGTCGAGCCCGTCCGGCAGGACCAGTCCGAGGTCACCGATGATCGGGCGCAGCATCGTCGACACGACCGTGAGGTCGTCGGCGGCGACGAACACGCTGAACCCGACGACGGCGAGGATCGCGGCGGGAGAGATCGGCCGCTTCGTCGGCCGGCCGTCCGGAGTGGCATTCGCGTTCGGGCCCATCTCAGGTGCTCACGTTGTCGGGCGGGTCGATCGTGAAACTGTCGCCGTAGCGACCGAGTGCGAGCACCCAGTACGAGTCACCACTGTCGATCACGGTGGTGAACTCGGCTGCCGTCACGAGGCTGGTCTCGGGGTGAACCCACAGGTCGAGGGGAACGTCCTGGCCGCGCACCAGTCCGACGGTGATGTCGCTCACCTGGGCCGCCGGCGCGATGCCCCTCACGTGGTACCGCTCGCCGCCACGATCGTCGATCCCTACCAGTATGACGTCGCGCAGCTCGGTGAGCAGCGGGCGCCATCCGTCTTGTGGATCGAAGAACTTCGAGGGGTCGATGTCGTATCCGTCGGGCAGCGTTTCGAAGTCGCCGGTGACCGGGTTGGAGATCCAGACCTCGGCATCGATGGCGACGGCCCCCAACTTGGTGCTGAGATTGTCGTTGACCGTCACGGTCAGCTCGGCCTGGGCCTGGCTGGGCACCGTGAACTGCCCGCGTAGGCTGTCGAGCGCGATCCGCTCGAACTGGTCGATGAAGACCGGTGCACCGGTTCGCTCCAACTCGAATTCGACACTGGTGACTGCACCCATCGCCTCGGCGGCCTGGCGAACGATCAGCTCGGGATCAGCCTGGGGGTCCGCCACGGCTCGATCGCTGTCGACGCCGGCTCGGTCGATCGACCCGTCACCGGCCGATGTTCGCGATCCGCCGATCCAACCACCGGCCACCGCGAACGTCAGCGCCAGGGCGACCGCCGCGCAGGCCAGTGCGGTACCGGCGAAGACAGCGGTGCCGTCAGTTCCTCGGCGATCGG
Organism: Acidimicrobiaceae bacterium; assembly: GCA_024641005.1. Taxonomy (GTDB): domain Bacteria; phylum Actinomycetota; class Acidimicrobiia; order Acidimicrobiales; family Ilumatobacteraceae; genus Ilumatobacter. The sequence goes on from JAHEDX010000008.1 coordinate 53,500, forward strand.
TCATGCATCTCCTTCTGCTCCCCGGACCGGGATCGGGGGCAACAGCCATTCAACCAGCCGAGGTGGTTGGCTATGACGCGGCCCGAACGGCCCGTGCCACCTCGCCCCATCTGCCGGCATCCGCCGGGTTGCGGTGGATCGACTCTTCGGCGAGGTACATCACCAGTCGGGCAGCAGTACCCGAGTAGCGCTCGATCAGTCGGTCCGCGAGCTCGTCCCATCGACATACGACGGCGAAGTCGTCGAGCATCTCGTCGGTGATCATCGCCGCCATCTCCTCGAACTTGCCCTGCCGGATCAGCGATCCGAGCTGTGGGGTCACACCCTCGTAGCCCAGGTCGTCGAACTGGAACGCGTAGTTGGGCGTCGAGCCGTAGAACGCGATCTGGCTGCGGGCCCGGCTCACCAGGGCTGCCCTGTCCTCGGGCGTGTCGCCGGGGGCGGCGAACACCGGAATCGTGAGTTCGACCTCGGAAGGGTCGCGGTTGGCCGACTCGGCCCCGGCGGCAACCCCGGGCAACAGTCGGTGTTCGATGTAGTGCATCGAGTGCAACGGGTGAACGTGCACTCCGTCGGCCACCTCACCGGCGACCCTGGTCATGAGCGGACCTACGGCGCTGATGTCGACCTTCACATCACCGAACTCGTGGCGAGGTGGTGACCATGCCGCCGGCAGGTAGTTCAACTGGTAGAAGGGCCCGTCGTGAGCGAGCTGCTCGTCGCCTCGGAACGCACGCACACAGGCCTTCACGGCGGCCACGTAGTCGCGCAAGCGAGCCGCAGCCGGTTTGAACTCCGCGGAGTATCGGCGCACCACGTGCCCCTTCACCTGGCTGCCGAGGCCGAGCCGGAATCGGCCCTGTGTGTTCTGTGCCATCTCCCAGGCCACTGCCGCAGAGATCATCGGGCTGCGTGGGAACGCGACGGCGATTCCGGTGCTGAAGTGCAGGTCGGGGGCTGCCATCGCCGCTGCTGCGATCTTCATCCACGGAACCTCTGAGGTCTCGGTGAACAGCATCCCCGAGAAGCCGTTGGCCTCGAGCAGGCGAGCAAAATCAGCGGTGTCGGCCCAGGTTCCGGCACCGGTCATGAGATCGAATTCCACACGTACCCCTCTCGTCGTTCAACGTGTCGCGCTGTGGACGTTACGACGAACGGGACTCCAACCGATCAGCGGGCCATGCCGTAGAACTCGGCGTTGGGTCGCATACCGGTGAAGTTGGCGTAGCGGTTCGACAGCGCGAACAGTGCCGTGATCGCACCGATGTCCCAGATCTCGTCGTCGGTGAAGCCCTTGGTGCGCATGTCGGCGAGATCGTCGTCGCTCACGTTCGCCGAGTCGCGGGCGACTTTGAGCGCGAACTCGACGATATGGCGCTGGCGCTCGGTCAGGTCCGCCTTGGCGGGGTTGGTGGCGACCTGGTCGGCGATCAACGGGTTCTTCATGCGGATCCTCAAGATCGCACCATGGGCGACGACGCAATAGAGGCAGCCGTTGACCGCTGATGTGGCGACGACGATCAGCTCGCGCTCGGCCTTCGAGAGGCCCTCGCTCGAATCCATCAAGGCGTCATGGAAGGCGAAGAACGCACGGAACTCGGCCGGGCGCCGGGCGAATGCCAGGAAGACGTTGGGCACGAAGCCCGACTTCTCCTGCACGGCGAGGATCTGCTCGCGGATGTCGTCGGGCAGGTCGTCGAGCTCGGGAACGTCGAAGCGTGAGATCGGGAAGTCGCTCATGCAGCGAGCTTCGCGCAGCCGGTCGCCGTCAGGCGCGCCGGAGCACACTCCACAGACCGCATCCGGCGTTCGATGCCACTCCCGTCCACGCTCCCGGGAGGGCAGCCGCTACGTCTGAGGGTGGGAGATGGATCGGTGTCTGATCGCCGAGCGTGTTGACCCAGACCACGTGACCGCCGGGGCGGAGAATGCGATCGACCTCGGTCGGGAACAGCAGCATGTTGATCAGCAGCACGACGTCGGCGGCGTCGTCGGCGAACGGGAGGCAGGACGAATCCGCTCGGACCTTGGGCGCGAGACCGGTGGGAGCGTGGGCGAGCATCTGTTCGGAGAGGTCGACCGAGATCTGTTCGCGGACGCGGCCGTGCAGCAGGCGGGTGCCGGCACCGGTGCCTGCGCCGAGTTCGATCCAGCGGGCGTCGAGCGGGGGCATCCCACGCTCGATGGCATCGAGCACCGGAGCTGCCTTGGTCGGGTCGACGTGGCGATCGCTCCATTCGGCGGCGAGGCCGTCGAACAACGCGGCCACCCGCGCCGCATCGCTTGGCGTCCACGGTTCACCGAATGCCATCGCCCGAGTCAGTTGACGCATCGGGTGATCGGGCCCGGCGTGCACGTCCGGCGCGCAGTAGTCGGGGTGGGCGGGCAGACCGACGATCATGTCGGGCGAGTCTGTCGGGCGACGACCGCAAACGCCACTGCCGCGGCGGCACCGACGTTGAGCGAGTCGACGTCGGGGTGGATCGGTAGTCGGACACTACGAGTCGCCGCGCGCATGGCGTGATGAGAGAGGCCCGGGCCTTCGGCCCCGACCATCACGGCGACCCGTTCGGGTACGTCGAGTTCCCAGATGTCGCGACTGTCTGCCGCCGGCGTCATTGCCCAGGTCTCGAAGCCAGCGTTGTCGAAGCGATCGAGCACACCCGGCCACTCGGTGGTCGCTACACGGCACACCGGAAGGAACAGGATCTCACCCATGCTCACCCGAACCGTTCGCCGGGTGTACGGATCGATGCACGTCGGGTCCAGCACGAGCGCCTGGATGCCGAAGGCCCGTGCCGATCGGGCGATCGCTCCCAGGTTTTCGGGATCGTTGAGACCTTCGAGGATCGCGACGCGGCGGTGGCGGGCAACGATGGTGTCGACGGTGGCAAGCGGGAGCCGGTCGGCAGATGCGATCGCGCCGCGATGCAGATCGAAGCCGACGATGTCCTCCAGGAGATCCCGGTCGACGACATACACCGGTGCATCGAGCTGCTCGAGTAGCTCGGCCATCCGCTCGTACTTGCGTTCGGACACCAGGACCGAACGAACCCGGTGCGGTGCTGCTGACAACCGTTCGATCGCGACCGGACCTTCGGCGATGAAGAACTCGTCACCCTCGATGTGCCGCCTCGCGGCTGCGTCCTTGAGCTCCCGATAATCGAGTAGGCGCTCGTCGCCGGCATCGTCGATTCGTTCCATGGTCGCTCCAGTGTGCCCGTCCGGATTCGCCTGGGCGCGTCGATTGCCGCATCTACGTCGCGAACCGTTGCGGTCGGGCGGCCTCCGTTGCGTTCAGTCGGGCCCGATCACCGACCGGGCGATTTCGGTGACGTGGCGCAGATCCGAACCGCAGCAACCACCGAAGACGTTGAGCCAGGGCAGCTCGGCCTTGAGCGCGCGGTAGCTCTGTGCCAGCTCGACGGGGTTCCCGGCGTCGAGCACCTCGGATTCGTCGAGTTCGGCATGGCTCATCCGTGAGGCGTTGCAGCGCAGACCGCGTATCCGGCGGGCCCAGTCGGTATCGGCCAGCTCACCGGCAAAGTGATCGGGGTGGGCGCAGTTGACCATGTAGTACGCGGCGACCCCGGCCGTTGCGTCGTCCACCGACGAGATCGCATCCCCGAGTAGTTGACCGGTCGGCAATCTCCCGTCGGTTTCGACGGTGAACGAGACCACGACCGGCAGACCGAACGATTCGGCGGCGCGCACCACGCCGATCGCCTCGTCGGACTGGGTGAAGGTGAGTGCGGTGACCATGTCGACGTCGGTGTCGGCAAGCCAGGCCAACTGCTCGCTGTGATATCGCTGGGCGTCGTCGGCGGCGATCGCTTCGTCGGGTGCGTAGGCATCGCCGCGTGGACCGATCAGCCCGTTGATGACGATCGGTCCGGCGTTCGTCGAGAACCTGCGGCGTAGATCAGATGCGAACTCGACGGCCGCATGGTTCGACTCCCGAAGCGCGGCCGGGCTCACGCCGAGCTCTTCGGCGAAGTGGGACTGGGCTCGCCATGTCTGTGTGTCGAGAACGAACCCGACGCCGATGTCACGAGCGAGCGTCAGGAATCCCTCCATGTATCGCGTGAGAGATGCTCGCCCACGCGCGTCGTCGAGCAAGGTGTGTGCGGCGAACGCAGGGATTTCGATGCCGTGATTGAAGATCAGATCCGTCTCGATGCCCGCATCACTGAGGAACATCCCACCGTCGAGTTGGGGAAGGTGCTGTCGGTGGGTCGTCATCGGTCGTGGGCTCCTCGTTCGATCTGGGCGTGAACCGGTGGGTGAGCGCCGGTGTCCGTTCGACGTGCATTGTCGACGCTGTCGAACTCGCGAAGGACGCCCCGCACCGTTCTGCGGATGTCGAACTCTAACCGACCTCGAACGGGGTCGATGACGGGTCGCAACTCGACTCGAACGATGGAGTTGACGGGCGTGCTGCTCGGTGGCACAATCGAACAAGTGTTCTATCAAGGGTCGTTGTTCGGCACGTTGGTGCCCGAGTTCGACCCGGCCTTTCTCGAGCTGCATCGCCTCGATCTCGACGACACGACCTGGGTCGATCTCGCTCCGGGCTGGTTGCGCGGTGCTGATCATGTCTACGACGAACTCGTCGCCAATCTGCCGTTCCGGCAGCGAACAGGGGTGACGATGTACGACCGGGTCGTCGACGAGCCACGGCTGTCGGCCTGGTGGCGTGCCGAGCACGACATGCCCGAGCCGATGTCGATCCTGCGCGATATTCGCGTCTTGTTGTCCGAGCGCTACCGCGAGCCGTTCGACTCCATCGGTTTCAACCTCTATCGCGACGGCAACGATTCGGTCGCCTGGCACGGCGATCGTCACCGTCATGTCGTCACCAACCCGGTCATCGCGATCGTCAGCCTCGGGGCCCCGCGCCCACTGCGCCTACGACCTCGAGGTGGAGGCGCTTCGGTCAGCTGGCAGCTCGGAAACGGCGATCTCTTCGTGATGGGCGGCGCGTGTCAACACGACTGGGAGCACACCGTGCCGAAGGTCAGGGCGACGTCGGGTCCGCGGCTCAGCGTCACGTTCCGCTCGGTGTGAGCTGTGCTGACGGTGGTCAGCGGCGAACGAGGTTGTGGTGGTCCTCGATCGCGGCGCGACGTGAGCTGTGCTGACGACGGTCAGCGGCGAAAGACCATGTCGTCATCCGCGAACGCCTTGAACTCGAGCGCGTTGCCGGCCGGATCCAGCACGAACATCGTCGACTGCTCTCCGGGCTGACCGACGAAACGGGTGTGCGGCTCGATCACGAACTCGGTCTCCGCCTCGCGCAGGCGTTCCGCCAAGGCCTGCCATTCGGCGGGTCGCAACAGCAACCCGAAGTGCGGCACCGGGACCTCGTCGCCGTCGACGGGATTGTGGGCGCGTTCTGACCGCTGCCCGACCAGGTGGGCGACGATCTGGTGACCGAAGAGGTCGAAGTCGACCCAGTGGTCGGCAGAGCGCCCCTCGGGGCAACCGAGGACGTCTCCGTAGAAGGCGCGTGCTGCCGCGAGGTCGTCGACGGGAAACGCGAGGTGGAAGCGCGGTCGTTCTGTCATGGCCGATCGATCAGCATTCTGCCCGTCGGCTCAGCGTGGAAGTGGGATGGCGTATGTGCCTTGGGCCGCTGCGGTGATCTTGTCGGGACGCCCCTCGCACCACACATGTGCGGTGCCCACGACGCTTCGACGATTGACGGCCTCGAGTGTGGCCTTGCAGAAGATGCGCTCGCCCTGAGCCGGGCGCAGGAACCGAATCGACAACTCGGACGTCAACGCCATCGGCTCGATTCGATCGAGTGCGGCGAACGCGAGGAACCACAACGCGCAGTCGACGAGTGAGAACTGGCACGGCCCTGATACGAAACCGCCGGGGCGGATGTCGGTGGGCAAGACGTCGTAGGCGGCGATCCCGAAGCCCGGTCCGATGTCGATGCAGCGGTTGCCGGTCCCGGGAAACTGCTCGCGCAGCATGGTGTTCACGGCATCGATGTCGAACGAGAGCGAGTCGGTCACGTTCACACCGTACGGATCGAACGTGATACGAATCGAACCATGATGCGCGAGGTGGTTGTCGTCGGAGCGTCGCTGGCGGGGCTGCGAGCGGTCGAATCGCTCCGCACCGGCGGCTATGACGGCGGGATCACCGTGATCGGCTCCGAACCACACCTGCCGTACGACCGTCCGCCGCTGTCGAAGCGGCTGCTCTCCGGTGAGTGGCAGCTGGAGCGCATCGCGCTCCGCAAACCCGAGGACATGGGGTCACTCGACGCCCAGTGGCGCACTGGCGTGGCGGCCGTCGGCCTCGACACCGACGCGCGTCGGGTCTCGCTCGCTGACGGGTCGACGGTCGGCTACGACGGGTTGATCATGGCGACCGGGGCGACTGCACGTCGACTGCCCGGTCAGGAGGACTTCGAGCACGTGGTCGTGTTGCGTACGGTCGACGACGCGCTCACGTTGCGCAACCGCATCGTCGACGGCGGCAAGCGCGTGATCGTGATCGGTGCGGGTTTCATCGGGCTCGAAGTGGCGGCCACGGCACGCCAGTTGGGCAACGAGGTGCTCGTACTCGAGGGTGGTCCGGCGCCCTTGATGCGAGCGTTGGGCACCGAAATGGGGGCCGCCGTCGCTGCCGTTCACGGCGATCGCGGCGTCGAGATCCGCTGTGATGTCACGGTCGAAGGTCTCGCTCCGGGCGCAGTCGTGGTCGACGGCGGCTGGCACGAGCAAGCCGACGTGATCGTGGTCGGCATCGGTGTGTCGCCTGCGGTCGAATGGCTCGCAGGCTCGGCACTGCGGGTGACCGACGGCGTCGTCTGCGGCTCGGATCTCAACGCGGGAGCGCCGCTCGTCTATGCGGCCGGCGACATGATGCGCTGGCACAATCCGCTCTTCGACGAGGAGATGCGGGTCGAGCACTGGACCAATGCTGCCGAGCAGGGCTCGCTCGCGGCATCCAATCTGCTGTCCGAGGCGGCGGGCCAACCGACCGAAGCCTATGCGCCGGTCCCGTTCTTCTGGAGCGAGCAGTTCGATCGCCGGATCCAGTTTCTCGGGCGTGCCGGTGCCGACGACGAGGTGAGGATCGTCGCCGGTTCGATTGCCGACCGCCGGTTCGCGGCACTGTTCGGGCGTGCCGGACGTCTTCGCGGTGTGCTCGGTGTCAACATGCCTCGCCACGTCATGCCGTTCCGCAAGTCGCTCATGGAGCGGTTGAGCTGGGACGACGCCTTGGCCCAGGCCGCTGCGATGTAGCAGTCCGACGGTGCACCGGGTGGCGGCGGGGAACCGACGTCGGCCAAGTGCACCGAGTGAGTCGTGAGCTGTCTAGGCTCGCGATCATGTCGCACCTGTCGAATGTGTGGTTCAAGGTGACCGACCTCCAGGTCGCAACCGGCCGGGGCTGTCGTGTCACCACCGTTGATGGTCACGAGTACCTCGATTTCGCGGCCGGCATCGCCGTCAACTCGACGGGTCACTGCCATCCCAAGGTCACCGCCGCGATCGCCGAACAGGCAGAGCGTTTCGTGCATGCCCAGGCCAATGTGTTCACCCACGATCTCATGGAGCCGCTGGCCGCCAAGTTGAACGAGATCACCCCGGACGGTATCGACACGTTCTTCTTCGCCAACTCGGGTGCGGAGATCACCGAGGCGGCGGTGAAGTTGGCCAAGCAGGCGACGAAACGGCAGAACGTGATCGTCTTCCAGGGCTCGTTCCACGGCCGTACCCACATGGCAATGGCGATGACGACGTCGAAGACGATCTACCGGGCCGGCCATGCGCCACTGCCGAGCGGGGTGTTCGTGTCGCCGTACCCGGATCCGTTGGCATCCGATCAGGAAGCCACGATCAACGCCTCGCTGCGGGCGTTCGATCGCCTCTTGTTGACCCAGACGGCACCGTCGGAGACGGCCGCGGTGATCCTCGAGCCCGTGTTGGGCGAGGGTGGGTACATCCCTGCACCGCGAGCGTTCGTCGAGGGCATCGTCGAGCGATGCCGCGAGCACGGCATCATGTTCATCGCCGACGAGGTGCAGAGTGGTTTCGGCCGTACCGGTAGCTGGTTCGCGGTCGACCATCTCGGTATCGAGCCCGACATCATCTGCATGGCGAAGGGCATCGCGTCGGGATTCCCGTTCTCCGCGCTCGGCACCCGTCGTGAACTCGACGACCTGTGGACCAAGGGCAGCCACGGTGGGACCTATGGCGGTAACCCGATCGGCTGTGCCGCCGCGCTGGCCACCATCGAGGTGATGAGCGAACCGGGGTTCATGGACAATGTGCGGGCGCGCGGCAGTCAGTTGCGCGACGCGCTGAGCGAACTCAAAGAGCGGTATCCGGTGTTGCGCCAGGTGCGCGGACCTGGCTTGATGGTCGGCGCCAGCTTCGAGAACCCGGATCGGGTTCCGGCGGTGATCCAGCACTGCCTCCGCGAAGGTCGACTGATCCTGATGAACGCCGGCACCTACGGCAACATCATCCGGTGGATGCCCCCGTTGGTGGTCTCGGCGTCCGAAATCGACGAGGCCGTTGCAGCGTTCTCGAACGCGCTCAAGGCAACCGACTGACCCCGGTTCATGCCTCGACTCGACGCCGCCAGGGTCGCGGCTTGGCGAGATCTGCAGTCGATCGTCGCCGAGGTGACGCGGCACGTCGACGACGATCTGCGGCTCGAGTGGGCGGTGCCGCTGGGTTGGTTCGACGTGCTCGCCGGTCTCCGACACTCGGGCGGCCGAGCCCGACCACAGGATCTCGCGTCGGCAATGAGAATCCCCCCTTCGAGTCTCAGCCGACGCCTCGATCGGTTGGAGGAAGAGGGCTGGATTGCCCGCCACCGCAACATCGATCCGGACGATCACCGGGCGGTGGAGGTCGAGCTCACGCCGCGTGGTCGAGCGCTGTGGCGCGAGATGAGCATCACCTACCGACGATCGATCCAAGCCAGGTTCGCCTCCCGACTGACCGACGAACAGATCGCAGCGATCACCGAACTCAACGGTCTGCTCGATCCGGGCGCCCAGGGAGATGAGTGACCACCTCGATCCCGGTCATCGACCTGGCGCCGCTCGAGGAGGGCGTCCCGGGCAGGGACCGCGTGGTCGATGCCTTCGTCCGGGCGTACAGCGATGTCGGGTTCGCCTACCTGATCGGGCATCGGGTCGCTCCGGCGTTGATCGATGCCGTGTTCGGTGCATCGAAGGCATTCCACGCCCTGCCGTTGGACAGCAAGATGGTGATTCGACTCGACGGCCGTCATCGCGGTTACATCCCGATCTCGACCTCGACCGACCGGACCTCCACGCTCGCGACGGTGACGAAGCCGAATCAGAGCGCGTCGTTCATGATGATGCGCGAGGATCCTGCCGACTCCGCTGAGGTCGCGTCGGGCACCTACCTCGCGGGCCCCAACCGGTGGCCGGATCTCCCAGGGTTTCGTGAATCGGTCGAGGCGTACTACGACGCGATGTGCCGGCTCGGCTTCCGTCTGCTCGACGTGGTGTCGAGCGCGCTCGGCGATGACGCAGGGGTGTTGTCGTCCGCGTTCGCCACGCCGACGACCTGGTTGCGGTTGTTGCACTATCCGCCTGTGCCGGTCGGCGCGGCCGGCGACCTGTGGGGCTCGGCGCCGCATCGAGACTTCGGCTGCATCACGATCCTCGCCCAGGACGACGTCGGCGGCCTCCAGGTGCGCACCCCGAAGGGGGGATGGATCGACGTGCCGCCGCGGTCCGATGCCTTCGTCATGAATGTGGGAGACATGCTCCATCGGTGGAGCAACGGTCGCTTGCTGTCGACTCCGCACAGGGTGGTCAATCGCACGGGCCGCGAGCGCTACTCGGTGCCGTTCTTCTTCGATCCGCACATGTCGACGACGATCGAACCGCTGCCGGGATGCGTCGACGCGTCAGGTCCCGCCCGCTTCCATCCGATCGAGTTCGGGGCGTTCGTGCGTGGCGAGCTCGAGGCCTCGTATGACCGTCACCAGCCCGGGCAGCAACAGCAGTAGCGCTGATGCCGCGCCGCGCCAACCGCCGCGCCGGCGACCATTGTCAGGCGTCGACGGGGACGAGTTCCTCTGCGTCTGACGTGCCCAGGGACGCGTGCAGCTCCTCGAGCTCGTGTCCCTCGACATTGAGGGTCGGGATGAGTCGATCGAGCCATTTCGGGAACCACCAGTTCTTCGACCCGAGCAGTTCCATCGTGGCCGGCACGAGCAGCATGCGCACGAGCGTCGCGTCGAGCAGCACCGCGAGCGCCAGGCCGGAGCCGAACAACTTGACGATGCGGTTGTCCTCGAGCAGGAAGGCGCCGAACACGACGACCATGATCGCGGCCGCCGCGGTGATGACCCGCGCTGTGGCGGCGAGGCCGTCGGCGACCGAGTTGACGGGGTCGCCGGTGCGGTCGTACTCCTCCTTGACGCGTGACAGCAGGAAGACTTCGTAGTCCATCGACAGGCCGAAGACGATAGCGAACAGCATCATCGGCACGAACGGTTCGATCGGCGCCGGTTCGATGCCGGTGAGTCCGCCCAACCAGCCCCACTGGAAGATCGCGACGATCACGCCGTACGCGGCCGAGATCGACAGCATGTTCATGATGACCGCCTTCAGGGGCACGAGCAGCGAGCGGAACACCATCATCAGCAGCAGGAACGAGACGGCCAGAACAGCGCCGTAGAACACGAGGATGCGGCCACCGAGGTAGTTGCTGAAATCGATGTTGGCCGGCACCGAGCCCGTGAGGTGGACGACGACGTCGGTGTCGGCGACCACGGGTGGGATCACCTCGTTGCGAAGCCGGTCGACGGTGTCTTCAGTGGCGGAATCCTGTGGCGACGTCTTCGGGATGATGCGCAGGATGAACGCGTCAGATGCGGCCGGGTCGTTCAGATCGCTCGGGAACGGCTGCGAGACCGAATCCACGCCAGGGTCGGCGGCAATGGCGGCGGCGAGCTCGCCGACCACCGGAACGTCCTGTGGCCCCGAGACCTCGGCGGCGACGACGAAGGGACCATTGAATCCGGGGCCGAACCCTTCGGCGACGAGGTCGTATGCCTGGCGGGTCGTGGTGTCCTCGGGGAAGTTGCCCTCGTCGGCGAAACCGAGACGCAGGCCGAGCACCGGAGCGGTGAGCACCACCAGGATGCCTCCGGCGACCAATACGCCGGTCCACGGACGAGCCTGCACCAACCGGCTCCACCGGTACGCCCAGGTCTCGCGGATCGGCTTGTGCCGTCGAGGCGGAACCTCGGCTCGCAGTGGCTTGATCGCCAGGCTGGTGAGCAGGGTGCCGACGAAGAACACCGCGCCGGTCACGCCGAGCACGGGGACCCTGAGCCCGACACCGAGCAGCCCGATCGCGGCGAAGCCGGCGGCGATGAGCCCACGCCAGCGGGTCACCTCGATGCGGTTACCGGCCAACGCGAGCAGTGCGGGCAACAAGGTGATCGAGGCGAGCAGCGTGACCGCCACGGTGGCGGCCGCCGCGATACCCATTCCGGCGACGAACTTCAATCCGATCAACAGCATGCCCAGCAGCGACATCACGACGGTGATCCCGGCGAACACGACCGCTCGGCCGGCCGTGTCCATGGCGCCGACGGTCGCCTGCTCGGAGGTTGCTCCGGCATGTGTCAGCTCTCGATACCGCGTGATGATGAACAGGGCGTAGTCGATACCGACACCGAGTCCGATCATGATGCCGATCAGCGGAGCGAACTCGGGGATGCTGACGACGTTCGTCAGCAGCGACACCAGTCCGAAGCCACCGGCTCCCACCCCGGCGACGGCGATACCGATCGGAAGTCCCATCGCCAGCACGGAACCGAAGGCCAGGATCAGCACGACGATTGCGAATGCGAGACCGATCAACTCGGATTGCGGGGGTTCGAAGTTGGCGAAGGCGCGTCCGCCCAACTCGACTCGCAGGCCGTCGATTCCGGGGATCGCGTCGTCGATCTGGGACCCGATCGCTGCTGCCTCGTTCTGGTCGATGTCGTTGGCGAGGTTGATCTCGGCGAACGCGATCGTTCCGTCAGCACTGATCTGCTCGGCGCCGAACGGTGTGTACGGGCTGATGACCCTGACGCCGGGGATCTGAGCGACCTGATCGAACATGTCGGTCATCGCAGCCTCGATCTCAGGGCTGGTGATGCCGTCGGGAGACTGGAAGACGATCTGGCCGCCGAAGCTGCCCGCTCCGAACTGGGGGAAGTACTCGGCGATCGTCTCGAACCCACTCGCACTCTCGGACGCCGGTGTCTCGAACTCGCCGTTGAAGGATGAACCGATCAGGCCGCCGAGCGCGTTGAGGCCGACGAGGAGGGCGATCCAGATCCCGACGACGATCCAGCGATGGTGGTAACACCAGCGGGCGAGGTTGCGATACATGCTGTTCTCCGACGTGGGGGGTGAGCGGCGGGTGAGATCGAGGTGATCCGTACGTGTCTAACGGCGGGATTGTTGAATCGCAACGGTGTCGTAGCGGAATGTGCCGGGTGTCACAGCGATTCTCATGCTTTCCGGTAGGTCGGGATCGTGGATTCGGTCTCGATACCGATACGGTTCCGTAGCAGTATGGCTCGACCTCTCAGTGACGCCGCCCGCCGAAAGATGCTACGGGCCACGCAGGACATTGCGGTCGCGCACGGCCTGGAGGGGTTCTCGGTCGACGAGGTGGCCCGTCGTTCGGGTGTGGCGAAGAGCACGATCTATCGGCACTTCGGGACCGGTGACGAGCTGCTGTTGGCCGCGATGGGTGAACTCGTCGACGCGGTGCCCGACGCCGACACTGGGTCGCTGCTCGGCGATCTCACGCTGATCATGACGCAGTTCGTGGCGATCGCGACGCAGCCGTCGATCCGGCGGCTGTTCACGTCGGTGCTGAACCGCTCGCTCGACAACGACGACTTCGCCGCCCTGCAGGAAGAGCTCGTGACCGAACGCAAGGCCCCCATGCGCCGAGCTCTGCAGCGCGGTATGGCCCGGGGCGAGATCGACCCCGAGATCGACCTCGAGTTGGCGAGCACGATCGTGCAAGGCCCGTTCGTCGCTCGCGTACTCCACGAGCGCGGATCGTTTCGGCAGGGCGAAGTCGAACGGATCGTCGAATTGATGGTCAAGGCGATGGCGCCCTGAACCGGCGTCAGTGACCGATGGCACCTTCGATGGCCCACGTCCGGTTCTGCCTCGGCTGGTGATGGCGACCAGACTCTGCCCATGACCACCGCCGTGATCGTCGACGCGATTCGAACCCCGCTCGGTCGTCGGAACGGGAAGCTCAAGGATTGGCATCCGGTCGATCTGGCGGCGCACACGCTCGAGGCATTGCAGCAGCGCAACGATCTGGACCCGAGCATGGTCGACGACGTGGTCTTCGGATGCGTGATGCAGGTCGGGGAACAGGCCGTCAACGTGGCGCGCAACGCGGTGCTTGCGGCCGGCTGGCCCGAGTCGGTTCCCGGCACGACGGTCGACCGTCAGTGTGGGTCGAGCCAGCAGGCTGCCCACTTCGCCGCCCAGGGTGTGATCGCCGGTGCCTATGACGTTGTGGTCGCCGGCGGGGTCGAGGTGATGACGAGGGTTCCGATGGGTTCGTCGATGGCGGACGGCAAGTTCGGCTATCCGTTCGGACCTCGGATCGGTGCTCGCTACGCACAGCAGGGCGGTCTGGTGCCGCAGGGTATTTCGGCCGAGTTGATCGCCGACCAGTGGAACATCACCCGCGAGGAGATGGACGCGATCGGAGTGCAGTCGCAACAGCGAGCGGCACGTGCCACTGACGAGGGTCGTTTCGACCGTGAGATCCTGCCGTTGCTCGGCGCCGACGGGCAGATGATGACGCGTGACGAGGGCTTGCGCGACACGACGCTCGAGACGCTGGCGAAGCTCAAGCCGGCATTCATCGCCGAAGAGGACGGGGGCCGCGTGACCGCCGGGAACTCGTCTCAGATCACCGACGGTGCGGCTGCGATGTTGATCATGAGCGAGCAGCGGGCGCTCGAGTTGGGGCTCACCCCGCGGGCCAGGTTCGTCGAGTTCGCGCTCGCCGGTACCGACCCTCGGCTGATGCTGACGGCACCGATCCCGGCCACCCACAAGGTGCTCGAGCGGGCGGGCCTGTCGCTCGCCGACATCGATGCGATCGAGATCAACGAGGCCTTCGCCGCCGTGGTGCTGGCGTGGGAACGTGAGCACCATCCCGACATGACGAAGGTCAACATCAATGGTGGTGCGATCGCGCTCGGCCATCCGCTCGGTTGTTCGGGTGCGCGACTGATGACGTCGTTGCTCAACGAACTCGAACGGACCGGCGGCCGGTTCGGCCTGCAGACGATGTGCGAGGGAGGCGGCATGGCCAACGCCACGATCATCGAGCGCCTCGGCTGAGCGTGCGTCGGTTCGGTCCGGCTCCGACACGGCGCCCCAGGTCAGAGCGTCGAAATGGCGGCCGGATCACCCCGTTATGCACCGACTTCCGCTACCCACAGGGGCTGGGGATAACCAGATAGCCTGAGCGCATGATCATGGCCACGTCTGTGGGGAGTGTGGTATGGGTGCTCGGCGGGCTGGTGCTGATGGTCGTGCTGTGGAAGACCGGCATGGCCATGCTGAATGCGCTCTCAGCACCCCCGGCCCCGCCACCCGAACCCGGTGAGCTCCGCAAGATGAATGTCAGGTATAGGTGCGATGTGTGTGGTGTGGAGCTGCGATTGACGCTCGCTCCCGACGAGGATCCACCGCCTCCGAAGCACTGCCTCGAGGAGATGATCATCGTCGCCCCGCTGTTCGAATAGGCGCTGATCGCTTGTCCACAGCGCTGTGGACAAGTCTGGGGGAAATGACATCGCTGTCATTCGTGACGTGTGGACAACCACCTCTCAGGGCGGTGAATCGGATGCGCTGCGTGTTATCGCCACTTGGTGGCCGTGTACAGGCCACCGAGGATGCATCCGAGCCCCACCAGGGTGAGGAAGTTGTTGCCGGTGAACACCAGGTTGCGCAGGATGATCACGACCATGCCTGCCAGGAACAGGATCACCATCAAGACCGGAATCCACGGCTTGGGTGCCTTCATCTGCGACGTGACAGGTGGTGTGTAGCGAGACGAAGAGTGCACGCCGTGCTCGTTCTCGGTCGGGTTGGCGAAATGCTGCTCACCCGGACGAGTGCCCTTTGGCGTCGTACGACCGCCACCTGTCTTGCGTTTTGGAGGTGCCACGGGATGCGAGTCTAGGGCCCGAACCGGAGCACTACGTGTCTGGTGCCCTCTGTATCGTGGCTGCGTGCCCCGCATCCTCGTGATCGACTCGTACGACAGCTTCGTCTACAACCTCGTGCAGTATCTCGGCGAACTGGGTGCTGACCCGATCGTGTACCGCAATGACCAGGTCACCGTCGCCGAGGCGCTGGCTCTCGACCCCGATGGCGTGCTGCTCTCGCCGGGCCCTGGCAGGCCCGAGGCATCGGGCATCATCTGTGACGCCGTCACTGCCTGTGCGGCGGCCGGCATACCGGTGTTGGGCGTCTGTCTGGGCCACCAGGCGATCGGCCACGTCTACGGCGCCGCAGTGGTGAGGGCACCAGAGTTGATGCACGGCAAGACGTCACCGATCGAGCATCACGGTGTCGGGGTGTTCGCCGGGTTGCCCTCGCCATTGACGGCCACCCGCTATCACTCGCTGGTGCTCGACCCCGACACGATTCCCGATGCGCTCGAGGTGACTGCGCGCTCAGCCGATGGCATCGTGATGGGGGTTCGCCACCGGCACTTCGATGTCGAAGGGGTGCAGTTCCACCCCGAGAGCATCCTCACGGGCTGCGGACACGATCTGCTTCGCAACTTCCTCGACCGCACGAACTGACCGCACGAAACCCCGGATGCGGCAGGTGTGGCCGCGACGTCAACCGGTGGTGGTCGTGGTGGCCGCCGTGGTGGGCGGGGCTGTGGTGGGCGCCACGGTGGTCGTGGTGGTAGTGGTCGTGGTGGTGGTCTGCGCGACGAGCGCCTGGCCCACCACGACGGTGATCACCGTCCCCTTGTCGACTTCCTGATTGCTGGGGACGCTCTGCTCGAGAACGGTCCCGTCGCGCGGGTCCCCTGCTGCAAGGGTCTTGTAGCTGACATTGATCCCGAGGCCGGCCTCGTCGAGCAGATTGCGCGCCTGGCCCTCGGTCAGACCGACCAGCGGTGGCACACGGACCTTTCCGGGCCCGGAGCTGACGATCAGCTGCACGGTGCTGCCGCGAGCGACCAGGGTGTTCGGTGGCGGGTTCGTGTCGATGACGATGCCCGCTGCGATGTTCTCGTCGACCTGCTCGACGGTGGTGACGACCAGCCCGTATTGCGCGGACTCGAGCAGCGCTCTCGCCACATCGACCGGGTCGTTGATGACGGTTGCGGGGATCGCAACCTGGTCGGGGCCTCCGGACACCACGACCTTGATGACCTGTTCTTGCGGTACCGCCGTCTCGGCGGCCGGCTCGGTACGGATGACGAGACCGGCAGTGACGTCGCTGAGCTCGGTGACATCCTCGACGCGGAATCCGGAATTGCCGAGGATCGCGACCGCGTCGGCGAGCGTTCGACCCTCGACGTTGGGCACGATCACGAGCGCCTTCGTCGGGTTGTAGTACAGCTCGATGACGGTGCCCTCGGTCACCACGGTGCCCGCGGCGGGCACGGTTCGGTGGACGAAATCCTCGTTCACCAGGGGGTTCTCTTCGGGGAACACCTCGTAGGGCAGGTTGAGGGCCTTGAGCGCACCGGTGACCGACTGCAACGGTTGATTCGTGTAGTCGTCGAGGGTGCGTGCGGTCGTCGCTGCCTCGCCCTCCTTGGTGAGGCCCTGGTACAGCAGCACGCCGCCGGCGACCAGGGCGATCAGGGCGATGAACGCGGCCAGCGCATACCAGCCGGTACGAGAGTTGTGGTCTTGGTAGTAGCGGGCGTCGGCCGACGCACCGGGCGGATACCCGGTGAGATCCGGCCCCGGTTGCATCGGCATCGCAGCGGTCGGCGCGCCCGCGATCTGCGGGTGCACCGTCGTTGGCCCCGAGTTGGCCGGCTGCACGATGTTGGGCGTGGTGCCGACCGGCTGGGCCGGACCGACCGATCGGGCGGCTGCCACGGCGGCGGCGGGCCGAGCAGCGGCGGCGACGAGGGCCTGCACCTGCTCGCCATTGCGGAAACGGCGCAGGTCGTCGCGCAGCGCATGGGCGCTGGGATAGCGCAGCTTGGGATCCTTGGCGAGCAGTTTGGCGACGATTGCCTCGAACGGCCGGGGGACGCCGTCGACCAGCTTGTTGAGCGGCGTCGGTTGGTCGTGTACCTGCTTGTAGGCGATGCTGACCGGGTTGTCTCCGACGAAGGGGGGCTTGCCTGCCACCATCTCGTACATGACGATGCCGAGCGAGTAGAGATCGCTGCGCGGGTCGGGCTGTGCACCCTGGGCCTGTTCGGGCGAGAAATAGGAGGCGGTTCCCATCACCGAGCCGGCCTGCGTGAGGTTCGACTCGGTCGCCGAGTTCATGGCCCGTGCGATCCCGAAGTCGGCCACCTTCACCTGGCCGTTCGAACCGATCAGGATGTTGGCGGGCTTGATGTCACGGTGGGCGAGCTCGGCCTCGTGGGCGAACCCGAGCGCGGCCGCGACCTCCGAGGCGATCTCTGCGGCCTGGGTCGGGGTGAGCTGCTTGTTGGTCTTGAGGATCTCGGCGAGCGTGCGGCCCTGCACGTACTCCATGGCGATGAAGTAGGTGCCCTCGTACTTGCCCCAGTCGTAGACGTTGACGATGTTCGGATGGCTCAGGTTTGCGGCAGCTTGCGCTTCGCGTCGGAACCGTTCGACGAAGTTCGGGTCGATCGCGAACTCGGGGAACAGGATCTTGATCGCGACCTGGCGATCGAGCAGCAGATCGCGCGCCAGGAACACGTCGGCCATGCCGCCGCGCCCAACTCGCTTGTGGATCTCGTACCGGTCGTTGATGACCGTGGCGTCGCCGCTGTTACTCATGGTCCTTGTCTCGTTCCGGACACCCAGACTGGGTGCACCGAACGTTGGTCGAGGTTATCGACCCCTTGGTGAAGTACACGTTCAGGGGCTCCCGGTCTCAGGCGTCGTGGAAGCAGGCGCGGCGGGTTCCGGTGGGTCGATCTTGAACATCTCGTCGAGCATCGCCTTGGCGATCGGACCCGCCAGACGGCCACCGGTGCCCGCCGAGATCTCGGCGTCGGTGCCTTTCAGCATCACGGCGACCGCGTACTTGGGCTTGTCGACCGGGGCGAACGCGATGATCCAGGCGTGGGATCGCTCGGGTTCGTCAGGACCGTTGAGCTGGGCGGTACCGGTCTTGGCGGCCACGCTGATCCCGTTGTCGAGCCCGATGCAGCAGCTGGCGGTGCCGTTGACCGCGACCTCGACCATCAGGTCGGAAAGGATGTCGGCGGTCTCCCTGCTGATCGGTCGCTTCCAGACGTCGGGCTGGGTGCTGTCGATCACCCGGCCGTTGTGGTCGAGCTCGGCATCCACGACGAACGGAGCCATCATCGCTCCGTCGTTGGCCACCGTCGCGGCGACCATCGCCATGTGGATCGGGACCATCTGGTCTTCGTTCTGGCCGAATCCCCGCATGGCGAGCAAGGGCAGGTTCTGATCGATGTCGGTGAAGTCGCCGATCGTGCTGGACGCCGCGCGCGGCAGGTCGATCGGGATCGTCTCGCCCACGCCCCATCGGGCGATGTACTCCTGGAACCGATCGGGTCCCAGGTCGATCGCGGTCTGCGCGAAGGGGATGTTGCACGACCGGCGGAACACCTCGGTGAGATCGCCGCCGCACACCGTGCCGCCGTAGTTCTGGATCGGATCGGTGGTCTGTGGTGGTACCCATTCCGACACTGGTTCCCAGTAGCTGTCGAGCGTGATCACATCGGCATCGAGGCCGGCGCCGGTGGTGAGCACCTTGAAGGTCGAGCCCGGCATGTAGCGCTGCTGGTAGGCGTTGGCGAGCAGCGGGTCGCGCTCGTCCGCCTGCAGTCCGGTGAGGTAGTCGAATGCGGTGGCGTAGTCGGGGTCGGCGACCTGATTGGGATCGAAACTGGGGTAGCTCCACATCGAGATCACGGCACCGGTGTCGATCTCCATCAGCACGATCGACCCCTCGCGCGGCCCGAGCAGGAACTTGGCGACTTCCTGCATGTCGTTTCGCAGCGTGAGGTGCAGCGAGCCCGAGTTGTCGTTGTTGCGGCCGAGGATGTTCTCGATCGCCCGGACCTGCTGGGTGAAGGTGTCGCCCGTGAGCACGTCCGATTTCGACTGTTCGAGCTGGGTGGCCCCGAGGCCGAACGTGTAGTAGCCGGTGATGTGGGCGAAGAGGTCACCGGTCGGATAGATGCGGTCGTACTTGACGTCGCTGTCGCCCATGGCTTGCACCGACATCGCGGTCACGACGCCGTCGGCGGTGACGATCGGACCGCGAGGCGTGTCGAATTGTCGGATCAGGGCACGGGTGTTGCCCGGCTCGGTTGCGAGTTCTTCGGTCCGGCCGACCTGCCAGTAGTTGAGCGCCGCGAACAACAAGACGTAGAGCCCGATCATCACGGCCGCGAGCTGCCGGATCCGCCGGTTCATGACGCGCCCCGCCCCGAGCCCGCGCCCGGTCCTGCATCGACGCAAAGTCGCGGCAGTGGTACCCGTTGGTTCCGGATCGACGGAGAGTCGGTTGGCGTGCGCCTGGTCCTGCATCGACGCAAAGTCGCGGGAGTGGTACCCGTTGGTTCCGGATCGACGGAGAGTCGGTGGGTGCTGGCTGTCGGGATCACGAGACGACCTCGCGGACGTCGGCGTAGGCGTCGGTCGCGTCGTCGGTCTGGGGCAGACCGTGATCGCGGCGGCGAAGTCGCCAGGCGGCCCAGCGTTCGCGCGGTGTCGGGTCGTCGGGGAGCTCGCCGAGCCGCCGGGCGCCCGAGTCGCTGAGGCGCAACAGGAGGGCCAACAAGATGTAGTTCGACAGCAGTGACGATCCGCCGTAGCTGACGAACGGGAGGGTGATGCCGGTCAGCGGCACCACCTTGATCACGCCACCGATGATGATGAACGCCTGCATCCCGACGATCGTGGTGAGGCCGACCGCGAGCAGCTTCTCGAACGTTCGGTCGGTGCGCAACGCGATGCGCAGACCGGCGCCGATCAGCAGCAGGTAGGCCATCAACACCGCGGTCGCACCGATCATGCCCAACTCTTCGCCGATCGCGGCGAAGATGAAGTCGTTCTGTGCCTCGGGGACCTTGTCGGGGCTGCCTCGACCGAGCCCGGTGCCAACGAGGCCGCCGTCGGCGAGGCCGTACAGCGCCTGGACGATCTGGAAGCCCTTGCCGTACTCGTCGGCCCATGGGTCGAGCCAGATGTCGACGCGGGTCTGCACATGGTCGAACAGGCGTGACGACACGAACGCGGCGAGGCCGAACAGCACGAATCCGAGCACGAGATAGCTGGCCCGCTCGGTGGCGACCCACATCATCACGACGAACAGCGTGAAGAACAGCAACGACGAGCCGAGGTCGCGCTCGCCGACCATCACCATCACGGCGAATCCCCAGGCGACGAGGATCGGCGCGACGTACTGCAGCTCGGGTAGGCGGAACGGTCCGACCTTCCAGGTGGAGGCGGAGATCAGCTCACGGCGTTCGGCGAGGTAGGCGGCGAAGAAGACGGCGAGGGCGAGCTTGGCGAACTCGCCGGGTTGGAAGTTGACGGGCCCGAGGTTGACCCAGATGCGAGCGCCGTTCACGTTCACGCCGAGGCCCGGCACCATCGGCAAGATCAGCAGGCCGACGCCGACGAAGAACAGGGTCCACTTGTAGCGGGCCAGGTCGCCGGCGCGTTGAACGAACAAGAGGGTGGCGACGAAGGCGGCGATCGCAACGAGACTCCAGATCGACTGGAGGCCGGCGAGTTCGCTGTCGAGGCGGGTGATCATCACGTAGCCGAGCCCGTGCAGTAGCACGGTGAGCGGCAGCAGTGTGCTGTCGGCGCCGCGAGCCAACTTGCGTACGGCGATGTGGGCGATGCCGATCAGCAACAACAGCAACGCGAGGAACGGGCCGAGGCGCGCCGGGATCTCGGCGTTCGCCCCGAGCGACGCCAGCGTGTAGGCGACACCCACGATGGCTGCGGCCATCACGATCAGCGTGAGCTCGGTCGAGCGGCGCCGCGCGACCAGGCGGGCCGAGACCGGCATCGCCTCCACCGACATCAGTTCCCCGTCGTGGTCTCGGTGGTGGAGGCGTCGGCGACCGTCGTCGTGGTCACGACCGTCGTGGTCGTGGTCGTGGTCGTGGTCGTGCTGGTCGTCGTGGTCGGGGACAGGCGATCGGCGACGAACTGTTGCGCGCTGGCCTGCGATTCGAACTGTCGACGTTCTTCGACGAGGGTGATCGACTCCTCGTCGAGCTGGTCGCGCGTGTACTGGCCGGTCGCCTCACGCGTGGGCTCGAACCACAGCACGCCGTCGGGCTTGCCCTGGTAGATCCCGACTTCACCGACCTCGTCGAAGTCGACGAAGTAGCCGCTGCGCGCCCATGCGGCGAGGATCGCTGATCCGAGTACGAGCACGGCGGCGACGCCGAGCCCCAGCACGAATCGGGCCAGACGCCCGCCCTTCTTGTCGGATTCGGCATCGGCTTCGTCGCCCGACGCGACCTGGTCGACGGCCACCGCAGCGGCAGCGGTCTCGTCCGTACCCGTCGGTGGCTCGGCGGTGCTGCCTGCCGGCCGTGCCTCACCGTTGGGGTCGGTGTGGTCGCCATCAGGGAGCGGGTCGCTGACGATCTGCTGCTCGCCGGTGTTGTCGACGTTGTCGTCGCTCCATACCGGGATGACGTCGAACTCTTCGGTGGGGTCGGGCGGTTCGTCGCCCTCGAGCACGTCGACCACGACCACGGTGATGTTGTCGCGGCCCCCGGCGGCATTGGCGGCATCGACCAGAGCCTGGGCGGCGGCATCCGGGTCGTCGGGGTGGGCCGTGATGACGGCGGTGATCTCGTCGTCGTCGATCTCGTCGACGAGCCCGTCGCTGCACAGCACGAATCGATCGCCGCGGATGATCGGCATCGTCCACGAATCGACCCGCACCGACGGTTCGATCCCGAGCGCACGGGTCACGATGTTGCGACGCGGGTGCACCCGGGCCTCGGCACGCGTGATGGCACCCTCGGCGACGAGCTCCTGCACGAAGCTGTGATCGACCGTGACCTGGCGCAGTCGGCCGTGCCGCAGCACGTAGCTGCGTGAGTCGCCGACGTTGGCGATCCCGAGCACGTGACCGTCGAGCCGATCGGTGATCACGGCGATCGCTGTGACGGTGGTGCCCATCCCCGCTTGGGACGGGTTGGAGATCGAGCCGTTGTAGATCTCGATGTTGGCCTCGTTGACCGCCGAGACCAGATCTTCGAGAGTGTTGTCGACGCCGGCCGGCAAGCGCGTCTCGAGGCGGGTGACCGCCATCTCGCTGGCGACCTCTCCGGCGAGGTGGCCGCCCATCCCATCGGCGACGACGAACAGCCCTCCGCCGGCGTGGGAGTGGTCTTCGTTCTGTGGCCGTATCTGGCCTTCGTGGGTCGCGCTGCCCCATCGCAGTTGGGTCATCAGCTGAGATCCTCGTGGAGACTCATTGCGCTTCCAACACGGTGTAGCCGACCTGGATGCGGTCGCCGGGGTGGACGGTGAGCGGCTGGCTGAGGTGCGTACCGTTGAGGTAGGTGCCGTTGCGCGACCCGAGGTCGTGGACGACGACGTTGCCGTCGGTGAGCACGACGCGGGCGTGATGACCCGAGATGTACGAATCGTCGGTGATGACCACGGTGTTGTCGGCGTCTCGCCCGATCCCGACCTCGGTGCCGATCGCGAACGTGGTGCCACGCCGTTCCTTCGGCTCGAGGACCACGAGGCGGCCAGGGGTGCCACCGCGTCCCTTGGCTGCCTTGGCCGAGCGCTTGCCGGCGGCGATCGGCGGTGGCCCGGCCGATGGCTGCGCGGACGCAGGTTGCTGCTGTGCGAAATCGACCGCGCCGCGAGCGTTGGCCGGCTGACGCACCTCGCTCCACACCGCCCACAGGACGCGGGCGAAGAACAGGTACAGCAGTGCCAGAAGCACCAGTTTCAGGATGTCGAGTACCTGGTCGGTCATGGGGAGCAGTGGTGGGCCGGAGACGGTGACGTCAGGAGGCTTCGAAGCGGAGGCTGACGGAACCGATGGTGACGATGTCGCCGTCGGAGAGGCGGTGGTCGGCCGTCAGCCGTTGGCCGTTGATGAACGTACCGTTCGTCGACCCGAGATCGGTGATGACGAAGCCGCTGCCGGCGCGGTGGATCTGGGCGTGATGTCTGCTGGTGTTGCCATCGGACACGACGACGGCGCACGTGGCAAGACGTCCGATCAGGTTCTTGTCGTCCTTGAGCACGATGCGGTCACCGGAGGGCATGACGATCGTGCCGGGGCGCTTGCCGGGTTCGGGTTGTTTGAGCTGGGAGGCGATGCCGAATCGCCCGGGCTTGAGCGAGTTGTCGACCCGCAGTTCGACCGTGACGGGACCCATGAAGTGGTATCCCTCTTCGCGCGCGTATTCGCGGCAGGCTTCGACGAGTTCGGTGCGCAGCGCATCCTCGATGTCGGCGAACCCGGTGTGGTCGGCCGCCGACAGCAGGATGATGAAGTCGTTGGGCACGATTCGTTGACCCTTGACGTCGACCGATCGATGGTCGTCCATCTCGCGAATGAGACGTCGACCGAGCTCGATCGGCCGGATGGAGTTGCGCGAACGTCTGAACACGCCCTCGACCATACGCTCCAGACGACGCTCCAGTCCTTGCATTCCCATCGTCTGCGCAAGGTTACTGGTGGTGGGCGCCGGTGAATCGGCATGGCTACTGTGCGCCCGATGGTGCGCGTGGTGGTGCTCGACGGTGGGATGGGACGTGAACTCAAGCGGATCGGGGCCCCGTTCCGTCAACCGGAATGGTCGGCGTTGGCCCTGATCGAATCGCCAGATGACGTGCGAATCGCGCACGAGGCGTTCGCGCGGGCGGGCGCTGAGGTGTTGACCACGAACGCGTATGCGGTGGTGCCGTTCCACATCGGTCGGGAGCGGTTCGATTCCGACGGTCGTCGGCTGGCGGCGCTCGCGGGAGAGCTGGGCCGTTCGGTCGCCGACGAGTACGGACTGCGCCTCGCCGGTTCGTTGCCACCGTTGCTGGGTTCGTACCGGCCGGATCTGTTCACGGTCGACGAGGCCCGCCCGATCCTCGAAGTGCTCGTCGAGGCGCAGGCACCGTTCGTCGACCTGTGGTTGGCCGAGACGGTGTCGTCGGTCGCCGAGGCACAGCTGGTGCGAACGGTCTTGGACGCGGTGGGCGACGTCCGTCCGCTGTGGGTGTCGTTCACGCTCGAGGACGAGACCTTCGACGGCAGTGTGGGCGTCGGGCGGTTGCGCTCGGGCGAATCGGTCGCCGATGCCGTGTCGGCCGCCGAAGCGATCGGCGCGGAGCTGGTTGCGTTCAACTGCAGCCAGCCCGAGGTGATGGAGGCCGCCGTCCGTGAGGCGGTCGCGGTGGGCGATCTTCCTGTCGGTGTGTACGCCAATGTGTTCGACGTGGGTGAGCACGAGGGCGCCAACGTCACGGTCAACGATCTGCGGTACGACGTGACGCCCGAGGCGTACCTGGCGTTCGCCGAGAGGTGGGTGGCGGCCGGTGCGACGGTGGTGGGCGGTTGCTGCGGTGTCGGACCGGCGCACGTATCGGCGTTGTCGGCGCGCTGGGCGAAGGGTTAGCCTTCACCTTTCCACTTTGCGCGAGTGGCGGAATGGCAGACGCGCCAGCTTCAGGTGCTGGTGTCCGCAAGGGCGTGGGGGTTCAAGTCCCCCCTCGCGCACGAAGAAACCCTCGCTCCGGCGAGGGTTTTCGTGTTCTCGGTCGATGATACGGCCTGTGCCAGTTCCGCTGGTCGGAGTTCACGTTCTCCTCGCCCGCGGTGAAACCCTGTGCGGTGCGGTGCGGTGCGGTGCAGTGCAGCGAGCCGAGGGGAGTGGTCCCCATTTCACTGCTGGAGTTGTTTCCGTACCTTCGGACGCAGTCCCGCGATCGCGGGCTGCAACCGGTGGAGGAACGTTGATGACCCTGATCCGAGTCGAACCCGAGAGCATCCGGGGCTACGGCCGCGAGGCCCAGGCGTCGTTCGACACGATGCACCGCTCGCTCGTCGAACTCGTCGACGAGGTCGTGGCGGTGCGCTATTTCGGCCCCAATGCCGTGGTGTTCAAGACCGAGTGCGGTCGCATGTCGGCCGACTTCGCCAACCGACTGCATCTCGACATGGCAGCCATGGCCGACGCCGTACGACAATCGACGTCCAACATCGCTGCGTCCCTCGGGGGCCAACCGATCCATATCCAGGTCGAGCAACGTCCGATCGTGCCGCCCGTGCCGCAATCGGTCGATCATGTCGATGTCGATACCACCGCGCTCGAATCGATGGTTCCGCTCATGGCCCGTCGTTTCACCGAGCTGCGCCAGTGTTTGACCGATCATCTCGAGCGGCTCCGGGCGACCGACTGGCATGGCAACGCCAAGCTCGCGGCGATCGACAACGTCAGCAGATTCACGACGTCGGCTCAGGCGAGGTGTGACGAGGCCGAACAAGCGTTGTCGACCTTCGTCACCCGGCAGGTGCACAGCGTGCTCGCAGCCGATCGCTGATCGGCCGGCCGGAGCCGGCAGCGCGTGGAACTGCTCCTGAGAGTTCGAGGCTCGCACGACCGGGTCGCCGATGTGGTCGCGGTCGTCGACGCTGCTCACACGGTGTCGGAACTCACCACGGCCCTGTGCGAGCACCTCGACGAACGTGGCGACGGGCGTGGCGGCGAGCGTGGTGAGGAGGCGGTGCTCGGGTCGGTTCGTCTGGGTCGATCGCTGCGTCCGGGCGCGGTGA
This sequence comes from Acidimicrobiaceae bacterium, assembly GCA_024641005.1. Taxonomy (GTDB): domain Bacteria; phylum Actinomycetota; class Acidimicrobiia; order Acidimicrobiales; family Ilumatobacteraceae; genus Ilumatobacter. Next base: position 79,499 of record JAHEDX010000008.1, read on the forward strand.
TCGCCGAGTCGGGTCTGATCTCGGGCGACGAGCTGACGCTCGGCCCCACCGTCATGATGCGCCGTTCGACCCCGCCGCCGAACCCGGCGGTCTCCGTCGATCTGATCGGCGGACCCGACTCGGGTCGATCGCGTCTGTTGCGGCCCGGGCGTTACTCGATCGGTCGCGGGCCCGACGCCGACATCGTGATCGACGACCCGTCGGTGTCCCGCCATCATGCAGTGGTCGGGATCGACGAGGCGTGGCAGGTCGAGCTGCGCCCTGCAGCACATACGGCGAACGGGGTCAACGTCAACGGCGTCGAGGCGGAGGGTCCGACGCCGGTGACTGCCGATGACATCGTCGGTCTCGGGGCCACTCGTCTCGCGTTTCGGGCGTTCGAGCACGATGGGCACCAACACCAGGCCCGGCTCGGCCAGGTCGACTTCCATCGCACCCCGTATCGGCCGCCACCGGTGATCGAACGCCAGTGTGATCCGTTCGGCCCGATCCCCGCACGATCGGCGCCGCGCAAGCTGCAGGTGATCGCTGCGCTCGCTCCGCTGGCAGCGGGCATCACGATGTTCGCAGTGACTCGACAGGTCCACTTCCTGGCGCTCACGTTGATCTCTCCCGTTGTCATGGTGGCCAACGCGATCGACGAGCGCCGGTCGGGACGCCGCAAGTTCGGAGGTCAACTCGCCGCGTTTCGAGCCGGCCTCGTCACCCACCGGAACCATCTGGAATCGCTGCGCCGCGCCGAGCGCGTCGACCGGCTGCGCGCTGCCCCCGATCTCGCTGATCTGGTGCGCCGGGCCGAGTTGCATACCGTGGATCTTTGGGCCCGTGGGCGAACGGCTCCCGACTTTCTCCGGCTGCGGCTGGGGTCGGGTCCGGCACGCGTCCGGTTCGCGATGGATCTCCAGCCCGGGGGCGCCGTCGACCTTCGCGACGAAGCGCTCACAGCGTTCGCGGGCCTCGACGAGCACGCCGATGTTCCCGTCACGGTCGATCTGTGTGCCGACACGGTCCTCGGCATCCACGGTGACCGGCAGGTCGTCGACGGCATCGCGACCTCACTCGCGATCCAGGCGGCGACGCTCCACAGCCCGGAGGACCTCACGATCGTCGCCGCGGTGTCGCCAGGCCGCTCATTCGACTGGTTCACGTGGCTACCACACCTGCGGTCGGTGTCGTCGCCGTTGCCGGGGGACCATCTCGCCACCGACGTGCGTGACACCGACCTGCTGATCGCACGACTGCTCGAGGTCGCCTTGGCGCGCTCGGACGACGCCGTGCGGCACGGACGGGATCCGGCCTGGCCGCGGATCCTCGCCTTCGTCGATGCCGACCTCACCCCGGCGACGGCCATGGTGGCGAGGCTGCTGGATGTGGCGGCACCGGCAGGCATCAGTGTGATCTGGATGGCGTCATCGGCCGCGCAGGTCACCCGCTCCGCAACCCGCGTACTCGCGGCGCGGCGATTGCCGGACGTCACCATGGTCGGCCGGTTGTGGTCGACCGATCCCGCGATCCCCGATCGGGATCTGACGGTCGAGCACCTGCGCTCACAGATGGCAGCTCAGGCCGCCCGAGCGCTCGCCCCGCTTCGCGACGCGTCCACGGCATCGCTCGCGACGTCGATACCTCGGACCGCACCGTTGCTCGACGTGCTCGGCGTCGGTCGGCCGAGCGCGGCGTGGGTGACCCGGAACTGGGAGCAGGCGACCGCATACGGATTGCGCTTCCCGGTCGGCCTCGCCGCCGACGGACGGCTCGACCTCGACCTGGTTCACGACGGCCCTCACACATTGATCGGAGGCACCTCGGGCTCGGGCAAGAGCGAGCTGCTCCAGTCGATCGTCGCCGGTTTGGCTGCGTACCATCCGCCGAGCCGCGTCAACTTCTTGTTCATCGATTACAAGGGCGGAGCGGCGTCGCAGGTGTTCGAGCGGTTGCCGCACACGGTGGGTCATGTCACCAACCTCGGTGGGGCGCTCGCCCTCCGGGCGCTCACCTCGCTGCGCGCCGAGTTGAACCGTCGCATGGCGCTGCTCGAAGGGCGAGCCAAGGATCTCGCCGACATGCTCGACGTCGCCCCCGCCGACGCACCGCCGTCGCTCGTGATCATCATCGACGAGTTCGCCACGCTCGTGACCGAGGTGCCCGGGTTCGTCGAGGGTGTGGTCGACATCGCCCAGCGCGGGCGGAGTCTCGGCATCCATCTCGTGCTGGCCACCCAACGCCCGTCCGGTTCGGTGAACGACAACATCCTCGCCAACACCAATCTGCGGATCTCGCTGCGCATGCTCGACCGTGCCGAGTCGATCGCGATCCTGGCGAGCCCGCATGCGGCGAGCATCCCGGTGCCGCTCCGCGGCCGCGGGTTCATTCGGTTCGGACCGCGTCGGCTCGTCGAGTTCCAGGGCGCGTTTGCCGGGGCGTCGCTGGTGAGCGACGATTGTCGAAAACGGATCGCGATCGCGCCGTTCGCTCGCCCCGACGCATCGCCGCCGGCGGTCACGTCACCGGTACCCCCCGAGGGATCGGGTGCCGAGTCCCAGCTGGTTGCGTTGATCGATGCCATCAGCGAGGCAGATCGCATGTCTGGCCGACCGCCTCCACGCCGCCCTTGGCGTGACGTGTTGCCCGACGTGGTCACCCTCGCAGAGATCGGCAACGACCCGTTCTCGGGCCAGGCCCAAGCTGTAGCCGGGCGCCATCTGGCGATCGGGCTGGCCGACGTCCCCGAACGGCAGGACCAGCTTCCCGGAATCGTCGACCTCGAGGAGGGCGGCGGGTTGCTGGTCTTCGGCAGCGGAGGGTCGGGGAAGACGACACTGCTGCGCACGATCGCCGCGTCGCTCGACGGGTGCAGCGGATCGGACCGGGTGGCGACGATGGTGTTCGACTTCGCGTCGCGCGGCCTCGTCGGGCTCCGATGTCTGCCATCGGTGATCGAGGTGGTGACCGCTGACGATCTCGAAGCAGTCACCCGCCATCTGACCGTGCTCGACAACGAACTCGAACGTCGCCGGAGACTGCTGGCGGATGCCGGTGCCGAACATCTCACGGCCTACAACAGCGGTCGCTCGCCACTGGCTCGGATCGTCGTACTGGTCGATGGATTCGACGGGCTGGTGAGCGCACTGACCGAATCGCGCGGCGGACTGGGATCGGGTCTCGACCGGTGGGCCGAGTTGGTGAACCGCGTCGTCATCGATGGCCGCCAGGTCGGCATCCACTCGGTCGTCACCGCCCAACGGCGGAGTGCGATCCCTGCGCGGTTGTACTCGGCTGTTGCCAACCGTCTCGTCCTGCGGCACGCGGACGAGGGCTCGTATGCCGACCACGGCATACCGGTAGATCGGGTGAGAGGCCTCGACCTCGTTGCCGGTCGCGGGCTGCTGAACGGTGACACGGTCGTCCAGGTCGCATCGGTGTCGTGCGACCCGCTCGCGCGCTCGCAGCGCGATGCGATCGAGAGGATGGGCTCGGCCCGCGGGAAGCCCACTTCCAACGTGCTGCGCAGCTCGCCCCTGCCGGACCGACTCCGGCTCGGCGCCGTACCCGGTTCCGAGGGATTCGGGTGCAGTGGTCCCAGGGCGACGATCGGTGTGGCCGATGTATCCGGTTCTCGGGTGGTGGTGGATCTCGAGTGGTCGAACCTCGTGATCGCCGGGCCGCCGCGCTCGGGTCGTTCGACGGCGCTGAGCGCCGTCGCACTGGGGCTGCCGCCGCACCTCGAGATGCTCGTGATCGGGCCGTCGAACAGCCCGCTCACCGGTCTGGACGTCCAGTGGTCGGCGTTCGGTCGGGCCGCCGACGTGGCACCGGCGCTCGATCGTCTGGCCGAACGGCTGAGGCATGTGGCATCAGGGGAACGGCTGGTGCTGTTGATCGACGACGCTGATCACTTCGATGATCCAGAGTTCGGCTCGTTCTTCGAACGGCTGGCGGTTCACGAGGCGCTACGGGTCGCGGGCGCCGTCGAGATGCGCGCTATGGCGGGCTACACGTCCAACTCGATGGTCGCGTTGTTGCGTCGCTCCCGTCGCCAGCTGGTGCTCCAGCCCGATGACCAGGGCGAGTTCCTGCAAGCGACGGGTGTCAAGGTCGCGGCCCGGCCCGGTCTACGTTTCCCGCCGGGTCGCGGGGTCCTGCTCGTCGACCGCGTTCCGGCCGTCGTCCACGTCGCTATCGCCTCTGACGACCGAGTTGATCGTGTGCCCGGGATGGAGGCCACGGGTACGCAACCACGTGCCTGCGCCTCCTCGAACACCTCCGGCTCGCGGCGCGGCTAGTCGTCTTCGGCGTCGAGTCGATCCTGGTCGGCCTGGGGGAGCGCTGCTCGGAGCAACTCGACCCGCTTCCAATCCGGAATGGGTGGTTCGTGTCCGACGGCCGGCACATAGGTCGAGATCTCGTCGTCCTGGTGGATGTAGCGGCCACAGTTGGGGAACACCCGCCCGATCGTGATGATGATCACCGCTTGTGCGCCGTGGTGCCGGGCGATGTCGCCCGACTCGATCGACACGCGGGCGGTGCCGTGCACCCGCATCCGCCAGGGGCGTTGCGTGTCGACGAACAGCAGCGCCACCCTGCCGGTGTCCTCGATGTTGCCCATCGTGCGCATCATTCCGTTGCCGTCGTAGCTCGGGATACGGAGCTCGGACGGGCTGACCACCTCGACGAACCCGACCCCGCCGCCCTTGTACGAGACATCTGGCCACCCGTCGGCATCGACCGTCGAGATCCACACCGTCGATTGCGCCTGGATCAGTTCGATGTCGTCGCCGTTGAGCTGGCCGTGCACCGTGAACTCTCCGAGCACATCGGCGATCCGCCGCGAATCGAACGCATCCTGCAGCCCACGCGCGCCGACCCCGTACAGCTCCGAGTTACGAAACGTGCCTGGCACGTTCCGTAACCTACGCCGCGGGGCGGGGTCAGGCCAGGGCTGCGTGGAAGTGGGACAGGGCCGTCTCGATATCGGCGGGGGTGGTCTGCCAGCTCGTGACGAGACGGATCGTTTCGGGTCCCATTCGGTAGAACAACAGGCCGGCGTGTTCGAGGTGGTCGATCGCGTCGGCAGGCATGCGGGCGAACAGCATGTTGACATCGGGCCGATTGACGAACTCGACGGACAGCTCCTGCAACCCGGCTGCCAACTCGACCATCCGATCGTTGGAGTTGCGCGCCAGCCGTAGCCATAGGTCGTCGGCGAGATAGGCCTGGATCTGCGTCGACTGGAATCGCATCTTCGACGTCACATGGCCGGAACGCTTGGTGCGATACACCAGCTCGTCAGCGGCCGCGTCGTCGAACACGACGATCGCCTCGGCCGACAGCCCGCCGTTCTTCGTCGCACCCAGCGACACAGCGTCGACCCCGGCCTTCCAGGTGAGCTGAGCCGGCGAGCACCCCAGCGCCACCAGCGCGTTGGCGAACCGGGCGCCATCGAGATGCACCTTGAGCCCGCTCGCTTTGGCGATCGCCGACAGTTCGGTCACGGCTTCGACCGGATAGATGGTGCCCATGTCGGTCGGCTGGGTGAACGAGAGCACCGACGGTTGTGAATGATGTGGGTCCCCCCACGTGATCGAAGCCAGGGCGGTGCGCAAGGCGTCGGCCCCCATGCGGAAATCGTCGCCGGGGACCCCCTTCATCACCGCACCACCACCGAGCATCGAGGTGGCACCACCCTCGCTGTTGAGGATGTGCGCCGTGGTGTGACACAGCACCGATCCCCACGGGGGGCACAGCGCGGTCAACGCCAACGCATTGGCCGCGGTGCCACTGGTGACGGGGAAGACACGGGCGGTGTCGTGCTCGAACACTTCGCGGATCCGTTGCTCGAGCTGCGCCGTGACGTCATCGTGGCCGTACGCGATCGCCGAGCCGACGTTGGCGTCGGCGATCGACGCCAGGATCTGTGGGGCCACCCCGGCGGCATTGTCGCTGCGAAACTCGATCGTGTTCACCCCGGCGTTCTACCAGCGCCGGGCCCCGACTCGGAAGATGTGCCCCATCGCGACCGGCGGAGTCGACGTGAGGCCGGCCGCGTAGCGCCTTACCGATGTCTGGACGGGATCTCGAGACCGTCCCGGTTCAGCGGCGTTCGCGGACACCCTGGTCGTACGCCGCGATCACGGCCAGCACCGACATCGCTGCCAATGCGCTGACGCCGATGATCGTCACACCGTGTACATGCATGTCGGTGGCACCGGGGTTTCGATAGGCCGGGCCGACGGGACGGTCGGTCAGATCGAACAGCGTGCTCGCCGCCAACCAGATGATCGGCAGCGTGCCGCCGATCGCCAACCCCAACCCCCATCGGCGAACGGTGAGAAAGCCGACCACGCCGGCGAGCAGCAACAAGCCGAGCTGCACCAATCGGCCCACCACGAGCATTGCAGGGGTACCGCCGGGACCCTCGACGAGGTACCAATTGTCGCTGAACACGGCCTGATTCTCGGGGAGCAGTGGCCCTGCAGCAGTGACCACTGCGGCCAAAGCCCCGAGGGCGGCGACCCATGGGTTGAGACCGCTGCGGCGATCACCCGAAGCGTCGTTGATCGCAGCGAAGAACAGTACGACGCCCAGGGCACCGGCGGCGATCGTCAGCCAGTACCCCAGGTCGCGTGTGATGGTGAGGGTGAACTGTTGCTCGCTGGGGATGCCGACGAACTCGTACGCAGCGTCGATCGGAATCTGCGCCAGTCCGATCGTGAGGGCAGCCAGCCCGGCGACGGCGAGCCCGGCCCCTCCGGCAACACCCGCGCCCCATCGCCAATGGAACCCTGCCGCAACGCCGCCGGCGATCATCAGGACGATCGCGAGCAGTCCGGCGACGGAGAGATTGTCGGCGAGATCGTCTGCGATCCAGGTGCCGACCCGGAATCCGACCGGTGTCGCGTCGTTGGGAGCGAGGCGTGTGTCGCTGGTGACCTGGATGATGTTGGCGAACAGGCTGAACAGGGTGACCATGCCGGTGACCAGGGCGATCATGCTGACTGCGCCCAGTCGGAAGCCGGTCGGTTTCTGCGGATGACCGGCGGCGATCGGCATCTCGGCGGTGGTCGTGGGGGCGACGCCCGTGGTCTCCCCGGTCGGCACTTCGGCTTGCCAGACGTCGTAGGGCGTGGCCGTCGCCGGGTCGAGTGCGACATCGATCGGTTCGGTGGCCGGGAGCTGGGAGGTGACCCCCTCGACCGCAGCAGGCTCGGTGGGCTCGTCTGCCCCTGCGTGCACCGGAATCGCACCGGTCGCCGCCCAGACCGGGTCGTCGGCATCCCACTCGTCGGCAGGGTTCGTTTCCGAAGCGTCGCCGAGCGGTGCTTCTGGTTCGGCCGTCAGGGCGCTCGGGGAGGCGGCGGGCTGCGCGCGTCGACTGATGTCGGGCATCTGTTCGGTCGGCTCGTCGGCGATCGTGGTGGGATCGGGTGCGGCAGACTGCGCTGGTCGGTCGGTCTCGACGGTGGGGGTGACGGGCTGCAACGCGATGCCGCAGCCGGTGCAGAAGCGGTCTTCCGGCTGCACTGCTCGCCCGCACTCCTGGCACTCCATGATCCGAATGATAGGAGCAACCCCTGCCGCGTTGCCCCAGGGTGCGCCAGTTCGACACGCACCCGTCACGCGCGAGGGGGCTGGTCGAGCCGTCGGAGTTGCGACACGATGTACGGACGCGCCCGGCGCTGACCTCCCCGCTCTGCGATTGCCCGCCGCAGGGACCGCAACGCGTTCACGATCGCCGCACGGTTCGGAGTCCACCCGCGTCGTTCGCATTCGTCGAACCACTCGCCGGGGGTCCGGTGGCCGCGCTCGCCGTTGCAGCGACGGCACGCCGCCAATTCGTTCTCGATCCAGCTCGGACCACCCTTGATCCGCGGAACGAGGTGCTCTGTGGTGGCCGCGACGAGGCCGATCTCGAGTGGCCGGCGACACCAGGCGCACTCGGACCCGTCGCGTTCGAGGATGATCGCCATCCGCTCGCGTCGATTGACCTGTCGGTCCGCTCGCACCGCGCCAGCTTGTCACGAGCTCGTGGAGTCGGCGAGGGCAGCTGGGACACGCATGGCGACGCCGAGCGGCCAGAATGCGGGCATGTCCGGTCGCTTCGCTCCGTCGCCAACCGGCGAGTTGCACCTCGGCAATCTGCGAACAGCGCTCGTCGCGTGGCTCGCGGCGCGCAGCGCCGGGCGGGGATTCCTGGTGAGGATGGAGGACCTCGACCGGGTGACCTCGTCACCGGAGCACGAACGACGCCAGCTCGACGACCTCGCCGCATTGGGGCTCGATTGGGATGGTGAAGTGCTCCGCCAGAGTGATCGGTTCGAGTTGTATCGCCGCGAGATCGAGCGCTTGCGGATCGACGGGCGGGTGTACGAGTGCTTCTGCACCCGCCGTGAGATCCGGGCCGAGATCGATGCCGCCGCTCACGCACCCCACGTGCACTTGCCCGATGGCGCCTATCCGGGGACCTGCCGTGATCTCACGGCCGACGAGCGGGCCGAACACATCGCGAGCGGGCGACGGCCCGCGATGCGGCTGCGAGCCGGCGGCGAGGTGCTCGAGTTCGACGACCTCGTGCACGGGCACATGGACGGCGTTGTCGACGATGTCGTGTTGGCCCGCGCCGACGGCGTGCCTGCCTACAACCTGGCGGTCGTCGTCGACGACGCCGCCCAGGGGGTGACACAGGTGTGCCGCGGTGACGACCTGCTCACCTCGACGCCGCGCCAGATATTGCTGCAGAGGCTGCTCGGACTCGCCACCCCCCAGTACCTGCACGTCCCCTTGGTGCTTGGCGCCGACGGGCAACGTCTGGCCAAGCGGCACGGTGCGGTGACGCTCGCCGACTTGAGGGCGCAGGGTTCGAGCGCAGCGGAGGTGGTGTCGGTGCTGGCGCGCTCGCTCGGTCTGGCGAATCCGGGCGAGATCGTGACGGCCGATGTGTTGGTCGAGCGGTTCGAGCCCGAGTGTCTGCCGAGGACGCCGGCTCATCTCGCCGACCTGTATCCGACCACGTTGTAGTCGGTACCGGACGGCCACCGCACGACCAAGCGACGGAAGGAACGCACGCCTCAGGCGGGTTTCCGACGCGTGAGCAGAGATTTTCGACACGAGGCCCGCGATTCCGGTCGAGGTGCCGCCCCTTGCCCTACTCGTTTCGGTAGCGTGGAAGTGGTATGCGAATGAGAGGTTTGTTGACGATCGCGGCGGCAGTCCCGCTGTCGGCGTGCGCCAGCACGTCGCTCGCCAGCACTCCTGCTCCTGCGCCGCAGGAACCGGTCACCACGCTGACGGTCGCCCCCACCACGGCCCCGACCACGACTGAACCCGCGACCACGGCCGAGCCGACCACCACGGCCGACCCGACCACCACCACGACGGCCGAGTCCACCACCACGACCACCACGACGCCGGCCAACATCGTTTCGGTCCCGGCCGCCGATCCCCCGATCGTTGGCGTCGGGACTCGCGACGGTGCCGATACCCAACGTGCTCAGGAACGCCTGCTCGAACTGGGATTCTGGCTGCAGTCGGCCAACGGCGACTACGGCCTGACCACGACCCAGGCGGTGATGGCCTTCCAGAAGTACTACGGCCTGGTGACCGACGGCGTCCTCGGTGACGAGACCGCGGCGGTGATGACAGCGCTCACCGAACGCCCGCACGGTCGGGCCGATGCCGGCACGCTCGTCGAGATCGACAAGGGCCTTCAGTTGCTGTTCTTCGTGATCGACGGCAAGTCGGAATGGGTACTCAACGTCTCGAGTGGCAGCGAGAAGCCCTACGACGAACCCGACCAGAACGATCCCGAAAAGCGCCAGACCGGCGATTCGATCACCCGCAACGGACTCCACGAGGTGTACCGCGAACGGCCCGAGGGCTGGTGGGAAGGCGACCTCGGCGAGATCTATCGACCGAAGTACTTCACGGGTGGTATCGCCGTACACGGCTCTAACCACGTGCCCGACTATCCCGCTTCGCACGGATGTGTTCGTGTCAGCGTGCCCGCGATGGACTGGATCTGGGAGACCGGCCTGATGCCGCTCCACACGCCGGTCTGGGTGCACGAGGGCGACCAGGGCTGACCGCGACAGCGGCTGAGCGACCCGTCGGACCGGGCGCCGGATCGCCTCAGCTCGGTCGGTCCAACGCCAGGCCTGTGGCGTAGGCGGCCTCGAGCGAGGTTCGCAACGCGTCGCCGCCGGTGTTCCCGATGCTGAGGTACATCCCCGCCAAGTCAGGAGCGTCTTCGAGTTCGCCCCACGACTCGGGATCCCACATCGAGGCCCGCCTGAACGCCTTGGCACAATGTCCATAGATCTCTGCGGTTTCGATCACCAGTGCCATCTTGGGTGTGCGCAGTTCGTCGCTGAAACCCCCCAGCAAGTCAGGGTCGATCGTCAGAAAGGCAGGACCGTTGATTCGGAGTGTCTCGTCCTTGCCGGGCACCATCATCAGCACTCCGGCGTAGGGATGCTGGATCAGGTTTCGGTAGCTGTCGAGCCGGTTGTTGCCGTTGAGGTCGGGG
>JAHEDX010000038.1 GCA_024641005.1 Acidimicrobiaceae bacterium
TGCCACACATGGCATCCGAGGCCATGGCGGACGCATCGCCCGGGACGTCCGATGTCGACGTGCTCGGGTCCGGCGCCACCCAGGCTCCGGCGAAGAAGGCTCCGGCCAAGAAGGCTCCGGCGAAGAAGGCTCCGGCGAAGAAGGCTCCGGCCAAGAAGGCCCCCGCCAAGGTTCAGGCCGACATCTCGTCGGCAGCGACCACGACGCCACCTGTCACACCCGTAGCAAAGGCTCCGGCGAAGAAGGCTCCGGCGAAGAAGGCTCCAGCGAAGAAGGCTCCAGCGAAGAAGGCTCCAGCGAAGAAGGCTCCAGCGAAGAAGGCCCCAGCGAAGAAGGCCCCAGCGAAGAAGGCGCCGGCCAAGAAGGCCGACGCGTGATGCGTGTCGTCACCTGGAACGTCAACTCGTTGCGGGCGCGACTCGAGCGCGTCGAGGAATGGATCACCGAGGTGCAACCCGACGTGTTGTGCCTGCAGGAGACCAAGCTCGCCGATGATGCCTTTCCGGGCCTCACCTTCGAGGCGCTCGGCTACGAGTCGGCGCACTACGGCCAGGGTCAGTGGAATGGCGTGGCGATTCTTTCCAAGGTCGGCATCGACGATGTCGTCACCAACTTCGCCGCCGGGGTCGAACCCGATCCCGATGCCCGCATCATCACGGCGACCTGTGGCGGCGTCCGGGTCTCGTGCTGCTATGTACCCAACGGTCGCAGCCTCGACGACGATCACTACACCTACAAGCTGAGCTGGCTCGACCGGCTCGTCGAGCACCTCGATCGCGACTCCTCGTGCGATGCCGACGTCATCGTCACCGGTGACTTCAACATCGCTCCCGAGGACCGCGATGTCTACGACATGCGCAAGTTCCGCAACGCCACTCATGTCAGCCAGGCCGAACGCGACCGCCTGACGGCACTCGAGCAGTGGGGCCTCAGCGATCTGTTCCGGCAGCATCACCCCGACGCCGACTCGCTGTATTCGTGGTGGGATTATCGCTCCGGCGACTTCCACCAGGGTCGCGGCCTTCGGATCGACCTGGTGCTCGGATCTGCATCGGTGGCGAAACGGTGTGAGTGGAGTGCGATCGACCGCAACGCTCGCAAGGGAAAGCAGCCCAGCGATCACGCACCCGTGATGGTCGACCTCGCTGGCTGACCCGGACCTGACCCGCTGCGGCGATCGTCACCGCTCGGCCAGCGCCGCAGCGATCCCCTCGAAGAGCCGGCGGGCGGTGATGGACCCGAGACCGGTCACCCGATCGAGCTCATCCGGTGTGCCTGGTCGCTGATCTGCGATGACACCGAGCGCGTGGTCGGTGATCACGGCACTCGGCAGAATCCCACCGGCACGGGCCACGCCGGCCCGCCAGTCGCGGAGCCGATCGAGTGTGACCTGCCTGCCGGTCCGCCGCATCGCCACCAACTCGGTCGGCGGACCCATCGTTTCTGGCGTCTCGCTGATGAACCCGTCGAGCAGGGGAGTGAGCTTGCGCTGATACCCGCCCCTGCGCTCGGCCCAGTTGACCGTCAGCATGTCGGTCGCCCGGGTGAGCGCGACGTACAACAGGCGCGCCTCCTCGGAGCGGGCCGCGTTGGTGGTGGCCGACCTGTGCGGGACCAGACTCGTCTCGCAGCCGACCAGGTACACCGTGTGCCACTCGCGACCCTTTGCTCCGTGGAACGTGAGTACATCCACACCGGGCAGGTCGCGACCGAACGGATCCGTTGTCGACACCCAGTTGCGAAACGCCGGTCCGTCGCCCGTGGGCTGCTCGCGTAGGAACTCGAGCGCGGCTTCGCCAACCTCGGCTCGGGGGTCGCCTACTCCGTCGATCTGGTCGAACTGATCGCGCGCCCATTGCCGCATGTGATTGGGCTCGCGGAGCCGATACGCCTCGGCGAGGATCGGCGTGAATGGTGAGCCGGGCCCATCGACCAAGCGTCGCACCGCCACGCCGGCGTCGACGAGAGCGGTGCGGGTCGTCGCCAGTACGGCATGGGTGCGGGCCAGCACGGCCACTCGGGCGGTCCGGACGAGGGTGGGGTCGAGCCGGGCGATCTGATGGGCGACCCAGCGCGCCTCGCCGTGTTCGTCGTCGTGTGCCACCGTGGCGACGACCGGTCCGTCGGGCCGCGCCGATACGACCTCGGTGTGTTGGCCGTCGGAACGCAACGAGTGGGCGGCGACGTCGACGATCTGGGGAGTGCAGCGATGATTGACGGGGAGTCGCACCACCTCGATGCCGGGGAAACGATCGGACACCTCGATCAACAAGGTCGGGTCCGATCCGTTGAACCCATAGATCGCCTGGGCCGGATCGCCTACGAGGAACAAGTCGTCACGACCGTCGCGGAACAGATCGACCATCCGGTGCTGGAGAGGGTTGAGGTCCTGTGCCTCGTCGACGAGCACATGCCGGAATCGCCACCGAACACCGGCCGCGAACTCGGGATCCTGCTCGATCGCTTCGATGGTGGTGCTCAACAGATCGTCGAGGTCGAGGACGCCGCGTTTGCGTTTCTCGACTCGATAGGCAGCGAGTGCCTCGGCGACCCGCGCTGGTGACACCGATGATCTCCTGTCGCCACGTCGCGCTGCGCTCTCGTACCCGTCGGCATCGACGCCGCGGGCCGTGGCCCAGTCCATCTCGTTGACGAGTTCGTCCAGACCGTCGCGACCCATCAGACTGCTCACGATCCGTGACCGGTCGCTGATGATCGTCTTCGGTTGCTGATCGAGGTCGAGCCACCGCTGGCGAAGGAGTTGCTGGGCGATCGAGTGGAAGGTTCCGGCCGCGATGCGTTCGGTCAGCCCCAACCGAGGGAGTCGTCGACGAAGCTCGCCGGCGGCCTCGCGCGTGAAGGTGAGTACCACGGTGTGGGCTCCGTCGGCGGTCCCGGTGGCGATGCGGTACGCGACCCTCCTGGTGAGCACCCGGGTCTTCCCTGAGCCGGCGCCGGCCACCACGGCGACGAGCTGGGAGTCGGTCGTGACCGCGCGGCGCTGATCGGCGTCGAGATCGGCCAACAGCAGATCCGGGGACAGCGACTCGTCCGTCACCGGCGCAACGGTACTGTTGGTTTGGTGCCGTACCCGAAGAAATTGCTGAACGATTACGAGACGGTGGCGCTCGACCTGCATCCGCACTGGTGGTATTTCGTCGGCCCCGTCATCGCCGTCGTCGGTTCGATCGTCATCGGCGTCCTCTCGCTCGCGTTGCTCGGCGGCGATGGCCTCAGTGACGCCGCGCGCTGGGCCGCCCTGGTCGTCCTCGGGCTCTGTGCGGTGTGGCTGGCGATCCGCTACATGAAGTGGGCGACCACCAATTTCGTGATCACCAGTGACCGGGTGATCTTCCGGAGCGGCGTGCTCTCCAAACGCGGCATCGAGATCCCGCTCGAACGAGTCAACAATGTGTCGTTCAAGCAGTCGATCTTCGAACGGATGCTCGGTGCGGGTGACCTGTTGATCGAATCGGGAGGCGAAGACGGTCAGCAGCGGTTCAGCGACATCCGTCGACCGGACCGGGTGCAGAACCTGATCCATGCGCAGATGGGGGTCAACGAGAGCCGGCGGTTCGGTGGCCAACCGGCCGGTCACGATGTCGTGTCCCAGCTCGAGAAGCTCGAGGGGCTGATGGAGCGGGGCATGATCTCCCGCGACGAGTTCGACGAGCAAAAGCGCAGATTGTTGCGCAGCTGAGTGGTCGATGTCGATCGGTGGCCCGTTGAGGATCCGGCGATCGCGCGTGTCACACTCGGGGCATGACGACTGCTGAACTGAGCTCGGGAATCAAGCTCGAGTACGACACCTTTGGCGACCCGCATGCACCGGCGCTGTTGCTCGTGATGGGCTTCACCGCACAGATGACCGCCTGGGACGAGGGCTTCTGCCGCCAACTCGCCGACCGGGGCCGGTTCGTGATCCGGTTCGACAACCGTGATTGTGGTCTGTCCACGAAGCTCGACGGGCAGTTCGTCGATGCTGCAGCCATCATGGGGGCAGCGATGATCAAGGCCGAGATCCCCCCGGTTCCGTACACCTTGTCCGACATGGCGGCCGATGCGATCGCCCTGCTCGATCACCTCGGGATCGAGCGTGCCCATGTCGTCGGCGCATCGATGGGCGGGATGATCGTGCAATCCATGGCCATCGAGCACCCACGGCGGCTGCTCAGCGTCACATCGATCATGTCGACGATCGGCGACCTCGAGTTCGGGCAGGCAACGCCCGAAGCGATGGAGGTGATCCTGGCGCCGCCACCGTCCGACCGTGCCGCGGCGATCGCCCGCGCAGCGGACTATGGCGTGTGGGCGTCGAAGCGCTACTTCGATGTCGAGCGGGCGTACGAGCGCGCAGCCGCCTCCTACGATCGTTGCTCGTATCCGGAGGGAGCATCGCGCCAGATCGCTGCGATCTATGCCAGCGGTGACCGATCGGATCTGCTTCGTGCGGTCACGGTGCCGATGCTCGTGATCCATGGTCGCGACGACACGTTGATCGACCCGTCAGGCGGGCGTCGCACGGCCGAATTGGTACCCGGCGCGCACCTGGTCGAGCTCGCCGACATGGGTCACGACATACCCGAGCAACTCTGGCCGATGATCGTCGGGGCCCTGATCGCCCACGGTGACACGGCAGTTGCGACGACAGAACTGATGGTGGCGTCATGAGCGGCCCGCTCGCCGGCTATCGGGTGATCGAGATCGCCGGCATCGGGCCTGGCCCGTTCGCGGCGATGTTGCTCAGCGACATGGGCGCCGAAGTGATCCGGGTCGAACGCGCCGGAGCGGTGCGCGGGCCTGCCCCAGAGACACCGCACCCCGACATCTCGCGGCGTGGCCGTCGCAACATCGCGCTCGACCTCAAGCACCCTGACGGTGTCGCCACGCTGCTCGATCTGGTTGCCCAGGCTGACGCGTTGATCGAAGGGTTCCGCCCCGGTGTGATGGAACGACTCGGCGTCGGCCCCGACGAGTGCCTCGCCCGCAATCCCAAGCTCGTGTTCGGTCGCATGACCGGCTGGGGCCAGGACGGGCCGTACTCGTCAGCGGCGGGGCACGACATCAACTACATCGCCCTCGCCGGCGCGCTGGCTCACTTCGGCCGAGCCGGCCAGCCTCCGACCCCACCGATGAACATGGTCGGCGACTTCGGCGGAGGCGGCATGTTCCTGGCCTTCGGTGTGGTGTGTGCGCTGCTCGAGGCCCAGCGCAGCGGCGCCGGCCAAGTGGTCGATACCGCAATGGTCGATGGCACGGCGACGCTGATGACGATGTTCTGGGCGCTGAGCCAGATGGGCGTGCACGACATCAACAAGCGTGGCGAGAACCTGCTCGATACGGGGGCACACTTCTACGACGTCTACGAATGCTCCGATGGCGAGTATGTATCGATCGGTTCGATCGAGCCCCAGTTCTACGCTGAACTGATGAGGCTCACCGGACTCGAGGCAGACCCCGAATTCGCGGCGCAGAACAATCGCGAGCAGTGGCCCCATCTCAAGCAACGCCTGTCCGAGGTGTTCCGGTCGAAGTCGCGTGCCGAGTGGTGCGAGATCATGGAGCACACCGACGTCTGCTTCGCGCCGGTGCTACGCATGGACGAAGCTGCGGCCCACCCACACAACGTGGCCCGCGGTACCTTCGTCGAGATCGCTGGTCTCACGCAGCCCGCGCCCGCACCGCGCTTCAGTCGCACCGCGCCGACGATCGATCGTCTGCCGGCGCACGATGGCCAGCACACTGTCGAGGTCTTGGCCGAGTGGGGTCTCCCGCAAGAGCGGATCGAGGCCTTGGTCGAGTCCGGCGCTGCAAGGCAGGCCTGAATGGGAACCCTGGTCTGCCTGCACGCTCACCCCGACGACGAAGCGATCGCGACCGGTGGTTCGATGGCACGAGCCCACGCCGAAGGGCATCGGGTCGTGCTGGTCGTCGCTACCGACGGTGCTCACGGTGAATCGCCCGACGATCTTGCCGACGGTGAGACCCTGGTCGAGCGGCGGCGTGCCGAGACGCTCGAGTCTGCCGCCGCACTGGGCATCGATCGTGTCGAGTTTCTCGACTACACCGACTCGGGGATGACCGGTTGGGACCAGAATGGTCACGATCAGGCGTTCTGTCGAACAGATGTCGACACCGCAGCGGGCCGTGTGGCCGACGTGCTGCGAGAGGAGCGCGCCGATCTGTTCACGATCTACGACTGGCACGGCGGGTACGGCCACCCCGACCACATCCAGGTGCACCGGGTGGGGTGCCGTGCCGAGGAGATGGTGCGAGCCGACCTGCCGAACCTGCGTGTGCTCGAGTCGACGATGAACCGCGACGGCATGCGACGGATGATCGCGATGGCCAGGGAGATGGGCCTCGAGAGTGCCGGCCTCGACGATGACGACGGCGAGCTCTTCGATCCCGACGGACCGATGGACGACGGGAATCCGATGGGAACGCCCGAGGCCGAACTGACGCTCGGTGTCGACGTGTTCGACTTCACCGGGAAGAAGCGGGCGGCGATCGCCGCCCACCGTAGCCAGGTCTCGGACTCGAGCTTCTTCCTGCAGATGCCGCCTGAGGTGTTCGCTGAAGCCTTCGGTCGCGAGTGGTATATCGAGCACGGTCAGCCGCCCGGTCTGCGGATGGGATGGCTGTTCGAGTGAGCGCGGATTCGCGGTGACCACGATCGTCCGACTGGTGCGCCACGGGCGTGCCGCTGCAGGCTGGAATGTCGATCCCGATCCCGATCTCGACGAGTTGGGGCGCGAACAGTCGGAGAAGGTCGCCGGCGAGCTGATGGCGATCGGCGCGTTCTCGATCGTCGCGAGCCCCTTGCGGCGTTGCCGTTCCACGGCTGCGTACTATGCGGATCGAGTCGCCTTGCCGGTCGTGGTCGAACCGGCCGTCGCCGAAATCCCCTCGCCCGAGGGGATCGAGATGGCAGACCGGGTCGATTGGCTGCGTGGCGCGATGCAGGGCACCTGGGCTGATCTGGGGCAGCGATACACGTCGTATCGGGATGCCACGGTCGACTACGTGAAGGGGTGCCACAGCGACACTGTGATCTTCTCGCACTTCATCGCGATCAATGCGGTGATCGGGGCGTGCATCGGCGACGATCGACTGGTCATCCGCAGCCTCGACAACTGTTCGATCACCACCGTCGCGATCGAAGCCGGCCGGCTCCGTCTTGTCGAGGGTGGCAGCGAGGCCGACACGCTGATCCGCTGATCGTTCGCCGCGGGGTCGTCCCGTCGTCGACGCGACCGCCCAATCCGCGCAAATCATGGCATCCTCCACCACAATGACTGCCATGTTCCGGTCCCCCCGTTCCGGTCGACGACGTCGTTTGTTCGCGCTCGTCGCGGCGCCGCTGTTGATCGCCGCTTGTGCCAGCGGTGAGGACACCTCCCCGCCTTTGACCGTCCCGGTCTTCGTCGATGCCTCGTCCCAGGCGATCCCGTCCACGACCGTCCCGGTCGTCCCGGTCACGACCGCTACATCGGTCGACGCCGAACCTCCCGCCGACGTCACGACCACGACCACGACCCTGCCTCCGGTTACCACGACCACCGAACCGCTGGCGATCCAGGAACTCCTGTTGCGGGGCGACGGCCTCGGTTTGGCCCGATTCGGCGCCGCACCGGAGGGGGTCATCGAGTACGTGACGTCGATCCTGGGCGGCAACACTGCCGACACCGGCTGGGTCGATCCATACACGTTCGCCGACTGCAGCCCGGCCACCGTCGCCCGCCGCGTCGATTGGGGTGTGCTCTCACTGCTCTTCAGCGACCTGTCCAGCTACGCCGCCGGCCGAAATCACTTCATCGGCTGGGAGTACGGTCGCGTCGGACAGATCGGCGACGAGCCTGCCGGTCTGCGCACCCCCGGCGGAACGACGCTCGGTAGTCGGGTGGTCGATCTGCTGGCCGACTTTCCCGACGCCGGCGTCAACGAGGGTGAGGCCGATCTCAACATCCCGCCCAACTTCTATGTCAGCGACAACTTCCGCGGGCTGCTCACCGGCACCTCGCCCGACGACTTCGTCACCGTGATCTTCGGTGGCTACGGCTGCGCCGAGTAGCCCGGGTGGTTCGACGTGCGTGAACTCCACGAGATCAATGCCTGGTTGCTGATCGGGTTGAACGCGCTGATGGGCGTGTGGTGCCTGCTCGCTTACCAGGTCATCGCGTTGCGTGGGCGGGTGTTGTGGGCGGGTGTGATCGTGGCTCAGGCCACGGTGTTCGTCCAGGCCATAGCCGGTGCCCTGCTCGCGAACCGCGACGGGGTCGAACTCAACGACATGCATGCCCTGTACGGGTTCTCCGCGATCGTCGCGGTCGGCATCCTGTACAGCTACCGGACCAGTCCCTTCATGAAGGGCAAGGAACTCGTGCTGTATGGCCTCGGCAGCCTCTTCGTCATGGGGCTCGGTATCCGCAACCTGTATCTCGGTTGACAGCCACTTGGCGGGCTGACTCCGGATCGGTGTGACATTCGGCCCTGAGCAGCCGGGGTGTCGAGGCCGACACTGGAGTTGAGAGCCTGCACGGAGGGAGGTCGCCATGGCACCGTCGACGTTGGAGCGCAGGGATGTGGCGTGGCTCGACGGCCACGCCCATGAGTGGGTCGCCGCCGGACTCGTCTCCGACGAGCAGGTCGCGGCTATCAGGCATTTCGAGCACCTCGACGAACCCGCCGCACCCCAACGGCTGACGCTCGTCGCCGAGGTCGCTTCATATCTCGGCAGCGTGATCGCCTTCGCCGGCGGCGCTGCGATCATCGGGCCCAACTGGGAGCAGCTGGGATTGGTCGGCCAGTTGGTGCTGGCGTTGGCCATCGCGATGGTCGGATTCGGCGTCGGGACATGGCTCGTGCGTGTCGCCGAGGCGGGCACCGAGCGTCTCGGATCGTTCCTCTGGCTGGTCGGCACGGGTGGTGTCGCGATGGCAGCCGCTGTCATCATGAACGAGTTCGACCCGAGTGACGACACGTGGGCCGCGATCGCGATCGGCCTACCGGTGCTGGCGATCGGGCTCGGGCTCTGGCGCAACCTCGACCGGCCGCTGCAGCTGCTCACCGCGGTCGTCGGGTTCGGGATCACGCTCGGAGGGATCGGAGCGCTGATCGAGGTGTCGCTGTGGGTCGCCGCGCCGGCGGTTTGGATGATCGCCGCCGTGTTCTGCGCCGTCGCCGCACTCGATTACGTGCACCCGCGGTTGATAGCGCTCGCCATCGGCGCGATCGGGGTCATGGTCGGAGCGGTGATGTTCAGCGGCGTGAGCGAGAACGTCTCGGCGGTCGTCGCCATGTTCACTGCGGCGTTGGTGGTGGCCTATTCGCTGCACGACCGTTCACTCCCGTTGCTCGCGATCGGGATGGTCGAGTTCTTCTGGGCGACGATGTCGTCGATGGCCACTCTGCTGACGGGGATGGTCGCGCGTCTGATCGCAGTGTTGATCGGCCTGGCCGTAGTGACCTATGTCGCTCTGCGAGCGCAGCGCATCGGCCGAGGTGGACCGATCGATCCAGTGGCGTGAGCCGACCGACGGTCCGGTCCGATCAGCTGAGCTTGGCCTCGAGTGCATCGACCGCCATCTGGAGCTGGGCCGGAAGCTTGTTGCCGTACTTGGCGTAGTGCTCGCGGATCTGGGGGATCGCTCCCTTCCAACCATCGACCTCGACCCGCAGGATCGTGTCGAGGTCGGCTTCGTCGATGTCCAGGCCGTCGGTATCGAGCCCGGCCTTCGTCGGCAGCCGGCCGATCGCGGTGTCGACCGCTTCCGAGCCACCATCGACCCGTTCGAACACCCACTTCAGCACCCGGCTGTTCTCGCCGAAACCTGGCCACAGGTAGCGGCCGTCGTCGTCGCGGCGGAACCAGTTGACGAAGAAGATCTTCGGGAGATTGTTCGGGTCGGTCGCCTTCCCGATCGTGAGCCAGTGGGCGAAATAGTCGGCGTAGTTGTAGCCGCAGAACGGGAGCATCGCCATCGGGTCGAACCGCAACTGGCCCACTGCGCCTTGCTGGGCGGCAGTCGTCTCGGACGCCATGATCGAACCGAGGAACACCCCGTGCTCCCAGTCGAATGCCTCGGTCACCAACGGCACGGTCGTGCGGCGCCGGCCACCGAAGAGGATCGCGGAGATCGGCACGCCCGCCGGGTCTTCCCACTCGGGAGCGCACACGGGGTTCTGGCTGGCGGGCACGGTGAATCGGGCGTTCGGATGTGCCGCCGGCTTCGGAGCACCGGGTGCCCAGTCGTTGCCGCGCCAGTCGATCAGGTGCTCTGGCGGCGGCCCGTCGATGCCCTCCCACCAGACGTTGCCGTCGTCGGTCAGCGCCGTGTTGGTGAAGATGCAGTTGCTGTGCAGGGTCGCCATCGCGTTGGCGTTGCTGTCCTCGTTCGTGCCCGGCGCCACGCCGAAGAAGCCGGCTTCGGGATTGATGGCACGGAGGCGCCCGTCTTCGCCGAACTTCATCCAGCAGATGTCGTCGCCGATCGTCTCGGCCTTCCAGCCGGGGATCGTGGGGATCAGCATGGCCAGGTTGGTCTTGCCACAGGCGGAGGGGAAGGCGGCGGCGATGTACTTCGACTCACCTTGAGGATTGGTGAGTTTGAGGATCAGCATGTGCTCGGCGAGCCAGCCGTCGTCGCGGGCCATCACCGATGCGATCCGCAGGGCGAAACACTTCTTGCCGAGCAGTGCGTTGCCGCCGTAGCCCGACCCGTACGACCAGATCTCGCGAGTCTGTGGAAAGTGGGCGATGTACTTGTTGTGGGGATTGCAGGGCCAGGGCACGTCCTGCTCGCCCTCGGCGAGGGGAGCGCCGATCGAGTGCAGGCATGGAACCCACTCGCCGTTCGCGCCGAGCACGTCGAGAGCGCCCTGACCCATCCGGGTCATGATCCGCATGTTGGTGGCGACATAGGCCGAGTCGGTGAGCTGCACACCGATGTGGGCGATCGGTGATCCGAGGGGGCCCATCGAGAACGGCACGACGTACATCGTGCGGCCCCGCATCGACCCGGTGTAGAACTTCAGCATCTCGGCCTTCATTTCGGCCGGATCGCGCCAGTTGTTGTTCGGGCCCGCCTCGTCGGCGGAGGCAGAACAGATGAACGTGCGGTCCTCGACGCGGGCGACGTCGCCAGGGTCGGAGTGCGCCCAGTAGCTGTTGGGCCGCTTGGCCTCGTCGAGTTTCGTGAACGTGCCCGACGCCACGAGCTCGCCACAGAGCCGCTCGTACTCGTCGGCGGAGCCGTCGCACCAGTAGATCTCGTCGGGTTGCATGGTCGCAGCCCATTCATCCACCCATGCGCGCAACCGCGCGTTCGACGTTGTTCCAGCCATCGTTGCCCCTCCTGTGGACGTCCTGCTACCGGTCCTGTCCAACAGTGTGGCCCATCGGGTGCCCGCGCGGTGGGGTCGAATGCGTCATCCGGGTCTGAGTTTGTGCAGATGTGAACATCGGTAAAACAGATGAACCCGGGGTCAGCTAGCGCTGAAAACGTTTGCGGGCGTCAGACCCCTCGATCGGTCAGTGCGATCCGGGGGTACCCATGTCGATCTCGGAGCCGAGACGCAGATGGGTCGCCCTGCCGGCATCGTCGAGATCGAACACGACCCGCTGGCCCTGGCGAACCATGCGGAAGATCGAGCCGTCGAGGGCATCGGACGCGAGGTCGTAGTCGGCCAGGTCGGTGTCGCACATGACGACGCCGATCGTCGAGACGGGGTCGTAAGCCTTGATGACGCCTTGCATGAGGGTGACGTTACCGCGCCACGTGGGCGTGGCAGAGATCGTGACGTGGAACCGGGCGCAACGCCGGGCTCAACACGGATCGATCGACTGGGCGAGGGGGGCGAGATGTGAGGTGGTTGCCGTCGGGGATGACACCCAACTCAACCGGCCTTGACGATCTTGCCGGCCTTGATGCAGCTGGTGCAGACGTTGACTCGCTTGGGAGCGCCCTTCACCAACGCACGCACGCGCTGGATGTTCGGATTCCAACGACGCTTGGTGCGACGGTGCGAGTGCGACACCGACATGCCCCACGAGGGGCCCTTGCCACACACTTCACAAACCGATGCCATCTGTCTACTACTCCTGCGACTTCGCTCGTGGACAGCAGAACCCTGTCCACACGGCCTCAGCATGCTAGCGGCGCAACCGCCAACCTCCTCGATGCGCCGTCAATCCTTGTACTGGCGAACCTTGGTGGCCTTGCCGCGAATCGTCGTGCCGTTCAACACCGTGATCGCGTGTTGCAGCGAACGTTCGGGGATACCGACCACGCTGTAGTTGTCGGCGATACGGATCGGGCCGATCTCGCGACCCTCGAGACCGACCTCGTTGGCGATCGCTCCGACGAGGTCGCCGGGCCGCATGCCCGCCGTGCGCCCCATTGCGACATACAGATACGCGGTCGGCTCGCTGTTGTCGCGTCCGCGTTCGTCCATCGAGCCGTGCTGTGGCTTGCCGCGATGGCCCTTCTTGTCGCGCGGGGAACCTGCCTTGCCGCCCTTGTCGTTGCGGTCGAACCGGCGGGCGTCGGGGATCTCGAGGGTGTCGTCGTCGGCGGCTCCCTCGGCGTCGTGGGCGAGCTTGGCGGCCGCGAGCGCGATCTGCGACAGGTCGTGTTCGTCGGACAGCTCGTCGAGGATCTGCTGGAACTCGTCGAGGTCGTCGGAGTCGAGGGCGTCGCGGATCGCCTCGACCGTCTGGCTGAGGCGCTGCGCCTTGAGGTCGGCGACGGTCGGGACGGTCTCGAGGCTGATCTGCTGTTTGGTCAGCCGCTCGATGTTGCCCAGCAGGCGCTGCTCTCTCGGTTCGGCGAGGGTGATCGCGACGCCCTCGCGTCCGGCGCGCCCGACACGTCCGATGCGGTGCACATAGCTTTCGGCCGCAGACGGGACGTCGTAGTTGACGACATGAGTGAGCGAATCGATGTCGAGACCGCGGGCGGCGACGTCGGTGGCGATCAACAACTCTGCGGTGCCATCACGCAGTCGTGCCATGACGCGGTCGCGCTGGTGCTGGTCCATGCCGCCGTGGAGCGCCTCGGCGCGATAGCCGCGACCGTTCATGGTGACCGTGAGCTGGTCGACCTCGCCGCGGGTGCGGCAGAACACGATCGCCGCCGTCGGCGACTCGACATCGAGAATCCGACCCAGCGCGGCTGCCTTGTGCGCTCGTTGCACGATGTACGCGCTCTGGCGGACGAGCTCGGCGCCCGGCTTCGTGTCACCCTTGCCGATCTGGATCCGTACCGGGTCGCGTTGGTACTTGCGGGCGATCGAGTTGATGCGTGAGGGCATCGTGGCGGAGAACAGCACGGTCTGTCGGTCTTCGGGAGTGGCTCCGAGGATCGCTTCGAGGTCGTCGGCGAAGCCCATGTCGAGCATCTCGTCGGCCTCGTCGAGCACGACGATCTGAACATCTTCGAGCGGCAACGACCCGCGTCCGATGTGATCGACTGCGCGCCCTGGGGTGGCGACGACGACGTGTACGCCGCGATCGAGCTGCTGGAGCTGCCGGTAGATCGGTTGGCCGCCGTAGATCGGAACGACCCGCACCCCGAGGTGGCGCCCATAGTTGAAGATGGCCTCGCTGACCTGCATCGCGAGTTCACGGGTCGGCACGAGCACGAGGGCACTCGGCGCTTTGCTGCGCCCGGTGTGCGTGTCGAGCAGCTGCAGGATCGGCAGCGCGAAGGCAGCGGTCTTGCCGGTGCCGGTGGCCGCCTGTCCGAGCAGGTCGTTGCCGGCGATCAGCGGCGGGATCGTCGCCTGTTGGATCGGTGTCGGTTCCTCGTAGCCGAGTTCGTCGAGAGCGGCCAGCAGCTCGGGGCGGAGTTCGAGCGCGGCAAAGCCGGACGACTCGTCCACCGTGCTCTCGTCCGTCGTCGGTTCGGTCGTGTCCATGCGGGCCAGCTCTCGTGAAGGGGAACGCTTCACCCTAACGGCGAGGCGAGGCCGGTTCTCGACGAAGACCAGGGCCGACCGCGGCCACCTCAGTGATGTGCCGTTACGATGTGGCGGTGCCCACGCTCGAACGGCTCGACGTCCACGCCCTGCGTGATGTCATCACGACATTCCGCAATGCTGTACGTGACCACGCCGCCGGTCTGAACCTGCTCAATGTGTACCCGGTGCCCGACGGCGACACCGGCACCAACATGGCCCGTACTCTCGATGCCGTCGTCGCCGAGATGGAAGGTGCCGACGCCGCCGACCTCGATGCCACTTGTGACGCCATCAGTCACGGTTCGTTGATGGGAGCCCGCGGTAACAGCGGGGTGATCCTCAGCCAGATCCTGCGCGGGTTGGCATCGACGCTCAAGCAGCAGGCAGAAGGCACCGGACAGAAGGTCGCCGAAGCGCTGACGGCAGCTTCGGCCGGCGCATATCAGGCCGTTCTCAAGCCGATCGAGGGAACGATCCTCACCGTCGTGCGAGAGAGCGCCGAGGCTGCCAGGTCGGCATCCGCTGACGACGCGTCGCTCGTCGACACGCTGCGCGCCGCTCGCGAGGCCGGCAAGCGCGCGCTCGACAACACGCCCGAACTGCTGCCCGTGCTCAAGGACGCCGGCGTCGTCGACGCCGGCGGTGCCGGTTATCTGTTGTTCCTCGACGCGGCGCTGCACGTCGTCGACGGTGCACCGTTACCGGTGCCCGATTCGGTCGACGACTATGCCCACGGGCTCACCGAGGAGCAGTTCGACGCAGTCGCCCATCGCAGCTCAGGCGTCGCGGGCGAGCTCGACGTCAGCGAGCAGCGCTACGAGGTCATGTACTTCCTCGATCTCGACGACACGCTGATCGAGCAGTTCAAACAGGGGTGGGGTGAGGTCGGCGACTCGATCGTGGTGGTCGGCGGCGACGGCATCTGGAATTGTCATGTGCATTCCAACGACATCGGGGCGACGATCGAGGTCGCGCTCGACCTCGGGGGCCGACCCAGGCAGATCCGCGTCACCGACCTGTTCGAGGAAGTTGCCGAAGAACACGCCCATCGCGAGGCCTCGCTGGGTGTCCCCAGCCGAGCGGGAGCAGGACTGCCACCGGTCACCACCGCGGTCGTCGCGGTGTGCAGCGGCGACGGGCTCGCCGAGTTGTTCGCCAATCTGAAGGTGCAGGGCATCGTGACCGGGGGCCAGACGCTCAACCCGTCGACCGCCGAGCTGCTCGACACGGTCGAGCATGTCAATGCCGATCAGGTCGTCATCCTGCCCAACAACAAGAACATCATCCCGGTCGCCGAGCAGGTCAACGCTCTCACGTCGAAGACGGTCGTGGTGGTTCCTACCCGCACCATGCCCGAGGCGCTCGCGGCGCTCATCGTGTACGACCCCGAGGCGAACGCCGACGAGAATGCCGACGAGATGAACGACGCGATCGACTCGGTAGCGACCGGCGAGGTGACCCAGGCGGTTCGCGACAGCAACAGCGAGGTCGGGCCGATCGTGACGGGTGACTGGATGGGCATCGTGAAAGGTGACGGCATCGCAGCCGTGGCCGGCTCGGTGGTCGATGCCTCGACCCTCCTGCTGACCAAGCTGCTCGCCGGTGACGGCGAACTGCTCACGATCATCGTCGGATCAGGTGCCGATCCCGCGACGACGGCTGCGATCGAGGCGTGGATGGCTGATGAGCACGCCGACGTGCAGATCGAGCTACATCAGGGCGGGCAGCCGCTCTACCCCTACCTCTTCGGCGTCGAGTAGAACCGCAGGCGTGAACTCCCGCCCGCCGATCACGTTGCGCGACCTCGCTGCGATCGACGTCGGTCAGTTGAAGGGCGTGGGCGACAAGAAGCGAGCGTCGCTCGCTGCGTTCGACATCGAGACCGTGCTCGACTTGATCACGACGTATCCGCGGCGTTGGGTCGATCGAACCAACGAGGCCCGCATCGCCGACCTGGTCCCCGGTCAGGAGGCACTCGTTCTGGTCGCCGTGCGATCGGTCACCAAGCGCACGACGCGCAACCGTCGTTCGATGATCACTGCAAATGTGGGTGATGGATCGGGTCGCATGGAGGTCGTGTTCTTCAACCAGCCGTGGCGTGAGCGACAACTCAAGGAGGGCCTGCAGATCGCGCTGTTCGGCAAGGCCGACACGTACCGGGGCGGCCTCCAGATGTCGAATCCGATCGTCGATCTGATCGGTGATCGCACCGGCAAGATCGTGCCGATCTATCCGCAGAGCGAGAAGGCGCAGCTCAACACGTGGGAGCTCGCCGGCTGGATCGAGGAGGCGTTGCGACGGTGCCGCGATCGCGGCATCGCCGACCCGGTCCCGGATGAGATCGTCGCTCGGCTCGGGATGGTCGGGCGCTCGGCCGCGCTCTGGACGATTCACGGCCCTGAGTCGATCCGCGAGAAGGAAGACGCGCGACGACGGTTGGCGTTCGACGAGCTGCTCCGAGTGCAGCTGGTGCTCGTGCTGCGAAAACGCGAACTCGAGCGTTCGTCGCAGGGCTTGTCCCACGCGGTCGACGGCGAGCTGGTGCGACGATTCCACGAGGCACTGCCGTACCCGCTCACCGGGGCGCAGGCGCGTGTGATCGCCGAGATCGAACGCGACCTGGTCAGCTCGCATCCGATGCACCGGTTGTTGCAGGGCGATGTCGGTTCGGGCAAGACGGTCGTCGCCGTCTCGACACTGTTGGCGGCGGTGCAGGGCGGGCACCAGGGTGCGCTGATGGCCCCGACCGAAGTGCTGGCCGAGCAGCACGCAACGGGTGTCCGGGCGTTGCTGGGCGACCTGAAGGTGCCGGATCCGGGCAACCTCTTCGGCGACCGACCGCTGCGCGTCGAGCTGCTGACGAATCGCGTCACCGGTTCCGATCGTCGAGACGTGTTGGCCGGGCTGGCCGACGGCAGCGTCGACATCGCGATCGGTACCCATGCTCTCATCCAGGAGGGTGTGGAGTTCTCGAGCCTCGGTGCCGTCGTGGTCGACGAGCAACACCGTTTCGGTGTCGAGCAGCGAGCAGCGCTCCGCGACAAGTCGTCTGGGCACGTGCCCGATGTGCTGGTGATGACCGCCACGCCGATCCCACGTACCGCGGCGATGACGGTCTACGGCGATCTCGACGTCAGCGTGCTCGACGAGATGCCGCCCGGCCGTACACCGATCCTCACCAAGTGGGCGAACGGACCACTGCTGGAGGTCGAAGTGTGGGCCGACGTGCGCCACGAGATCGCCGAGGGTCGCCAGGCCTATGTCGTGTGCCCGCTCATCGACGAGAGCGAGAAGCTCGAGGTGGCCTCGGCCGAAGAGACGTTCCAAAGACTGCTGCTCGATGAGCTGCACGGACTGAGCATCGGCCTGTTGCACGGCCGTCTGTCACCGGGCGAGAAGCAGATGACGATGGATCTCTTCCGAGCCGGCCAGCTCGATGTGCTCGTCGCCACCACCGTGATCGAGGTCGGTGTCGACGTGCCGAACGCGACGATGATGGTGATCCTCGACGCGGACCGTTTCGGTATCGCTCAGCTCCATCAGCTGCGTGGACGGGTAGGACGGGGGCAGCATGCGTCGACCTGCTGGCTCGTCACCCAGGAACACGACGCCGACAATGGTGGCAACCCTCGTGTCGAAGCGCTCGTGGCGTCGACCGATGGATTCGAGCTCGCCGAAGTCGATCTCGACCTGCGCGGCGAGGGCACGCTCATGTCGACCAGCCAGAAGGGTCGCAGCGATCTCAAGCTCGCATCGCTGCGTCGTGACCGGGAGCTGGTCGCCCTGGCGCGCGAGGCGGCCTTCGAGATCGTCGACGCCGACCCGGGCCTCGTCGACCACCCCGTGCTGCGTGACGAACTCGACCTGCTGTTCACCGAAGAGGACGAAGGCTTCCTCGCCAAGAGTTGAGCGGCGAAGAGTTGATGGCCGAAAAGTTGCGGCGACGGGTTCAGCCCGATCTGCCGCGCGTGCCGACGAGCTAGCGTCCGGGCGATGAATCGGCAGGAGAAGGCGGATCGGATCGGGGCGATCCTCGACGATCTCTATCCCGAGACTCCGGTGCCGCTCGATCACGTCGACCCGTACACCTTGTTGGTCGCTGTGGCCCTGTCGGCACAAACGACCGACAAGAAGGTCAACCAGGTCACCCCAGCCTTGTTCGCTGCGGCCGACACACCCGAGAAGATGGCTGCCCTCGACCCCGACCAGATCCTGTCACTGATCCGGGAGATCGGATTGGCGCCGACGAAGGCGAGGAATCTCTGGACGGCGGCCAACCAGATCCTCGACGCCGGGGGAGAGGTGATCCCCGATTGGGACTTCCTCGAGTCGTTGGCCGGAGTCGGGCACAAGACAGCGAGCGTCGTGATGTCACAGGCGTTCGGCGTTCCGGCGTTTGCGGTAGACACCCATATCCATCGGCTCGCGGCGCGATGGGGCCTGTCGAACGGCACCACGGTCGAGCGCACCGAGCGCGACCTGAAAGCGGTGTTCGATCAGGACACTTGGAACGCCCGCCACCTGCAGATCATCTTCTTCGGACGCGAGTACTGCCCGGCGTTGCGGCACGATCTGTCGACCTGCCAGATCTGCGGGTGGGCGGCCACCAAGAAACGTGTGCGCGAAGAATCGGCCCGTTGACTCAGGCGTCCGGTACGTCTCCGGCAGTCTCGTCGTCCTCGAGCACGAGATCCCATCGGTCGAGGCAATCCTGGCACCGGTAGGCCACGATGTCGCCGACCAACCACATACGGTCCTCGCGCGGCGGGGTCAGCAGGAACGACCGCCCACCGCAATCGATGCATGTGATCTCTCGGTCGGGTTCCAGCACGCGTCCCAGTATGCCGGGCCGCCCGTCGGCCTAGCCTGAGGGGATGCGCGTTGTTGCTGGTGAGATGCGGGGCCGTCGGATCGAAGCCCCGCCTGGACTCGACACCCGACCGACCACCGACATGGTGCGCGAGGCGGTCTTCAACGCGTTGAACAGCCTCGATCTGATTCGTGATGCGATGGTCGCCGATCTGTACGCCGGCAGCGGTGCGCTCGGCATCGAGGCGTTGTCCCGAGGTGCGGCCCACTGCACCTTCGTCGAGCGGGATCGCGCGGCCCTGCGAACCCTACGTTCCAATGTCGCCGAACTCGGTGTCGACGACCGCAGCAAGGTCGTGCCCGGCGATGCGCTCGTGCTGGTGGCCGCGCTCGATGTCGACATCGTGCTGGCGGACCCGCCGTACGACTTCGACCGATGGCCGGATCTGCTCGCGGCGACCAAGGCCCCCTTCGTGGTCGCCGAGGCGGGACGTCCGCTCGACCGGCTCGATCCCGAGTCGATTCCGGGCTGGACCGTCACCCGAACCAAGCGCTACGGGCGTACCTGGGTCACCTTCTTCGAACGGTCCGACGACGTGATCGTCGACGGCATCATCCACGACGGCGAATGACAGCACTACCGTGTGAGCACCCATGACAACGGTGTTGATCCCCGGCAGCTTCGACCCGCTCCACCTCGGCCACATCGACGTCGTCGACCAGGCGGTGGAGCTCTTCGGCGATGTCGTGCTCGGGGTGCTCGTCAACTTCGACAAGCCCTCCGGCCTGTTCGCCCCCGACGAGCGCGTCGAGCTGGCCCGAGCCAGCCTCCCCGGACGTCCCACCGTCACGGTCCGGGCTTTCGGAGGGCTGGCCGTGCAGGCCGCTGCCGAAGTCGGTGCAGAGTTCATCGTCAAGGGTCTCCGTACCCCGAACGACTTCGACATCGAGCAGCAGATGGCCCACACGAATCACTCTGTCACCGGGATTCGCACCGTGTTCGTGCCCTGCCGTTCCGACCTCGGATTCATCTCCAGCCGGTTCATCCGCGAGATCGCTGCCCACGGAGAGGTGATCGACCATTTGGTCGCTGCGCCCGTGGCGGCGGCTCTGGCCGATAGATTCGCCGGTCCCTCCCACGAGTGAGGCACTGACTCTCATGACCTACGACGATCGATACGACGACCGCTACAGCGACGATGTCGCCGTCGACGACTACGACGACGACCTCGACGACGACTATCCCGATCCCAATCAGGGCACGGGGTACGTCGGCGATGCCGAAACCTGGTTGCGGCGTGCCATCGACATCGTGGCGAATGCGCCGACGATGCCCTTGTCGTCGTCGCCGCGGATCGACCGCGACGAGGTCGTCGAGTTGCTCGACCGAGCGCTCGCGAGCATGCCCGACGAACTGCGGCAGGCGCGTTGGATGCTCAAAGAGCGCCAAGAGTTCGTCAACAAGACCAGGCGCGAGGCCAACGAGATGCTGGAGGCAGCTCGGGTGCAGGCCGAGCGCATGGTGCAACGCACCGAGGTCGTGCGCGCTGCCGAGTCACGCGCCCGACAGGTCGTCGAGACCGCCGAGAGCGATGCGCGACGGTTGCGCCTCGAGACCGAGGATTTCCTCGATCAACGCCTCGCCAGCTTCGAGATCCTGCTCGACCGTCTCGGAAAGACGGTCGCCGCAGGTCGCCAGAAGTTGTCGATCGGCAATGCCGGCGAACATCTCCCGACGACGCATGTCGACAGCGAGGACGACCTGACGAACGGCTTCTTCGACCAGGATCGCTGAGCTGGGGCCGAACATGCCATCGAACCCGCTGCACGTGCTTCGGCTGAACGCCCGCGAGATGCTGCGTCAGCCGGGCACTCGACGCCAGATCCGCGCCGACCTCGACGCCGTCGATCTCCATGTTGTCGACGCCCGAATCGCTGGTTCGGTGGGTGTCGAGCTCGATGCAGTGTCCAACGTCGACGGCGTGGTCGTCGCCGGAACGATCTCGACTCCCTGGCAGGTCCCATGTCGACGTTGCCTTGCCGATGTCGCCGGCACAGCTCGGATCACGGTCGACGAGCTGTACCAGGACCATCTCAGCGACGAGGACGCTTATCAGATCGAGGGCGATCAGATCGACATGGCTCCGGCGATCCGTGAGTACGTACTGCTCGAGCTCCCGGAAGGCCCTCTGTGCAGGGACGACTGCGCCGGGATCTGCCCGATCTGCGGTATCGACCGCAACCGGGCCACATGCGATTGCGACACCGAGGTGCGCGATGATCGTTGGGCCGCTCTCGACGCGCTCGAATTCGACGACGACTGATCGATCGGCGGATTCCTCGACCGTCTCTCCACTCGGCCAATCGTTCGATCGCCGGTGAGGATCGGACCGGCGATCGGTTTGTCGGCCCGCCGAGTTCGAAGGCGTTCGCGCCGGGCACGTTCGTTCTGGGTGCTCGTGCCGATAGCCTGGCGCAGCCGTTCGTGCAACTGCACGGCACATACTCTGATCATCAGATCTCGATCGCTGGAGACCCACGGTGGCCGTTCCGAAGAAGAAGAAATCGAAATCCAAGAGCCGCAGCACACGCGCCGCAGCCTGGAAGCTCGGTACCCCGAGCCGCAGCCTTTGCCCGCGTTGTGGCAACGCGAAGACCCCTCACACGGTGTGTCCTTCGTGCGGGTGGTACAAGGACCGCGTCGTCATCGACGTCGGCTGACCGGGGTTCCTGACTGAACATGTTGCCCATTGCGGTCGACGCAATGGGCGGCGACCACGCACCGCACGCAATCGTTGCCGGTGCGAGAGCCGCCGCTGCTGCGGGCACTCCGATCGTGCTCGTCGGGCCGCCCGATCTGCGCGATCGCGTCGATATCGGCGACCTTGCGCTCATCGAGGCCAGCGAGGTCATCGAGATGGACGAGGACGGTGGCAAAGCCGTCCGCCGCAAGAAGGACTCGACGCTCGTGCGCGCCGCTGAGGCGGTTCGCGATGGCGAAGCTTCTGCAATGATCTCCGCCGGCAACACCGGCGCCACGATGGCCTCGGCATTGCTGCGCATGGGTCGGATCAAGGGCGTCAACCGGCCCGCCATCGCAACGGTCATCCCGGTTCCGGGCGGTCGACCGACGATCTTGCTCGATGCCGGCGCCAATGCCGAGGTGCAGGCCGAATGGATGGTGCAGTTCGCCCAGATGGGTTCGGTCTTCTCCCGGTACCGATTCGGCGTCGAGTCGCCCAGGGTCGGTCTGCTGTCGATCGGCGAAGAGCCGGGCAAGGGCGACCAGCTTCGTAAAGAGACGTACCCACTGCTCGTCGCTGCGGCCGAGCACGGGGATCTGAACTTCATCGGCAATGTCGAGGGTCGCGACGTGATGACCGACGCTGCCGACGTGATCGTGGCCGACGGCTTCACCGGCAATGTGGTGTTGAAAACTCTCGAGGGCGGGCTCAAAGCCGTGATCGGCGCCCTGCTCGGTGCCTTCGGCTCGGCGCCCGAATACAAACAGCACGCTGATGCCTTGATGCCGGCGCTGCTGCCGATCTACGAGATGCTCGACCCCGAAACCTATGGCGGCGCGATGTTGTTGGGCGTCGACGGCGTGTGCATCATCTCGCACGGCTCGTCGAGCGAGCGAGCGATCGTGAACGCCATCTCGGTCGCCCGCGAGATGGTCGAAGCCGACGTGGTCGGCGAGATCACGACGGCCATCCGCCCACCGGCCGACGACGCCTGACCGGCATCGACGGTCCCGCGTCCGGCCGCACCGGATCAGCTTGGGCGTCCTTGGTGGCGCGTGAGCCAGAGCACCGTCGCCGAGCCGATCGCGCCGCCCGTGCTCGACAGCACGAGGTCGCCGATGGTGTCGTCGTAGGTGAGTCCCAGTCCGGCCGTGCCCAACTGTTGGACCAGCCATTCGGCCGCCTCCCACCAGATGATCGCCACGGCCCCCAGGCCATAGGCCACGGTCCAGATCGTGAGCCTGTCGAGCGCTGTGCGCAGCAGGCCGAGCGTGATGCCGGCCGTCAACAAGACCCAGTTCACCGTGTGCAGCACGTCGTCGGTGACATCGAACGAGTTGTAGAAGTTGAATGCATTCCCGAGCGTGTCGAGCAGGAACGGAGCGACGACGCAGGCGTCGACGAGGTACGGATAGGGAGCCGGTCTACCGCGGAGCCTCCAACCGACCGGTACGACCGCCAACGGCAGCAGGTAGAAGGGCGCCCGGAAGGCCATGCCCTTGCCGTCGAACTGGGGCAGCCCGGGAAACGCCACGCTGAACGCGATCGCCACGACGAGCGTGACTCTGACCGTCCACAGGATCACTTGCTGGTACCGCTGGGTCATCACACAACCCTGGCACAGCCGAGCGGGGTAACATCAGACCCGTGCCTGCAGAGACTCATGTGAACCAGGGCCCGATCGAGCGCGACGAGATCTTCGAGATCGTTCGCGACCGTCTCGCCGACATCTTGGAGATCGACCCGTCCAGCATCAGCGAGGGTCAGTCCTTCGCCGACGATCTCGAGGCCGACTCCCTCGCCTTGATCGAGCTCGTCGAATCGCTCGAGGAAGAACTGAGCGACCGCACGGTGGGCTTCCGGATCGAGGACGAAGATCTCGAGGATCTCAAGACGGTACGCGACGCCGTCGACTACGTCCACGAGCGCACGAGAAGCTGACGCGTGGGTCTCGGCCCGCTCGAAAGACGCCTCGGTCACAGGTTTCACGATCAGGAGTTGTTGCGACGGGCCATGTGCCATCGCTCATGGGTTGCCGAGTCGGCCGATGAGTACAGCAACGAACGCCTCGAATTCCTCGGCGACGCGGTGCTCGGTTGGGTGATCGCCGATCTGGTGTTCGATCGGTACGTCGACCTGGCCGAAGGCGCGCTCACCGACTTGAGGAAGAGCGTCGTCAACGCGAACGCGCTCGCCGAGGTCGCCGCCGAGATGCACATCGGCGAACACCTGCTGCTCGGCAAGGGTGAGGACGCCGCGAACGGTCGCGAGAAGGTGTCGATTCTGTCCGACGCCATGGAGGCGGTGTTGGGTGCCGTGTACCTCGACGGAGGATCTGAGGCCGCGTTCGGTGTCATCGAGCGGCTGTTCGGTCACCGCCTGGAGGGAGCGATCAGCATGCTGGACCGGCTCGACTACAAGTCGGCGTTGCAGGAGGTGCTCGCCCAACGGGGCGAGCCGACACCCGAGTACATCGTTCGCTCGACCGGCCCCGACCACGACAAGACCTTCTACGCACAGGTGAACATCGCCGAGCAAGCCCTGGGCGAGGGTGAGGGCCGTTCCAAGAAGGCAGCCGAACAGGCCGCGGCCAGCGCCGCGTTCATCCTGCTGACCGAGGACTGAACCGGTCGACGGGTCTGTTGTGCCGAGCGTTCCCCGGTCCCCTGCAACCGAACGTGCTTCGATGACTCGAAACCGAACTGCCCATGCCTGAGCTGCCCGAAGTGGAAACGGTGCGCCGTGGCCTCGAACGATTCGCCGTCGGCCGTCGCATCGACGGCGTCGAGGTGGGGCGCGAGCGAACGGTGCGACGCACATCTCGCGAGGCCGTCATCCACGGGCTCAGCGGAACGACCATCCTCGCTGCCAACCGTCGAGGCAAGTACCTGCTGTTGCCGCTCGACAGCGGCGACGAGGTGATGATCCACCTTCGGATGAGCGGGCAGGTGCTCGTGGCGGCAGCTGGTGCCGAACGCCCTCCCCACACCCATGTGGTGATGCATCTCGACGACGGCAACGAACTCTGGTTCGTCGACCCGCGCACGTTCGGCGAAGTCGTGGTGTTCGACCCCGACAACGTCGGTGTGGAGATCCCCGATCTCGCGAGACTGGGCCTCGATCCGATTGCCGACGGGGTCACCCTGGCCCAGCTCCGACGACTCCTGCGCGCCCGTCATCGTCAGCTCAAACCGATGCTGCTCGACCAGCACGTGATCGCCGGCATCGGGAACATCTATGCGGACGAGATACTGCACGAGGCGCGGCTCAGGCCCGATCGCATGTCCGACGAGCTGTCGACAGTGTCGGAACGACGGTTGCATGTCGCGATCCATCGGATCCTGGCGGAAGCAGTCGTGGCCGGCGGGTCGACGCTCCGTGACGCCCAGTACGTCGATCTGTTCGGCGAGGGTGGTTCGTATCAGAATGCCCATCAGGTGTACGGCCGAACGGGTGAGCGGTGCCGCACGTGCGGCATCGGCTGGATCCGCCGTACCGTGTCGGCACAACGCTCCACGCATTACTGCCCACACTGTCAACGCTGAGTAGATTCAAGCCCACCGTGTTCCTCAAGAGTCTCACCCTCAAAGGCTTCAAGTCGTTCGCCGACTCGACTGTCATGAACCTCGAACCCGGGGTCACGGTGGTCGTCGGCCCCAACGGCTCGGGCAAGTCGAATGTCGTCGACGCCATCGCGTGGGTGCTCGGCGCTCAAGCGCCGAAATCGGTGCGCTCGCAGAAGATGGACGACGTCATCTTCGCCGGCACCGAGAAGCGCTCAGCACTCGGTCGGGCCGAGGTGAGCCTCACGCTCGACAACTCCTCCGGTCTGCTGCCGGTCGAGTTCAACGAGGTCACGCTCACGCGTATCTTGTTCCGAAGCGGTGACAGCGAATACGCGATCAATGGCGTCCCCTGTCGACTGCTCGACATCCAGGAGTTGCTCTCCGATGCCGGTGTCGGTCGTCAACAGCACGTGATCGTCAGCCAGGGCCAGATCGATGCGGTGCTCAACGCACGCCCCGAAGAGCGACGCGGCATCATCGAAGAAGCTGCCGGCGTCCTCAAGTACCGCAAACGCAAAGAGAAAGCCGAACGGCGTCTCGACGCCACCGAGGCCAACCTGTTACGCCTCCAAGACCTGTTGCGCGAGGTTCGGCGACAGTTGCGCCCGCTCGAGCGTCAAGCCGAGGCCGCGCGCCGCCACGGTTCGCTGGTCGCCGAGCTCACGACGCTGCGTGTGTTCGTCGCCGGTCGCGAGATCAGCGGGTTACGGGCCAAGCTCGAATCGATAGCGGCCGATCGAATCGATGCGGTTCGCCACGAAGCCGCGCTGAAGTCCGAACTCGCCAAACTCGACACCGAGGTCATGACGATCGAAGCCCAGCTGTCGGCGCGCGGAGAACACGATGTCAGCGATCGACTGATGCAGGTCGAGCAGTTGCGTGAACGGGCGCGAGGGCTCGCCGGGATCCTCGCCGAGCGCAAGCGCTCGCTCGAACGGGATCACGGACAGTTGCTGGGTGCCGGCGTCGTCGCCAACCTCGAAGCCGATGTCGCTCGGTTCCGCGGCGAACTCGACGAGGTCGTCGTCGCGCTCGAACAGGTGGCGCCGGATGGCGAAGCCCTCGCAGCGGAAGAAGCGTCGTTCCGGTCCGAACGGGCCCGCGTGACCGAGGCATTGTCGGTGAACGACGGCGGAGCAAAGGCAGCGAGTGCCGCCGCCGAGGTGCGCGGCGAGCTCCGTTCGATTCGCACCGCGACCGAACGCAGCGATGGCGAGTTGCGCCGGGCGACCGGTCGCGCGAACGAACTCCGGGCCAAGCTCGAACAGCTTGCGGCCGAGACCGATCGTCTCCGGGACGACTGTGCCCAGGCCGAGTCGGTAGAGAGCCCGCTCGTCGACCAGATCGAGGCGGCCGAACGGGCACGCGCCGAAGCAGACGTGGTGCACGAACGCTGCACCGAGCAACGCCATGACGCGTCCGAGGCGGTGTCGCGCTCGGGGGCTCGGGTCGAGGCACTGCAACTGGCGCTCGACGCTGCCCGTGCGCGCGCAGGGGCCGAACGCCTGGCAGGGGTCGACGGTGTACTCGGCACATTGCTCGACCTCGTCGAGATCGATGCCGGTTGGCAGGAGGCGGTCGAGGCGGCGCTCGGTGAAGCCCTCACCGCTGTCGTGGTGGACAGCCCCCGGTCGGCCCAGCGAGCGCTCGCTGCCTTGCGTGAGTCCGACACCAGCGGGGCGGTTCTGGCCGCGGGTGTCACACCCGATCACGGCCGGTCGATCGGCGTCGGCGAGCCGGTGCTGCCCCACGTCCGTTCGGGACGCCCCGGCATGTCCGGCCTGCTCGACGCTTTGGTGGGCGCAGCAGTCCGGGTCGGCGGCCTCGACGAGGCGATCGAGGCGGCTCTTGCCCACCCCGATGCGGTCATCGTCACGCCGGCCGGGGATCGTTTCGGGCCGACCGGATGGCGTGTCGGCGCTGCGGCGGGCGGAGCGACCGCGGCCGCACTGACCGATGCCCGCGAGCGCGCCGCCGTCGCCGAGGCGGCGCTGGCCACAGCCGAGGCGGCGCTGCAATCCGCCCGCGAGGCCCAAGCGCAGGCGCGACAGCAGGAGATCTCGCTCACGCGTCAACTCGATCAGAACGATGCGCGGTTCACAGCGGCGTCGGAAGGTCTTGCCAGGGCGCTGGGGCAACGACGCGAATCACAGGCCGAGCTCGAGGGGCTCGACCGGGCCGTGCTCGAGTTGACCGAGCACATCGAGCGCGAACGGATTCGCATCGCCGAACTCGAGGCGGTATTGCCGTCGCTCGACGCCAACGAGCAAGCCGAAGCCGATGCAGCGAGGGCTCGGGGCGAAGCCCGCGCCGACCTCGAGGCCCGCGCCGCGGTGCTGGCGTCGCGCCGACGAGAACTCGAAGTCCGCAATGCCGGCCTGCACGAGCGTCAACAGTTCCTCGAATCCCGCATCGTCGAGACCGAGCGCCGCCTCGAGGCCGATCACGAGGCTCGGATCCTCGCCGAAGAGCGAAGGATCCAGATCGAACGCTCGATCGCGGCGATCGAACGGCTGGCGGGGCTGGTGCAGGCGCACCGGGCCCTCATCGACATCGAACACGAGGATCTTTCCGAACGCCGCCGTCGCCAGAGTGAAGAGGTCCGTGGGCTCACCACTGCGCTCGACGCAGCCCGCAAGGGCCGGATCGAGGCGGAGCGGCGGCTCGAAGAGGTACGCCACACGTCGCACCGTTCCGAGATCGAAGAGGCCGAGGCCAAGCTGCGACTCGAAACCTCGATCGAGACCCTGCGACGCGATCTCGACATCGAGCCGCAGGTTGCCGAAGCCGCCGAAGCGCCCGAGCTCCCCGATGGGGCCACGGCGGCTGGTCGGGTGCGCGAACTCGACCGTGAGCTCCGCCTGCTCGGGCCGATCAACCCGCTCGCGCTGGAAGAGTTCAACGAACTGCAGCAGCGCCACGCCTTCCTCGAAGAGCAACTCGAGGACGTCCGTTCCACCCGACGCGACCTCAGCCGTGTCATCAAGGCGGTCGATCAGGAGATCCAGAACGTGTTCGCCGGCGCGTTCGCCGACGTCAGTATCAACTTCACCCAGTTGTTCAGCACGCTGTTCCCAGGAGGATCTGGCCTGCTCAAGCTCACGGCGCCCGATGACCTGCTCAACACCGGGATCGAGGTCGAGGCCAAGCCGAGCGGCAAGAATGTCAAGAAGTTGTCGCTGCTGTCGGGTGGTGAGCGCAGTCTCACGGCGTTGGCGTTCCTGTTCGCTGTGTTCCGCAGCCGCCCGTCACCGTTCTACGTGATGGACGAGGTCGAAGCCGCGCTCGACGACGTGAACCTGCACCGGTTCCTGGGGTTGATCTCCGAGTTCCGCAAGGACGCTCAACTGCTCATCGTGTCGCACCAGAAGCGCACGATGGAAGCCGGCGACAGCCTGCTCGGGGTGTCGATGCAGCCCGGTGGATCGTCGAAGGTCGTGACCGAGAGGGCGAGCACGGCGACCAGTCGTTCGTGATCTGTACGCGAGATCATCGCCGCGACGGGAGTAGCATCTGTCGAATTCTGGGCGTACGTGGAGGGGTGAGATGAGCGCAGCGGTTCAGCTGGTCGCAGTGCGCAAGACGTTCGGTGACGTGGTCGCCGTCGACGACGTCGACCTCACGATCGACAACGGCGAGTTC
The DNA here is from genome assembly GCA_024641005.1 of Acidimicrobiaceae bacterium. Lineage (GTDB taxonomy): Bacteria > Actinomycetota > Acidimicrobiia > Acidimicrobiales > Ilumatobacteraceae > Ilumatobacter. Next base: position 28,724 of record JAHEDX010000038.1, read on the forward strand.
TTCTCGCTGCTCGGCCCGTCCGGTTCCGGCAAAACCACCGTACTCCGCATGATTGCAGGGTTCGAGGAACCGTCCGGTGGAGCAATTCTGCTCGAGGGCATCGATGTCACGCATGTCGCCCCCTACGACCGCGACATCAACACGGTCTTCCAGGACTACGCCTTGTTCCCGCACATGACCGTGCAGCAAAACGTCGAATACGGCTTGAAGGTCAAGCGGGTTCCGAAGGCCGAGCGTCGTCAGCGTGCCGGCGAGATGCTCGACGTCGTGCGGTTGGGCGGCTTCGGTGAGCGGCGTCCGAATCAGCTCAGCGGTGGGCAACGTCAGCGGGTCGCACTGGCGCGGGCGCTCGTCAACCGCCCCAGCGTGCTGCTGTTGGACGAACCGCTCGGGGCGCTCGACCTCAAGCTGCGAGAAGAGATGCAGACCGAACTCAAGGCGATCCAGCGCGAGGTCGGCATCACGTTCGTGTTCGTCACCCACGACCAGGGAGAGGCGCTGTCGATGAGTTCTCGCATCGCCGTCTTCAACCAGGGCCAGATCGAGCAGGTCGGCTCGCCCGTCGAGATCTACGAGCATCCTGCGACCTCGTTCGTGGCGGGTTTCGTCGGTACGTCGAATCTGCTCGATGCCGAGCTGTCCGCTCGCGTGCTGGGCGCATCGGCCCCCCATACCCTGCGGCCCGAACGAGTTTCGCTCCTGGGTCTCGACGACCCGTTACCCGACGGTTCACTCGCGGCGACCGGCCAGGCCGTCGACGTCCAGTACCTCGGGTCGTTCAGTCGACTGCGCGTCCACCTCGATGGTGGAGGCGTACTCGTCGCCAGTGTTGCGAGCGATGCGCTCGCTGGCGTTTCCGACGGCGCGAGGGTTCGGCTCAGCTGGCCGTCCGACGCGGCGCTCGTCGTCGCAACCAGTAGTTCACCAATATGAAACGGGGAGATTCAATGACAACCACTCATCGATCGTTGCGACGGCTGCTGGCCGGCGCTGCGGTGCTGTCCGTCGTCGCTGTCGCCTGTGGCGGCGATGACGACGACGCTGCCGTCACCACGACCGCCGCACCTGTGGCAACCGATGCGGCGCCCGAGACCGATCCACCGGTCGACGACACAGGCACGATGCCAACCGAGCTCGGTGCCGGCGAAGGCGAGGTCAATCTGATCGCTTGGGCTGGCTACGTCGAGGACGGCTCGACCGACCCGGCGGTCGACTGGGTCACACCCTTCGAAGAGGCCACCGGCTGCCAGGTGAACGTGCAGCTCGGCAACAGCTCCGACGAGATGGTGCAGCTCATGCAGACCGGCGAGTACGACGGAGTGTCGGCATCGGGTGACGCGACGCTGCGCCTGATCGCCGGCGGCGAGGTGGCGCCGGTCAACACCGACCTGATCCCGAACTACGCGGACGTCTTCCCGGATCTGAAGCTGCAGAAGCACAACTCGGTCGAGGGCGTCCCGTATGGCGTGCCGCACGGCCGTGGCGCCAACCTGTTGGTGTACAACACCGACCTGTACACCACCGCTCCCGATTCTTGGGGCGAGATGTTCGAGACCGATTCGGCTGCGGCCGGCTCGGTGTCGGTCTACGACTCGCCGATCTACATCGCCGACGCGGCGGTCTACCTGATGTCGACGCAACCCGAGTTGGGGATCACCAACCCGTACTCGCTCGACCAGACCCAGTTCGACGCGGCGATGGCGTTGTTGGAGCAGCAGAAGGGGATCGTCGGTCAATACTGGGCGCTCTACACCGATCAGCAGGCCGCTCTCGAGGGCGGTACGGCGTTGGCGGGCACCACCTGGCAGGTGATCGTCAACCTCGCCAAGGCGAACGGCGCCAAGATCGACGCGGTCAAGCCGGTCGAGGGTGCCACCGGCTGGTCGGACACCTGGATGATCTCATCCAAGGCTGCTCACCCGAACTGCATGTACATGTGGATGGACCACATCATCAGCCCGCAGGCGAACGCCGAGGTGGCCGAGTGGTTCGGTGAGGCCCCGGCCAACACGGCCAGCTGTGACCTCACGGCCGACCCTGATCACTGCTCGACGTATCACGCAGGCGAGACCGACTACTGGACCGACGTGTGGTATTGGACCACCCCCGAGGAGACGTGCCTCGACGGGCGTACCGACGTGACGTGCGTGCCCTACACCGAATGGGTCAACGCCTGGAACGGCCTGCGGAGCTGAGCAGCGCCTGATGCGTGCACTGGGCAGGTTCATGCGCCGGCACCGACGCCTTTCTCTGGCGTCGGTGCTCGGCGCGCCCGTGGCCTGGATGCTCGTGATCTACATCGGTTCGTTGGCGTTCATGGTCGTCTCCGCGTTCTTCCGTCTCGACGGACTCTCGCAGAAGCCGACCAACGAACTCACCGGCGACAACATCAAGACGGCGTTCACGACGTGGACGTATGTCGAGGTGGTCCTGAAATCGGTCGGTGTTGCAGTCGTGGTGACGACGCTGTGTTTCGTCATCGCGCTGCCCGCCGCCTTCTACATCTCCAAGGTCGCGGCCCCGTGGGCTCGGCGTGGCCTGATCGTTGCGATGCTGCTACCACTCTGGGCCGGCTACCTGGTGAAGGGCTACGCCTGGAAAGCGATGCTGCGGCCCGGATCCGAGTTCGGCATCGACACCGGTGGCGGGTTCCTCAACGCGACCTTCGGTTGGACACCGGGTTTCGGTTGGATCGCGGTCGTGCTTGCCGAGTCCTACCTGTGGTTGCCGTACATGATCCTGCCGATCTATGCCGGGCTCGACCGCCTGCCACCGTCGCTGCTCGACGCGAGCGGCGATGTCGGCGCCCGGCCGATGCGGACGTTCCGTTCGATCGTGATGCCCCTGCTGGTCCCCGCGATCGCGGCCGGTTCGATCTTCACGTTCTCGTTGACCCTGGGCGACTTCATCACGCCCAACCTCGTCACCGAGGGCAAAGTGCAGATGATCGGCAACCTGATCCAGCGCACGCTCGGCGCCCCGAACCAACCGCTCGCCGCAGCCTTCACGCTGTGGCCGCTCCTCATCGTCATCGTGTACCTGGCGGGCATGAAGCGGCTCGGCGCCTTCGAGAGCATCTGATGCAGCTGACGCGACCTACACAGTGGTCCCTGCGGCTGTGGACATGGGGTGCGCTCGCATTCCTGTACCTGCCGCTGCTCGTCATCGCGATTTTGAGTTTCAACACCGCGACGTCGCTCTCCTGGCCACCCAAAGGGTTGACCACCAGCTGGTGGGAGGCTGCCTGGCAGGCCGAAGGCCCGAAGGCAGCACTCTGGAACTCGGTCAAGCTGGCCAGCGTGGCGACCTTGATCGCGTTGGTGATCGGCACGCTCGCCGCGTTCGCGATGCAGCGGTTCCAGTTCTTCGGTAAGCAGTCGGTCTCGTTCCTGCTCGTGCTCCCGATCGCGTTGCCGGGCATCGTCACGGCGATCGCATTGCGCAACACGTTCGACCGCACGATCGATTTCGGGCTGTTCGGGTTCCGGATCGGATTCGGATTCCAGTCGCTCGTGATCGCGCACGCCACGTTCTGCATCGTCGTGGCCTACAACAATGTCGTCGCGCGCCTGCGTCGCTCGTCGATGAATCTGCTCGAGGCGTCGGCCGACCTGGGCGCTCACGGGGTACAGACGTTCCGGTACGTCACGTTTCCGCTGATGCGCTCGGCCTTGTTGTCCGGCGGGATCCTCGCGTTCGCCCTGAGTTTCGACGAGATCGTGGTGACCACGTTCACGGCCGGGTCGGGTTACCAGACCCTGCCGCAGTGGATTTTCGCCAATGTCAGCCGCCCCAACAATGTCCCGTTGGTCAACGTGATGGCCACGTTCGTGATGGTCGTTTCGATCCCATTGGCATGGCTGGCGCAACGGCTGGCCGACTCCGACCCCTCCCGGTAGCCCAGCGCGTCAGGGCCGGCCGGGCTGCGGCCCGAAGGTGGGACCGATAGCGTCGTCACCGATATGGAGTTGTACTGGATCTTCCTGATCCTGGCCGTCGCCGTCATGGTGTTCGGGCTCGGGGTCGTGCTCATCAACCGCCGACGTGCGCAACGGACCGTTGTGTCGGCGCGTCCAGCGCCCCGCCCCGCCGCTCCGCCTCCCAAAGCGGCAGATCCCGGTGACGCGATCGGGGACACGCTGGTCGCCGAGCCCGAACCCGTGGTGGAGCCCGTGCTCGAGCCGGCCTCGCTGCGTGATCGGCTCGCCAAGGCCCGCCTCGCCTTCACCGGGGCGTTCACCGGAGTGCTCGGCCGCTCTGCAATCACCGACGACACCTGGGACGACCTCGAGGAAGCGCTGCTCAGAGCCGATGTCGGTCTCGGCGTCACCGAGGCTCTGCTCGGCGACCTGAAGGAACGGGTCAAGGCGAAGGAGATCACCGAGCCATCCGCGCTGCTCGACGCATTGCAGCACGACATGGTCGCCCGGCTGCAGGGTTCGGACCGTACGGTCCGGTTCGACGACACGCTCGAGCCCGGGTGTCCGAACGTGTGGATGTTCGTCGGGGTGAACGGGGTCGGCAAGACCACCACGATCGGCAAACTCGCCCGTCAACAAGTCGACAGTGGGCGTTCGGTGTTGTTGGCCGCCGGTGACACCTTCCGGGCTGCTGCCGCCGAACAGCTCGGTACCTGGGCCGAGCGGTCGGGAGTCGACTTCGTTCGGGGGGCCGACGGCGGCGACCCATCGTCGGTGATCTTCGACGGTGTCGAGCGGGCGGCGGCGAAGCAGATCGACCTCGTTCTCGCCGACACGGCAGGCAGATTGCACACCAAGACCAACCTGATGGAGGAACTCAAGAAGGTCCGTCGGGTAGCCGAGAAGGGTGCGGGCACCGTGACCGAAACGTTGCTCGTCATCGATGCAACGACCGGCCAGAACGGCTTGGCGCAGGCCCGCGAGTTCCGCGAGGCGACCGACGTCACCGGGGTCGTGCTGACCAAGCTCGACGGTTCGGCGCGCGGTGGCATCGTGTTCGCCATCGAGACCGAGCTCGGAATTCCGATCAAGCTCGTCGGCATCGGCGAGCAGATCGGCGACCTGGTGCCCTTCGACCCGGCCGAGTTCGTGTCGGCGTTGTTCGACACCTACTGATCACCTTCCCGAGAATCCTCCGGGAACGGGAACCGCGGGCCCCTGGCGAGCGTCATATCGGTATGAAGCGTCTCTCATCACGGATGATCCCTGCGGCGCTCGTCGCCGTGTTCGCACTTGCCGCCTGTGGCGGCGGTACCGACGGCTCGTCGGCTTCCGAGCCCGACGAAACGGTGCCCTCGGTCACCGACGACGGTCTGATGGCGCCGCGTCCGATCGAGATAACGAGTGCGGGCGGCGGCGCCACCCCTGCGGCTGCCGAAGTGGCCACCGACGCTCGGGTGTCCGACATGATGATGCCGTACTGGATCGCGAACTATGTCGTGGGCGACGGCATGCCGGCGTTACCGGCCAACGACGTCGGCTATGTCTTCCAGGCGGGAAACACCGTGACCGCCGAGCAGGTCGCCGCGCTCGCAGCAACCCTCGGAGCCCAAGGTGATCCGATCCGCACCGACGACGGATACTCGGTGAGCTGGCGTGTCGGACCCGACGACGGGTCGGCCCCGGCCCTGTGGGTCTACGAAGACGCTCAACTCTCCTGGAACTTCAACAACGCTTGGGCGACCCGCTCCGCGTCCGTGGATTGTGCCGTCGCTGTAGACAGCACCGGGACCCAAACCGAATCCTGCCCCGAGGCCACACCTCCGGAGGGTGTCCCCACTGCCGCCGAAGCCGAGCAGCGAGCCCGCGACATGATCGCCGCCACCGGTGCCGACCCGGCCGCGTACCAGTTCGAGACCTACGGCGACGAGTGGTACGCGAGCGTGTCGGCGTACCGTCGGGTCGACGGCCTGTTCGACGCCAACCGGTTCGACTTCGGATTCGGCGCCGGCGGCGAGATGCAGTACGCCAGCGGCCAGCTCGCCGAGCCCCAGCGGGTGGGCCCGTACCCCTTGATCGGGCTCGACGAAGCGATCGCCCGCCTCAATGATCAGAACGCCATGTGGGCCGGCGGCTACGGCGGCGGTGTCGCTGTCGATGTCGCGAGGGCCGATGACCTCCAGGTCAGCGTCGCCGAGAGCGGCGTCGCAGAACAGGCACCGGACGCGACGCCGGCGTCGATGCCTGCCGAAGAACCGCCCGCAGCCGGCGTGCCCGGCGAGTCGTCGTCGGGCGAGAGCCTGCCGGTGGTGAGCCCGCCGATCGAGACGTTGCCCGTCGAGAGCCTGCCCCCTGACGTGGCGCCCGAGCCAGAGTCGATCACCGTGACCCTGGTCGGCGTCGAAGCAGACGTGTGGTGGGCGTGGGATGTCGACGGGTCGGTGTGGTTGCTTCCCGCGTATCGCTTCATCGACACCGACGGTGGATGGCACGTCGTGCCGGCAGTCACCGACGAGTTCATGATCCAGGTGACGCCACCGATCGACGCACCCCTGCCGATGCCCGAGCCGATGCCGGCCGTCGACCCACCCGTCGTCGTCGACCCCGCACCGGACGCCGCCGGCACCGAGCCGGAACTCTTCGACACCACGGCGCTCGAGTCGTCTGTCGGCAAGTCACTCGCCGACTTCACGGCTGACGCGAAGGCGCTCGGAGCCGACGTCCGGGTGGTCGAGCAAGATGGCGTAGCGCTCGCCGTCACGATGGACTTCGCGGTGAATCGGGTCAATGTCGCCGTCGACGGCGACACCGTCACCGCGATCACCAGCGTCGGCTGACCGGACCCGCGGGGTAGCCTCGACGCTGCATGTTCGACAATCTTTCCAACCGGCTCGACGGGATCGTCAAGCGGCTTCGCGGCAAGGGCCGCCTCACCGAGGCCGATGTCGACGAGGTGATGAAGGAGATCCGCTCCGCGCTCCTCGAGGCCGACGTGAACGTCACGGTCGTGCGTTCGGTGTGCAATCGCATCCGCGAACACGCCATCGGTGCGACTCGATCACAGGCGCTCGATCCGGGGCAGCAGGTCGTCAAGGCGGTCAGCGACGAACTGACCCGCATCCTCGGCGGCGAGACGCTCGCCATCAAGTACGCGCCGAAGCCTCCCACCGTCATCTTGATGGCCGGCCTGCAGGGGTCGGGTAAGACCACAGCGACCGGCAAGCTGGCTCATTGGTTCAAGTCACAGGGTCGCCAGCCGCTCCTGGTCGGTGCCGACCTGCAGCGACCGGCCGCCGTCGAGCAGCTCCGCACGCTCGGCCGTCAGGTGGACGTCCCGGTCTTCTCCGACCCGCAGGACCCGGTGCTCACCGCGTTCGAAGGTGTCGAGGAGGCCAAGCGTCTGGGCCGCGACGTGGTCATCGTCGACACCGCCGGTCGCTTGTCGATCGATGCCGAGATGATGGAGCAGGTTCGCCTGATCTCCGGCGCCGTCTCGCCCGACTACACCTTCTTGGTCATCGATGCGATGACCGGCCAGGACGCCGTACAGACAGCCGAGGCATTCCATCACACCCTCCAGATCGACGGTGTCATCCTTTCGAAACTCGACGGTGACGCTCGCGGCGGCGCTGCTCTGTCGGTGAAGGAGGTCATCGGTCGCCCGATCGCGTTCGCGTCGACCGGCGAAAAGCTCGACGCGTTCGAACAGTTCCACCCCGACCGCATGGCGGGACGGATTCTCGGTATGGGTGACATGCTCACCTTGATCGAGCAGGCCGAGAAGGCGTTCGAGGCCGACCAGGCCGAAAAGGCGGCGGCCCGCCTGATGGAAGGCGAGTTCACGCTCGACGACTTCCTCGAACAGATGCAGGCGCTCAAGAAGATGGGCCCGCTGTCGGGCATCCTCGGGATGATGCCGGGCATGCCGAAAGAGCTGAAGAACGCGAAGATCGGCGACGACGACCTCAAGCCGATCGAGGCCATCATCCATTCGATGACGGCCGAAGAACGCGCTCGCCCGCAGATCATCAGCGGCAGCCGCCGTGCACGCATCGCAAGGGGTTCGGGACGCGAGCCCGGCGAGGTCAGCCGGCTCGTCAAGCAGTTCGGCGAGATGCAGAAGATGATGAAAAAGATGGGGATGAGCGCCGGGAAGAAGGGTAAGCGCGGCGGGTTGCCCGGCCTCGGCGGGATGCGGGGCATGCCCGACATGTCCGAGCTCGAGCAGATGATGGGCGGCCAGGGCGGCGTGCCCGGGCTACCTCGCTGACGAGAGCGAGCGCGAGCGCACCGGCAGGGTGTTGTAGGCGCTCACCACTCGGCGCCGAGGGCCCGAGCGTCCTCGCCGCCGAGCTGCTCGAAACCGACGAACAAGGCGTCGATCTCGGTGAGCAGATGGTCGACGTGTTCGGGGGCGAACACCAGCGGCGGCCGGATCTTCAGCACGTTGGAATAGCGGCCCGTGATGCCGGCGAGGATGCCTCGTCGGCGCAGCAGGGTCGCGATCCGTTTGGCATCGCCGTACGCGATGGGCACCCGGCCGGCCCGGTCGCTCACGAGGTCGAGGCCCCAGAACAGGCCGTTCCCCTGCACCGAGCCGATCATCTCGTGGCGTCGCATCAGGTCGCGTAACCCTGCGCCAAGCACCGCCCCGGTGGTCGCCGAGTTGCCCAACAGGTC
>JAHEDX010000100.1 GCA_024641005.1 Acidimicrobiaceae bacterium
CCTGGCGGCCGAATCCGCGGACTTCGGTGACCGTCATGCCGGCGATGCCGGCGGCTTTGAGGGCGTCTTTGACATCGTCGAGCTTGAACGGCTTGACGACTGCGGTGATGAGTTTCATGGTTGCTCTCTTTCGGATGCTGTCGCGTCGTGTCGGGGTTGCCGTTGCTCAGACATGGGCCAGGTCGCCGGCGTAGCCGGCCAGACCGTGCTCGAGGACGTCGAGTCCGGCGATCTCTTCTTCCGCCGAGACCCTCAGGCCGATCGTCTTCTTGAGGATGAAGAACGCTGCAGCCGTGGTCACCGCCACCCAAGCGGCGATCACGAGGACCATCACGAGTTGCATGGCCAACTGGTCCAAACCGCCGCCGTAGAACAGCCCGGCATCCTCACGGCCGAGGAACACGTCGTCGTACTTGGCGAACAGGCCCACGGACAACACGCCCCAAGCACCGCACACGCCGTGCACGCTGATCGCCCCGACCGGGTCGTCGATGTGGACCCTGTCGAAGAAGAAGACCGAGTAGACCACGAGCACTCCGGCGATCGCACCGATCACGACCGACATGAGCGGAGTGACGGCACCACAGGGGGCGGTGATCGCCACGAGCCCGGCCAGCACGCCGTTGCCGATCATGGCGAGGTCGGGCTTGCCTGCCTTCATCCAGATCACGATCGTCGTCACCACACCACCGGCGGCGGCGGCCAGCATCGTGTTCAGGGCAACTGTCATCACGTAGGCATCGGCGATCAGCTCCGAACCAGGGTTGAAGCCGAACCAGCCGAGCCACAGGATGAACACACCGAGAATCGCGAAGGGGATGTTGTGGCCCGGGATCGCCCGCGGTCTACCGTCGGCGCCGTACTTGCCGATGCGGGGTCCGAGGAATGCTGCGCCCATCAGTGCAGCGATGCCACCCGTCATGTGCACGATGCCGGAGCCGGCGAAGTCGGAGTAGACGGCATCACCGATGTTCATCTGGGCGATCAGGCCCCCGCCCCAGGTCCAGTGCACGACCACCGGATAGATGAACGCCGTCATGATCGCGCTGAAGACCAGGTAGGCGCTGAACTTCGTCCGCTCGGCCATCGCCCCGGAGGCGATCGTGACCGCGGTCGCGGCGAACACGACCTGGAAGAAGAAGGTGGTGGCGACGGTGAGGTGCACCGCTGTCGGGTCGTCCATGCCAGGGAACGCCGTGAGATCCTCGCCGTTCAGGAAGTAGGACCCGCTGCCGATCAGCTTGCCGCCTCCGCTGCCGAACGCGAACGCGTAACCGCAGGCGAAGAAGGCGAGCACCCCGATCAGGGCATCGCTGAGGTTCTTGGCGAAAATGTTGACGACGTTCTTCGCTCGGGTCAGACCCGCTTCGACGAGGGCGAAGCCTGCCTGCATGAAGAACACCAGGCATCCTGCGATGAACACCCAGATGTTGTCGAGAATCGCTTGGGTCTCAGATACCTCCTGGGCATGGGCGATGGACGGGACGATGGCGACGATGGCTGCGGCGCCACCCAGGCCGGAAATGATTCGAAGCGCACGTTTGTTGCGCACGAGGTCCTCCTCGGATTGTCGGGGTTGGTAGGGGTGTTCCCCCGGCGCGGCCTCATTGCCATCCGGGTTGCGCCGCACCGTAGAAGGGTGGGGTTTCGAGCCTGTCTTGCCGATGTTTCGTCTGTGTGACCAGTTCGTGTGGCCGGATCACCGAGGTGTTCTCGGCCTGGACGCGCCACTGCCGCAGCTCGAAAGGGCTGCGGCAGTGGTGGTTCCCGCCAGGAAACGGTGGTGGTCGGAGAGTCGCGGGTGCGGCGTGCTCAGACGAGCAGCATCCAGCCGCGGCGTCGAACTGTCCGGATCCGGTCGGCGCCGATCGTGCGCCGGATCCCGACGATCAACGAGTCACAACGGCGTTCGCTGAGATCGGCGATGCCGGCGCGACGGGCAATCTCCGCTCGGCTCAGCACACGACCGACACTGTCTTCCAGAACCGTCAACACGGCCCGCTCCTGAGGGGTCAGATTCTCGAGGGGGTGAGGATCCAGCAGCGTCTGGCGCTGCAGTGTGCTTGCAGGAGCGGGCCGTGTCACGACCAGCAGCTTGCCCACCCAAGATGACCGTGACGTTCGACCGGTGTGAACACCGTGTGAACGGCATCCAGCGGTCACGGATCCGTGGCGGCGTCCTGTCGTGTGGCGCTGCCACTGTCCCACCAGACTCTCGCTGACGCCACTGCCGACGGGATTCGACTGTTGGACGCAGCGATCGGATGGGCCGGGGACTGCTGAATCGGGGTGTGCGGCGACGGCGCCGACGCCGTCGCGAATCCATCGTTCGGTATCCGCCTGTGGTTCGACTGCTGGGTACGGGTCGGACCCCATGAGCCCGGAGTGAGTTTCGTCACCCTGCTGGCGCCTGGGACTCGCGACTTGACCCGCGGGTCAAGTCGCGAGGCAGAATGGGTGCATGGACTTGACGTACCCTGCCGAGGCTGAGGATTTCCGGATCGAGATTCGCGCCTGGCTCGAGGCCAACCTGCCCGATGGCTGGTTCGACGACGGCTTCGAGATGAGCGACGACGAGCGCAGGCGGTTCAACGCATCGTGGCCGCAGAAACTGTTCGAAGGTGGCTGGATCTGCGCCACCTGGCCTGCCGAGTACGGCGGCAAAGGGCTGACCACCATGCAAGGCGTTGCTCTCGCGGAGGAGTTCGCGCGCGCCAAGGCCCCGATGCGCGGTGACTTCTTCGGTGACACCCTGGTCGGACCGACGCTGCTCCAGTGGGGGACCGAGGAACAGAAGAAGCAGTTCCTGCCCGGCATCCTCCAGGGCAAGACCAGCTGGTGCCAGGGCTTCTCCGAACCCAACTCGGGATCCGATCTCGCCAGCCTGAAGACCACCGCCGTGCTCGACGGCGACGAATGGGTCATCAATGGACAAAAGGTGTGGACCACCCAGGGGCATCACGCCGACTACTGCTTCCTGCTGACTCGCACCGACCCCGATGTCAAGAAGCATGCCGGTATCACCTACTTGCTGGTCCCGATGAAACAGGACGGGGTCGAGGTGCGCGGCATCACCCAGCCCGATGGCACCGCCGAGTTCTGCGAGGTCTTCTTCGACAACGCTCGCTGCCCGAAAGACAATGTCGTCGGAGGCGTGAACAACGGCTGGAAGGTCGCCAACTCCACGCTGGCGTTCGAGCGAGGCCAATCGGCGACGACCGGCTATCGCCGGTTCGAGGAGGAGTTCCGACTGATGCGCGAAACGGCCACCGCCAACGGTCGCATCGAGGACGCGGACATTCGCCAGCGCCTGATGCAGTACTACACGAAGATTCAGATCCTCAAGATCAACGGCCTGCGCAACCTCACGTCGACACTCAACAAGTCCAAAGACATGGGCACGATTGCGCTCGGCGCGACCAACAAGATGTTCTGGTCGGAGATGCACCAACAGGCAATGGAGCTCTCGCTCGACATCTTCGGTGCCGATTCGATGTTGATCGATGTGGGGCCCGAGTCGGGTTCGTGGCCGGGTTCGGGTCGCGACCGCCGTCGCGAGGGCTACCCGGTGAGCCCGATGATGTCGTCGTTCTTCTTCTCTCGCTCCGAGACGATCTGGGGCGGAACCAGCCAGATCCAGCGCAACATTGTCGGCGAACGCGTGCTCGGTCTCCCCAAAGAGCCCAAGCCCCCCACCGGAGACTGACCCGTAACGGAATGGTGCTTGACACCATTCCGTTACGGGTCAGTCCGTCAGCGGAAAGCCGGCGACGAAGAGCCGCCAGCGGTTGCCGATGTCGGTTGTTTCGTCGGCCTGTGCGTATTCCTCCAGGAGGGCATGCAGGCGGTCGAGGAACTCCGCGCGTTGTCGCCGGTCGAAACTGAACTCGCTGATGCGGAACGTGGCCTGCCCGCGAGCGGTGTCGGGTGACAGCGCTCCGGCTTCGACCTCGTGCTGGAACTCGGTGCGGGCGACGTCGAACAGCGAACCGATCGCCCGAGCGACCGTGTCCGGGTCGCTGGCCGCCAAGACCGTGTCGTCGAGCCGATAGTCGAGTGCGACGTTGCGGTACCGGTGCTCGGTGCGCGCGCCGGCCTGGCGGGTCGCGACGACAGAGATCATGCCGATCTCCTCGAGTCGGTTGATGTGGTGGTACAGCCGGGTGACCGGTACTTCAAGCGCAGCGGCAAGTTCGGCGACCGAGTGCGGATGCCGGAGTCGATGGATGATCCGGCCGCGGAGTGGGTGAGTCAGATCCTCGATCAGATCGAGATCGTCGAGCAGCATCTCGTCGATCTGGTCGGGAACGTCGGGAACGGGGATCCACTCCTGGGCAGGCATGTTGCCACTATATGTTCAGTCCACTTGAATATGTGTATTCAATCTGTTTGAATATGATTCATGACGATCATCGACGACCATCCTCAGTCGCCACACTCGGTGTCCGAAACGACATCCGAAGCACCATCCGAAACGACATCCGAAGCGCCACGGCCGCCGCTCGGGCGACGATTCCTGATGATCTGGAGCGGCCAGACGATCTCGACGGTCGGGTCGGCGCTGTCAGGGATCGGGATCGCCGTCTACGTGTACGTCACGACCGGATCGCTGTTGTGGCTCGGGTTGCTGACGGCCTTCGAGACACTGCCGATCCTGCTGACCAGTCCGCTCCTGCGCTTCACGGATCGCTTCGATCGGCGGTCGGTCATGATCTGGGCCGACGTCGCCGCCGCGATCGGGCCGGCGATCGCTCTCATGATCGCCCTGTTCGGAGACCTCCAGCCTTGGCATCTGGCGCTCGCCGGGCTCGCCGGCGGGCTCGGCACCTCGTTCCAGGTGCCCGCCTATCAAGCTGCGCTCCCGCATCTCGTCGAGCAGGACGCGATCGACCGCGCCAACGGACTGGTGCAACTCGGCCCCGCCGCCGCCCTCGTGCTCGGCCCGGCGATCGCGACGCCGATTGTGGCCTGGTGGGGGATCGAGGCGATCCTGATCGTCGACCTGGTGAGCTTCATGATCGGGGCCGGGGCGACGGTACTGACAACATTCTCCGCTGTCGCCGAGCCGTCGGATGACGACGACGGATCGAACCGGGCTACGTTCGCATGGTTGCGCGGACCTGGCCGTGCGCTCCTGACCCTGCTTGCAGCGATCGCCGCGATCAACCTCGTGATGGCGTTCTTCAACCTCGCCTTCTTCGCACTCGCCATCGAACTCGGCGGCGTTGCTCGGGCTGGTCTGGTGCCCGCTCTGGGCGGAGCGACCATGGTCGCCGTCAGCCTGGCGATGGGGAAACGTGGCGTTCCGGCCAGGCGAGTCAGCGCCGTTGCCGCCGCGGTCGGCATGATGGCGATCGCCTGTGTCGTGGCTGCGGTGCGACCATCATTCGTGCTGCTGCTGGTTGGAACGGTGCTGGCGTTGGCCACCGTTCCGGTTGCCAACGCTGCGGTGTCGACGATGTTCCACGAGCAGGTCCCCGCCAACATGCACGGCCGCGTGTTCGGACTACGAAACGTGATCGGGCAGATGCTGTATCCGTTCGGCGCCGCGTGCGCCGGACTGGTCGGGGCCCACCTCTCCGCCCCGGCGATGAGCGAGGGTGGTGCGCTGGCAGGCACGCTCGGCCGGGTGATCGGCGTCGGCCCCGACCGCGGCCCCGCCCTGATCATGCTCGGTGTCGCGGCCGCTCTCGCGACGATCATGCTGGTGGTCGTGAACAGCTCGGCGCTCCGAGAGCTGGGGAATGAGACGGTCGCTTGAGCGGACCGCCGACGTGCGGGTCGCTCACTCACTGGTGACCGTCGATCCCGATATGACTGCAATGTGAACAAACAACGCCGCCCATGACTCGTCGTGACGAAGCGGATATGGTCAGACCGACATGGATGAACTGATCGACGAGTCCGGGCTGCCGCAACCGGTCGCCGCAGCGCTGATGCAGCTGATCGATCGGATCGGAGAGGCCGAGCTGCGCTCGCGACAGCGCATCGCGGAGCTCGACATCCTCACGATGGGCATCACGTTCACCGTGTACTCGGACGGACAGAACATCGACCGCGCCTGGCCGTTCGACATCATTCCTCGTGTGATCGACGGCAGCGAGTGGGACGAGATCGCAGCGGGTCTGTCGCAGCGTCTTCGGGCGATCAACATGTTCATCGACGATCTGTACAACGACCAACGGATCATCGCCGACGGAGTGTTTCCGGCCGATCTCCTCGCAGCATCGGTGAACTATCGCCCCCAGCTACGAGGGATCCACCCCAAGCACGGCGTGTGGGCGCACATCTCGGGCACCGACCTCGTCCGCGACGACGACGGCAAGATGTATGTGCTCGAGGACAACCTGCGGGTTCCCTCGGGCGTCAGCTATGTCATCGAGAACCGTGGCGTCGCCAAACGCGCCTTCGCCGAGCTGTTCGAACGGCAACGCATCAGGGCGGTCGACGGTTACACCGACGAACTCAATCGACTGCTCACATCGCTCGCACCCAACGGTGTGGCCGATCCACAACTCGCCGTCCTCACCCCGGGCATCTTCAACTCGGCGTACTTCGAGCACTCGTTCCTCGCCGAGCGGATGGGCGCCGAACTCGTGGAGGGAGCCGATCTGGTCGTCGACAGTGACGATTGCGTGTACATGAAGACGATCGACGGCCACGAACGCGTCGATGTGATCTACCGCCGTATCGACGATCTGTTCCTCGATCCGGAGGTCTTCCTGCCCGAGTCGATGCTGGGCGTGCCGGGTCTGATCCGGGCGTGGAAGGCGGGCAACGTCGGTCTGGCCAACGCTCCCGGCGCGGGGGTGGCGGACGACAAGGTGGTGTATGCCTGGGTTCCCGACATCATCCGCTACTACCTGAGTGAAGAACCGTTGATCGCCAACGTCCCGACGTATCGAACGATGTACGACGACGAACGCCGCTTCGTGATCGACAACATCGGTGATCTCGTCATCAAGCCCGCCAACGAAAGCGGCGGATACGGCATCCTGATCGGAAATCGTGCCACCAGGGACGAGCTCGACCAGGCAGTCGCGGCGATCGAGGCCGATCCGCGCAACTGGGTCGCCCAACCGATCTTGGCCCTCTCGACGGTGCCGACACTCGTAGACGGCGGTATCGAGCCACGACACGTCGACTTGCGACCGTTCGTGCTCACGAGCGACCGGAGCTATGTGACCCCGGGCGGGCTCACCAGGGTCGCCCTGCGGAAGGATTCACTGATCGTGAACTCGTCGCAGGGTGGCGGCAGCAAGGACACGTGGATCATCGACGGCATGTACGAAGCGGGTCCGGTCTGATGGCGCAACTGCTGGCGCGCACCGCAGATCGTCTGTACTGGGGGGCTCGTTACATCGAACGAGCCGAGGACACCGCACGTATCGTGCGGGCCTACAACGACCTGGTCGTCGATTACCCGAGCCAGGAGATGCTGCGCTGGGAGCCGCTGGCGGCACTCACCGGATCCGACCCGTCGATCACCGTTCCCCCACACGATCTCTCCGGCGAGACGACCGTGGTCCGGTACCTCCTGGCCGACCGTGCCAATCCCAGCAGCATCGTCAGCACCGTGGCGATGGCACGTGAGAACTTGCGAACCACACGCGAGGTCATGCCGCGCGAGGCATGGCAAGCGGTCAACCAGCTGACCCACTACGTCGACGCGACGGCGGCGGGGGCGGTCGAACGGCAGTTGCGCGACCGCTTCCTGGTGCGCATCGTCGAGGTCAGTCGCCGGCTCGACGGCATCCTCGAGTCGACGATGACCCGTTCCAACGAGTTTCGTATGCTGCGCCTCGGCCGCCTGGTCGAGCGTGCCGACATGACCACCAGGGTCCTGGGCGTTGCGGCCGCAGCGATCCTCGAACTCGAGGGTGCGAACCGCGAGGAACTCGTCACCGACCAGGTTCGCTGGATGAGCGTGCTGCGCTCGGTGTCGGCGCTACAGATGTACCAGCGCGCCGTTCGCGGGCCGATCGACGGGCTCGCCGTCGTGACATTCCTGCTGTCGTACTCGGCGTTCCCGCGTTCGGTGCAGGGCTGTCTCGATGACATCCGCACCGTGCTCGACGGTTTGCCGAGCCCCCAGGCGGTACTCGCGGAACTCGATCGAACCGAAGGCGTCGTCAGAGCAGCGCACCCAGATGTGACCGAAGGGGTCGACCTCGACCGGGCGATGGAGACGACCCAGGCAGCCATTGCCCGCCTCGATGTCGCGATTCGCGATCGATATGTCGCCTCAGCGCTCTGACGCCTGCGACGGTTGGTGCTGCGCTCTCAGGGGTGAGACGCTGTGTCCGTGGCATCGATGATCACCGACTCCGGGTCGCCGCTGCATGCCCCGGCCGATCTTCAGGCGCGACTGGTCGATCCAGACCAGTTGATGGCGCGTCAGGCCAGGGCGGACCGGCTGCTCGCTGCGGAAGGCGCCGGCCACCTCGTTCACGATCTGCCGGTGAGGGCCGACGGCCGTCTGGCCACCGTCGAGAGCCGGCCCTGGCGAGTGGACCCGATTCCGGTCGTACTCGATGCTCCGACGTTCCGGTGGCTGTCGCTCGCCGTCGCCGAACGCATGGAGGCCCTCGAGTTGGTGTTGGCCGACCTGTATGGTGCCCGTCGGCTCGTGCGCGAGCGCATCGTGCCCGCCGAGGTCTTGGCCGCCACCGATCGGTACCGCATCAATGCCGTCGGCTCCGCCCCTGCGCGCTGGTTGACCACGTACGCGGTCGATCTCGTGCTCGACACCTCCGGCGTCTGGTCGGTCGTGCAGGACTTGACGGACGCTCCGCCAGGTCTGGGCTACGCACTGCTCGACAGGTCCGTGATGTCGCGCGTGGTCCCCGAAGTGATGGGACAGACCGACGTCGCGTCGATGGCGCGTTTCCCAGGGGCGCTGCGGCGTGCGCTCGCGTCGGCCAGCTCGGTGCGGAGCCCACGAATCGTCCTGTTCTCGGGCGGCCTCGACCATCCGTCATACGTCGATCATTCGTTCCTCGCCGTACAGCTCGGCATCAACCTCGTCGAGGGTGCCGACCTCGTGGTTCGGCAACGCAGGGTCTGGCTCCGCACCCTCGATGGGCTCGAGCCGGTCGACCTGCTGTACCGCCGCCTCGAGGATTCCACCGTCGACCCTCTCGAGATCGCTGCGCACGGCTCGGTCGGTGTACCCGGCCTGCTGCAGGCGGTGCGGTCGGGTGGCGTCACCTTGGCGAACGCTCACGGATCTGGCGCCCTCGAGGCCGACGGGGTGCAACCGCTGCTCGACGCGGCGATCGAACGGTTGCGGCCCATGGAGCAGTCCCTCGCCCGGCTGACCGACCCGACTCGACCGTTGGTTCGTCTGCCTCTTGCTGCGGGGTCGGTGGCCCCCGACGTCGATCACGCCGCGGTGGTGCTGCGCCTGTTCGCGGTCAGCGACGGTGAGACGATCTCGGTCCTGCCGGGCGGTTCAGGACGAGTGCTCGCCCCTGGTGACGATCCGCGTCAGCCCACGGCGTGCACGGTCAAGGACATCTGGGTGCTGGGCCACACGGTTGCGCCGACTGTCGGTCATCGTCTCCCTCAGGTCGACTTCGGTCGATCGGTACCCACCCGGGCAGCGGATGCCCTGTACTGGACCAACCGCGCTGCGGAACGTGCCGAGGCCATGGCCCGCACGATGCGCGTGATCTCGTCTCGCATCGAACAAGACCCCGGTCTGATCACCATGCACGGCGGAGCGTGGGCAGATCGGGCGCGTCGCATCACTGCGACGGTCCGCCGGGACTCGTCGACCGTGCTCGGGGCGACGCCGTCCATCGATCTCGACCTGTTGCACCGTGAACTGTCGATGGTGGGCGATGCGGTCGCCCGCGAGATCGTCGCGCTGCTCACCGAGGCCAGCACGGTTCGCGAGTTCCTCTCGGTCACCACCGGTCGGGTGTTGTCGCACCTTGCCGAACTGCGATCGGCGCTACAGCAACACCTGACGATGGTCGATGATCTCGACGCGATCCTGGCCGACTTCGCGGCACTCGCCGGATTGTGGCAGGAGAGCACGGTTCGTGGCCCGGCCTGGCGGATCGGTGACACCGGTCGGCGGCTGGAGCGATGCCTGGTCGTGCTCGATCTGATCGAAGGCGCGCTCGATCCGACGAGCGACGACTCCCTGACACGTGCGGAGGTCGATGCGGCGGCCGTCGAGGTGTTGCTCGCGGCGAACGACAGCCTGGTCGCATACCGGCGTCGCTATCGCAGCGACGTCGAGGTCGCTGCGGCGTTGAACCTCGTGGTGAACGATGCCTCGAACCCCAGATCTCTGGCTGCGTCGATCGAGCGTCTGGCACAGCACTCGTCTGACGGCGAGCCGGCGTTGGGTCAACGATTTGTCGAGGCGGCGCGCGACACGTTGACACAGCCCGTTGCGCTGATGGTGCCCGAGTTGCGTCAACTCGTCGTGGAGGCCGGCAACCGGGTGGTCGGTCGCTGGTTCTCGACCCCGGTGAACCCGATCGTGATGCAGCCCACCCGGGAACTGCCATGACGACCCGCACCTACAGGGTCACGCATCGAACCTCGTACAGATACGGCGCCACGATGACCGACGGCTACTCGGTTGCCTGCCTCGTACCACGGCCGACCGAGTACCAGGTGATCCACGAGTCGGACGTCTCGCTGGTGCCGGCGGCGTCCGAGTGGGATTCGTACCTCGATGCGTTCGGCAATCTCGTCAATCAGTTCGGTCTGCACGAACCGCACACGGAGATGGCAGTCGAGGCCGTCAGCGTGGTCGAGGTCACACAGCGGGACGAGCCCACCGATGACACGCCATGGGAACGGGTCGTCGAGTTGGCAGCATCGGCCGAGGGCGAACTCGCCATCGAGATCGGATCGTTCCGCTCGGCATCGTCGCTGGTCGATGTCGCCGGCCTGGCGCCGGCTCTCGGGCCGATCGCGAGAGAAGCGTTCCCACCGGAGCGGCCGATCGTCGATGCGACGCGCGCATTGTGCGATCACATCTTCCGTCATTTCGAGTTCGATCCGCATTTCTCGAACGTCGCGACACCACTCGACGTGGTGCTCGCCGCCCGGCGAGGTGTCTGCCAGGATTTCGCCCATCTCGCGATCGGCTGCCTGCGTTCTCTCGGTATCCCCGCCCGCTACGTCAGCGGATACATCGAGACGGTGCC
>JAHEDX010000039.1 GCA_024641005.1 Acidimicrobiaceae bacterium
GGCAGAAGCTACGCCGCGACGACCCTGGTAGTAGGGATTCCGTCGTGCCTCGCGTCCGGCGAGTCGCCACCGCCCAGCGGCAGGCGCAATAGACGTTGGTCGGGATGGGGAGATTCGAACTCCCGACCCCCTGCTCCCAAAGCAGGTGCGCTACCAGGCTGCGCCACATCCCGTGTACGTAGGCGAGCCAGCGTATCGGGATCCGGATCGCCTCAACCGGCTCCGGGTAGCCTCGCTCGATCGACCGTCGACTCGTCGTCCTCGGGCCGCTTCTCGCGATGACGGCCGTGCTCGTGGCGATCGCCGTGACTCGAGACAGCCCGACCGATGTGACGCCGCCGATCGAGACGAGCGCACCGGGTGCGCCTGATATCACGGTCGACGACCTCACGGTGACCGGCGGTGCGTTGGATGATGATGTAGCCGCGGACACCGTCGATTCGCTTCCGTCGACGACCACAGGCATGCCGACGACCACCACGACGGTGGCGCCGCTCGCTCCCGCCGACGGGAAGACGTCGAGTGAACGACGGCTCGTCGACGCGTTCATCGTGCAGGATGCCGACCTGCAGCCCAAGAGCATCGTGGCCTCCGGCGACGGGCTCTTCTTCGCCCAGAACATGATGTATCGGCACAATGTCGCCGTCTACGACCGGTCCGGCAACAAGGTCGCCACGATCCCCGACGAGGTCGACCTCGCGGCATTCGGCATCGCCGGGGGAGTGATAGCCCAAGGATCACCCGTCGAGGCTGCGTTCACGCCCGACGGTCGCTACGTCTATGTGTCGAACTACAAGATGTTCGGCAGCGGATACGACCCGGTCGCCGACGACGGCTGCGATCGAGGCAGTTGGGACGACAGCTTCGTCTACAAGATCGACGTCGCCAGTTTCGAGATCGTGGCGGTGGTGCCGACCGGCGCTGTCCCCAAGTACCTGGCGGTCACACCAGACGGGTCACGGCTCGTCGTATCCAACTGGTGCGGCTTCGACGCGTCGATCATCGACACGGCGAACGACACGGAACTCGGACGGGTCGACCTGGGGCGCCATCCACGGGGCATCGCGATCCGCAGTGATTCCCGCTACGCGTACGTGACCGTGATGGGGGAGGCCCGGATCGACGTGATCGACCTCCGGTCCATGAACGTGGTGAATACCGTTCCCGACCCGGGCACGACCCCGCGCCACCTGGTGCTGTCGAGCGATGATCGCTATCTCTTCGTGTCGAACCACACCATGAACTCGGTACGCAAGATCGATCTACAGGCAGGCTCGGTCGTCGGCATCGCCAGCACCGGGGTCGAAACCCGCTCGATGGCGCTGTCCGACGACGGCGAGAGCCTGTATGTCGTCAACTACCAGGACGGCACGGTCAGCAAGGTCCGCACCAGTGACATGGCGGTCCTGCAGACCGTCAACTCCGGCGTCCACCCGGTCGGCATCACCTACGACCCCGACACCCGTCAGGTGTGGGTGGCCAACTATGCAGGCAGCCTGCGGGTGTTCCTCGACGAGTGAGCCGGCCGTCAGTCGGGGTCGAGTACGTCGAAGGTGATTCCCGCGTGCTGGACCAGCCGATCGATGAGGCGGTCGCCGAATGCCGTCGCCGGGGTCCAGAAGCCACCGGCGGTGATGTTGCGATCGAGTTCGAGGAACCCGAGGGCTGTCTCGGCGAGCATCTTTGCCGTCGAGCCATACCCGGGGTCGCGGTCTCCGGTCACCTTGGTCACCAGCTGGTCGCCGGCCGCGGTTCGTCCGTAGAAACGAAGATCGAAATGGCCGGCCTCTTGAGCGGCGGGCGTCGGGCCCTCGCCAGGTTCGGGCAGGAAGCGTCCGAGTAACCGGCGCGTGGGCCCGAGCATCGCCATGCCGGCGAACCCCGCCAGTCCGCCACTGACAGCTGTCGCCTTCATCGCGCCGACGGGTCCACCGCCCACCAGCATGGCCTCGTCGTATTCGAAGTCGTCGCCCCACGGCCTGCCCAGCAGGGCGTGGCTACGTTGCACGATCCGCGTGTTGGCTGCGGCCATGACGAACGGGGCGACCCACTCGCCCGACGCGGCGTCGGGGCGAGGCCGCGTCACGTTCGGCTGACGGGGCCCGGTGCGCATGTCGGCCGGAGCCAACGCGTACGGATTGGCGAGAATCTTGCGCAGATCGTGGTCGTGGCGGACTTCTTCGACCACGTTCAACATGCTGGCGATCGTTCCGCCGCTGGCTCCGCCCTTCAGAGACTTCACCCGCAGCGAGATCGAGGCACAGGGCTCGCCGAAACGCTCGATCGCCTGCTGTTGGGTGAACCAGACACCGAGATCGGATGGGATCGAATCGAAGCCACACGCGTGCACCACGCGCGCTCCGCTGGCGGCGGCTGTGTCCTGGTGGGCGTCGATCATGGAGAGCATCCACTGCGGCTCGCCGGTGAGGTCGCAATAGTCGGTACCCGCTTCGGCAACTGCGGCCACGAGCGGTGAGCCATACAGTGCGTATGGGCCGACGGTCGACACGACCACCTTGGTGCACTCGGCGAGTGCCCGCATCGCCTCCGTGTCGGCGGCGTCGGCCACGATCTGCTCGACATCGGCGCCGGTGTCGGCAGCGACCTCGCGGAGCTTGCCGGCATTTCGTCCTGCGATCGCCCACCGGATGTCGCCGTTCGCTCCGATCCGCTCGACGAGGCGCCGGGTCAAGATCTGACCCACGAAACTGGTTGCGCCGAACACGACGAGGTCGAACTGACGGTTCTTCATGTCACGAGTGTGACACCCCCTCGTCACGATGACCACATGAACCAGACGCCCGAGCGCAGTCTCACGATCTCTTGCGACGACTGTTCCATGCAGTGCACTTCGGCCTGTGCCGACTGTGTGGTCACGTTCCTCCTACGTGACGACGCCGTCGAGCCCGAACACGACACGCTGGTGCTCGACCTCGAGCAGGCCAGGGTGGTGCGCATGTTCGGCAACGCCGGTCTCGTCCCCGATCTGAAGTTCCGCGTCGCCGGATGACCCTGTCGAGCCCCGGTTGCCGATGTACCGACGGCTCGCGAAGTGCCCGTACGCTGGTCGGGTGCGACGCCCGGATCCGCTGCCTTCGTGGGACGAGGTCACCGAACTCGCGTCCCTGCACGGCATCGATCATGTCGGCGTTGCCCCGGTCGCAGTGCTCGAACGAGCACGAACGGCGCTCAACGAGCGCAAGGCCGCCGGGCTTCATGCCGGCATGGGGTTCACGTATCGCAACCCCGAGCGTTCGACCGACCCGCTCCGGGCGGTGGCAAATGCTCGCTCGATCATCGTGGCCGCCCGCCCGTATCGTGCCGACGAAGAGCCCGAGCGCCCCGAGGGTGTCCAAGCAAGGGTCGGGCGCTACGCCTGGGTCGACCACTATGCGCCCTTGCGGGCCGGGTTGCGAGCGATCGCGATTCGTCTTCGGCGTGCCGACCATCGCGCGGTGGCATTCGCCGACGACAACTCGATCGTCGATCGCGAAGTGGCCTACCTCGGTGGCCTGGGCTGGTTCGGCAAGAACGCCAACATCCTGCTCCCCGGCGCCGGCAGCTTCTTCGTGCTCGGCTCGATCGTCACCACTGCCGAGTTCCCGGTGGGCCGGCCGGTCGACGACGGCTGCGGAACCTGCCGACGTTGTATCGATGGTTGCCCCACCGGTGCGATCGTCGCACCCGGCGTCGTCGACGCGAACAGGTGTCTCGCCTGGCTCGTTCAACAGCCAGGCTCGTTTCCCGTCCAGTTCCGAGAAGCGCTCGACGATCGGCTCTACGGCTGCGACGACTGCCAGGAGGTGTGCCCTCCTGCCGTGCGGTTGGGCAACAAACATCGCGTCGACCTCTCGGTGTCATCGGGCGGCGAGCCGGTACAGGCGTGGGTCGATGTGCTCGATCTGCTCGAATCGACCGACGAACAACTCATCGACCGACATGGCCGCTGGTATCTCGCGAATCGGGACCCTGTGTGGTGGCGTCGCAACGCATTGATCGTGCTGGGCAACCGCGGTGACCTGTCCGATCCTCGGACGCGCAGCGTCATCGATCGATACCGAACCCACACCGACCCGATCCTTCGCGAACATGCCGAGTGGGCGGCGCAACGCCTCGCGCAGGTGAGCGTTCGATGAAGCATCTCCTCGTCACCAACGACTTTCCACCCAAGATCGGTGGTATCCAATCATTGCTCTGGGAGTGGTGGCGCCGGCTCCCTGCCGACCAGTTCGCCGTGCTCACCAGCCCATATGCCGGCACCGCAGAGTTCGACGCCGAGCAGGCGTTCCGTATCGAGCGTGTCCGAGAACCGGTGTTGCTGCCGCATCCCCTGATGGTGCGGCGCGTCAACGAGATGGCGGCAGATTTCGGTGCGGAACTGGTGGTGCTCGATCCTGCGGTACCGCTCGGGTTGATCGGTCCATCGCTCGACCTGCCGTACGACGTCGTCTTGCACGGCGCCGAGGTCACGGTGCCGGGGCGCCTGCCGGGCAGCAGGCAAGGGCTGGCGTACGTCTTGCGCAACGCCCGGCACATCATTGCTGCCGGCCGGTATCCGGCAGCCGAGGCCGATCGAGCCGCTGGTCGTGCACTCCCGACCACGGTGGTACCACCGGGCGTCGACACGTCTCGTTTCCGCCCGCTCGACGACGCCGAACGCCGCTTGGCACGAAGCGACCTCGGTCTGCCGGTCGACGGCCAGGTGATCGTCGGCGTCTCGCGACTGGTGCCGCGCAAGGGGTTCGACACGGCGATTCGAGCGGTCGCCCAGATGCGCGCCACTCACCCCGATCTGGTGCTTGCCATCGCCGGTCGCGGCCGCGACGAGGACCGGCTTCGCAAACTCGCCGCCGAGCTCGACGCTCCCGTCCAGTTCCTGGGTCGGGTCCCACACGACGATTTGCCACGCCTCTACGGCTGCGCCGACGTCTTCACCATGCTGTGCCGCAACAGATGGGGTGGGCTCGAACAGGAAGGCTTCGGCATCGTGTTCGTCGAGGCGGCCGCCTGTGGCGTGCCCCAGGTCGCCGGCGACAGCGGGGGAGCCGCCGAGGCGGTCGGCGACGGTGAGACCGGCATCGTCATCCGCCGCCCCGACAACCCGGCGTCAGCGGTACCCGACACGGTGGCGGCCTTCACGACACTGCTCGACGACCCAGATCTGCGGCATCGCATGTCGATCGCCTCGCGCCGTCGCGCCGAGATCGACTTCTCGTACGACGTGTTGGCGGCACGTCTCGGCGCGGCACTCGAAATCAGCGCCTAACCTGGGCGATGTGACCGCACGCGACGCGATCGTCCAGGTGAACCTGGTGCTCACCGCCGTCTTCGCAGTCACCGCCGCGTACGCGGCGACCGTGTTCTCGACCACAGCGCAATGGATCGGGGCGGCGACGGCGATGCTGCTGTTCGCGATCGGGGTGTTCGCATTCATCTGGTCGTACTGGATCGCGGTGCAACGCAGCAGGTCGGACGAGATCGCGGTGACACAGTTGTACATGTTGATGGGCGACGCCATCCCGTCACCCGTTCGACGCACCATGAACCTCACGTTGGTGGTGCAGTTCGTGATCGCCATCGCCACCACGCTGGCCCGTCCCAACGGTCCTGACGGCAATCCCGGCTCGTCGCTGGCCGTCGGCTTCCTCGTGCCGATGCTCGGTTTCGGGCTGAACGGTTTGTGGGCGGTGTACCACGGCAACTTCGCAACCCGCGCGGACGTCCCCAATTCGAGTGAGGAAATCAGGCAGAATGCAGACCATGGCTGAGACCGCGACTGAGACCGTGACCATTGCGGCACCACTCGAACAGGTGTGGGCGATCGCCACCGATCTCGAGAAGTACCCGGTGTGGACGCACGACGTGAAAGATGTCGTGATCGCCAGCCGCGACGACGAAGGCCGCCCGAGCCAGGTCGAGTTCCGTACCTCGGCATTGGGACGCAGCACGCACTACACGCTGTCGTACGATTACGCCGAAGCACCCAACGTGCTGGCCTGGTCGATGATCAAGGGTGACATCCAACGCTCGATCGACGGCGCCTTCAAATTTCAACCGACGCCTGAAGGCGGAACGCACGTCCAGTACGACCTCGCGATCGAGCTGGTGGTTCCGTTGCCCGGGTTCGTCAAGCGGCGCGCCGAGCGGCGCATTCTCAACGCGATCAAGGAACTGAAAGCGTTCGCTGAAACGTGAGCACCCCGGTACGTCGCTTCGTCGGCATCGACGTCGGCGGAACGAAGTGCCTTGGTGTCGCACTCGACGAGCACGGCCATGTCGTCGCCGAACAACGCCGACCCACGCCGCGCGGTGATGGCAGCCTTCCGGCTCTGATCGACACACTCGCCGAGCTCGCTGGCGCGCTCGGCCCGTTCGACGACGTCGGCGTGGGAGTCCCCGGTCTCGTGACGCGCGACGGCGTCCTGCGGGCCGCACCGAACCTCGATGGCGTGGCCGATTTCGATGTCGCCGGATTGCTCGGCGCTCGGGTCGACCGGCCGGTACACGTCGACAACGACGCGACCTGTGCTGCGGTCGCCGAGTGGATGTACGGCGCCGGCCGGGGAGCATCCGACATGGTGCTCGTGACGCTGGGAACCGGCATCGGCGGTGGCCTGGTCGCCGGAGGTCGCCTGCAGCGTGGCCGCAACGGGTTCGCCGGTGAATACGGGCACATGGTGGTCGATCCGTCCGGGCCCCCCTGCCCGTGCGGTCGTCGTGGCTGTTGGGAGCGCTACGCATCCGGATCGGGCCTGGCTCGACTGGCGCGTGAGGCGGCGGTCGGCGGTCGAGTGAGCCGGGTGCTCGACATCGCCGGCGGTGATCCCGAGGCGGTGCGGGGCGAGATGGTGCAACAGGCAGCTCGCGAGGGTGACATCGACGCGCTCGCAGTCATCGACGACTTCGGGCGTTGGGTGGCGATCGGTCTCGTCAACCTCACGAATGCGCTCGACCCCGAGATGTTCGTGCTCGGTGGCGGGCTCGCGATGGGTGCCGATCTGTACCTCGGTCCGATCCGGCGGTGGTTTGGTGAGCTGATCTACCAACCCGACCTGCGCGCTTTGCCGGCGATCGAGTTCGCGTCATGGCAAGAGCGAGCGGGCGCCGTGGGCGCCGCGCTGCTCCACCGCGCTCACGAACCCGGGTAGTTGGCCCTCGCCGTCTCGATTTCGCGCCACGCCTCGTCGCGCCCGCCCATACCGGTGGTCGACGAGTACTTGTTCGGTTCGAGCGCCTTGTACACCTCGAAGAAATGCTGGATCTCGGCGCGCAACTGCGGTGTCAGGTCGGTGATGTCGTTCACACTTGCCCACCGTGGCTCTTTCGGAGGGACACAGATCAGCTTCGCGTCCTCGCCTGCCTCGTCGCGCATGTACAGCACGCCGACCGGTCGCGCCTCGACCCAGACGCCGGGGTAGACGGGGTCTTCGAGTAACACCAGCGCGTCGAGCGGATCGCCGTCGCCGGCCAGCGTGTCGGGCACGAAACCGTAGTCAGCCGGATAGGTCGTCGCCGTGAAAAGCCGCCGGTCGAGGAAGACGCGACCGCCCTCGTGGTCGATCTCGTACTTGTTGCGGCTGCCGCGCGGGATCTCGATCACGACGAAGATGCACCCCTCGGAGGGCTGTTTACTCATCGCGGAATCATCGCACACCAACCGATATCGTCCATTGCCATGGAGTTCCGGCGCATCGAGAATCTGCCCCCGTACGTGTTCACGATCATCAACAACCTGAAGATCGAGGCACGTCGCAACGGGGCAGACGTCATCGACCTGGGATTTGGCAACCCCGACATCCCGTCGCCCGACATCGCCGTACGCAAACTTGCGGAGGCCGCCCAGAATCCGCGCAACCATCGCTACTCACTCAGTCGCGGCATCCCCAAACTGCGCGAGGCGATCGCCGGCTACTACAAGAAGACGTGGGACGTCGATCTCGACCCCGAACTCGAGATCACCAACACGATTGGCTCGAAGGAGGGCTTCAGCCACTTGATGTGGGTGCTGCTCGATCGCGGGGACGCTGCGATCGTGCCCACGCCCAGCTACCCGATCCACATGTACGGGCCACTGTTCGCCGGCGCCGATCTGCGCCAGGTCCCGATCAGGGGGCTCAGCCATCCGGAGGCGCGTGAGAACTTCGCGGAGGACTTCTTCGAGAGCTTGCACACTGCCTACGACGTCGGCTGGCCCAAGCCGCGCGTCCTCGTGATCTCGTTTCCGCACAACCCCACCGGTGCGAGCGTCGACCTGGCGTTCATGCAGCGGGTGGTCGACTTCTGCCGCGAGCGCGACATGATCGTCGTGCACGACTTCGCCTACGCCGATGTCGGCTTCAACGGGGTCAAGCCGCCCAGCATCCTGCAAGCCGAGGGTGCCAAGGAGGTCGCCGTCGAGCAGTACTCGATGACCAAGAGTTTCTCGATGGCGGGCTGGCGCAGTGCTTTCATGCTGGGCAACGCCGAGGTCGTGCAGGCGCTCGTCAAGCTGAAGAGCTATCTCGACTACGGCATGTTCCAACCGGTGCAGATCGCGTCGACGGTCACGCTCAACGAAGCCTCCGATTTCCCCAAAGAGATCTGTGCGACCTACGAGCGTCGGTGCGACGCACTCATCGAGGGCTTGGCGCGT
Organism: Acidimicrobiaceae bacterium; assembly: GCA_024641005.1. Classification (GTDB taxonomy): domain Bacteria; phylum Actinomycetota; class Acidimicrobiia; order Acidimicrobiales; family Ilumatobacteraceae; genus Ilumatobacter. The sequence continues at coordinate 8,633 of JAHEDX010000039.1, forward strand.
ATCGGATGGGATGTTCCCAAGCCCGGTGGCACGATGTTCGTGTGGGCGCCGATTCCCGAGCCCTACGCCGAGATGACCTCGGTCGAGTTTTGTTCGATGATCGTCAACGAGTGCGACGTAGCGCTGTCCCCCGGTGTCGGTTTCGGCCCCGGCGGCGAGGGTTTCGCCCGCTTTGCACTGATCGAGAACGAGAAGCGCATCCAGCAGGCGTTGCGCAACCTGCGTCGCGGGTTGACCAAGCTCGGCTGACCGTCGCGTCGTTCACGGCCACGAAACGCCCTCGCAACACGTCATGTCTACGCTCGAACCCGTGCATACGGTGATCGTCCGAGTCTGGTTGCCCGACCGTCCCGGAGCGCTCGGACAGGTCGCCAGCCGTATCGGTGCCGTCCGCGGTGACGTCCTCGGCATCGAGATCCTCGAGGTCGGTGGAGGTCGGGTCATCGACGAACTGGTCGTCGCGTTGCCCGACGCAGAACTCGTCGACCTGATGGTCAACGAGGTGCATGCGATCGACGGTGTCGCCGTCGAGCACGTGCGACCGATCGCCGGCGATCATTCCGACGGTGGGCTGATCGCTCTGTCCGTGGCCGCCGAGGTTGCCGAGACCGATCCCGGGAATCGGCTCGAGGCGTTCGCCGAAGGGGTGCAACGGCTCACCGAATCCGATTGGGTGATGGTGGTTCGGGCCGGTGAAGCCGTCGCTACGTGCGGCGCGGCACCTTCGGCTGACTGGGTCACCTCGCTGATCTCCGGCAGCAGCCATCTCGGCGGATCCCACACCGCCGCGGGCGACATGTTCTGGGCAGATCTGCCGGCGGTGGGGATGTGGGTCGCGGCAGGACGAGAAGGCCGCCCGGTGCACGAACGCGAACGAGTACGCCTCGACCTCTTCGTGCGGATCGCTGACTCGCTCTTCGGCTGAGCGGATCTCGTCGCTAGTCGGTCGCCCAACCTCGGGATCGCTCGACGGCCCGCAACCACTGCGCGTGTGCCAGATCGGTGAACGTCCGGTCTGGTTCGGGCTCGAAGGTCGCGTCGAGCTGCCAAGTGGACTGAATCGCGTCGAGGTCCGGCCAGACACCTTCGGCCAGGCCGGCCAGGAACGCTGCGCCCAGAGCGGTCGTCTCCTGATCTACCGGTCGGCGCACGGTGGCGCCGAGTTGATCTGCCTGCATCTGCAACATGAAGTCCATGACCGACGCTCCGCCGTCGACACGCAGGTCGGTGATCGGAGTACCGCTCGCCGCCACCATCGCGTCGACGACATCGCGGGTTTGATATGCCATCGCCTCGACCACGGCCCTCGTGATGTGAGCCCTGGTGGTGCCACGGGTGATCCCGACGATGGTCCCGCGGGCATACGGGTCCCACCACGGTGAGCCCAGCCCGGTGAATGCCGGCACGACGTACACACCGCCGCTGTCCTGAACGCTCTGGGCCAACGGTCCGGTCTGGGCGGCGTCGTCGATGATGTTGATGCCGTCACGCAGCCATTGGATCGCGGCGCCGGTGACGAAGATCGCACCTTCCAGGGCGTACGCGACGGTTCCGTCGGCGAGTTCCCAGGCGATCGTCGTGAGCATGCCGGGTGTCGGCGCCGGACAGGTCGATCCGACATTGAGTAGCACGAAGCTGCCGGTCCCGTAGGTGTTCTTGGCCATGCCCGGCTCGAAGCAGGCCTGTCCGAACAGGGCCGCCTGTTGATCTCCGGCGACTCCGCTGACCGGGATTCCCGCCGGCACGGCGCTCGTCTCGGCTGTGACACCGAACCGACCGCTCGACGGGTGCACCTCTGGAAGCGCCGCGATCGGAATGTCGAGCAAGGCGCAGAGCTCGGGGCTCCACCGTCGTTCGACGATGTCGTAGAGCATCGTGCGGCTGGCGTTGGTGACGTCGGTGGCGTGGACGCTGCCACCGGTCAGATGCCAGATCAGCCACGTGTCGATCGTGCCGAGCGCGAGATCGGCGTCGACGGGAATGTCGCGGTGGTGAAGCATCCATTCGAACTTGGTGCCGCTGAAATAGGGGTCGAGTACCAGGCCGGTTTGGGAGCGGACCAGATCGAGATGGCCTTCGTCGGCGAGCTGGTCGCAGCGTGCTGCGGTACGGCGGTCCTGCCACACGATTGCGTTGCCGTACGGCACGCCCGTCGACCGGCTCCAGGCGACAACGGTCTCGCGCTGATTCGTGATGCCGATCGCAGCGACCGACTCGCGTCCCACCTCGTCGACCACCTCGCACAACGTGGCGACGGCCGCCGCCCAGATCTCCTCGGCATCGTGCTCGACCCACCCGGGCTGCGGAAAGTGCTGAGCGAACTCGCGGTACGCGGATACGGCGGGGCGCCCATCGACGAACACGGCCCTGCTGCGAACACCGGTGGTGCCGGCGTCGATCGCGACCACGCAGGTGTCGTTGCTCACGGTCGTGACCGTATCCGACATCGGCTCAGCGACGCCGCTTGTGGTTCCTGCTGTCGCCACCGCCCGTTCGGCTGGTGGGTGCCGGCTTCGGGCGTGGTGAGTTGACCTCGGGCGCCGTGGTGGTCGACTTGGAGCCTCGCGTCGGTGCCTCCGCGCGGAGTTCTCTGAGGCTCTTGCGCTGATAGCCGAACTTGGCGAGGACGTAGCCGAAACCCAGGTACAAGGGGCCACTGACCAGGAGCCCGAGGATGATGCCCGCAAGTGGGGTCGAACGGAAGAACAGGACGAACAGCACGCCCATGATGCCGACGTACAACAACCATTCACGGAACATCCGCTGCCACGGAACCGGACGAGATGCATCCCAAGCCACGAATCATTTCCTAGCAGCTCCGCCATGTCTCTCGAAAGCGACGTGGAGTGCTGTAAGCGTTTGCAGTGGCGGCTTCGTCTCGTAGTATCCCCGTTCGTGCGAGTCGGAGTGTTGACCGGTGGCGGAGACTGCCCGGGCCTCAACGCCGTGCTGCGCGCCGTCGTACGCAAAGGCGAGCGTTACTACGGCGACGAGATCGTGGGATTCCGCGACGCGTGGGACGGCGTCATGGATCGCCGTACGACCCCGCTCACCATCGAGACGATGCGCGGCCTGCTCCCGCGCGGCGGCACGGTGCTCGGAACCAGACGCGGCAGCCCATTCGACCGGCCCGAGGGCGTCGATCAGGTCGAGGCCACGATGTCCGACATGGGCATCGACGGGCTGATCGTCATCGGTGGCAACGGGTCACTCAGCGTCGCGAACAAGTTGTACACCGAGCGGGGCATCCCGATCGTGGGTATCCCGAAGACGATCGACAACGACATCGAGGGAACCGAGGTCACGTTCGGATTCAACACGGCGGTCCAGATCGCGACCGACGCGATCGACCGTCTGCACACCACTGCCGAGAGCCACGACAGGGTGATGGTGGTCGAGGTCATGGGTCGGCACAGCGGATGGATCGCCACGCACGCAGGGATCGCGGGCGGCGCAACGGTCGTGATGATCCCCGAGCGTCCCTTCAACATCGAAGAGGTGTGCGATCGCATCACCCGGCGGCATCAGCGTGGCCGGTTCGCGTCGATCGTGGTGGTCGCCGAGGGGGCGCTGCCGCTTCCCGGCACCATCGAGGTCGCCGACCGCGAGGTCGACCAGTTCGGTCACATCCAACTCGGCGGCATCGGTGCGCTCGTCGCACAGGAGATTCGTGCCCGTACCGGTTTCGAGACCCGACCGGTGCTGCTCGGACATGTCCAACGAGGCGGAACGCCGACCGCGGCCGACCGTGTGCTCTCGACTCGTTTCGGTGTGGAAGCGATCGATGCGGTTCACCGGGGCGCGTGGGGGCAGATGGTCGCGCTGCAGGCCGATCGAATCGTCGAGGTTCCCCTGTCGCAGGTGGCGGGGCGCACCCGTCAGCTCGACCTGTCGTTGTTCGACGACGTCGCCCAGGTCTTCTTCGCCTGAGCCGGCGTCGCCCAGCCGTCAGACCCCTGCCGGCAGGGCCGGATACGCAGGCTGGGCTGTCTGCACGAAACCCGGATAGTCGTAGATCCGCAACGGGTCCGAAGTGGTGTCACCGTCCGGCTTCGGCCATGCCACTTCCTCACCGTTGATCACGAGTTGCACGGACTCGACGCCTTCGATCTCGGTGGCCGTGTACACGATCTGGGCGATCGCCTGGGACAGGCTTTGGCCGGTGAGATCCGACAGTTCGTCGGTGAGGTCGAGGATCAGGATCTGCCCTTTCGAGCGGGCGGAGATCAGTTCGGTCGACGGCGGGATGAACGAGCTGTACTGCGCCGCGATCTCGTCGTCGTTCGGCCCCAGCAGCAAGATTCTGATGAGGTCCTCCCGCTGGGCGGCATCGCGTGGGACCGAGCGCAACAGGCGCTCCTCGCCGGGTGCGACGAGATAGATCCGGTCGGCGCCGAAAGCGTCTGATCCCGATGAGCTGCCGGCGATCGCCAGGCTGCGTTCGTCTTCGGGAAGATCACGCGGTGCCGAATCGGTCGGGATGCCACAGGCGCCGAGTGCGAACACCACGGCTGCGATGAGGAGCACACGCTTGGCCATCATTCGTCGAGCTCCTCAGCTGGGAGCTCGATCACGAACCGCGCTCCCGGTTCGCCATCGAGCCGATCCTCGATCCATACCCGTCCACCGTGCATACGTACATGTTCGTCGACGAGAGCGAGTCCGAGCCCTGCACCATCGCTCGATGCGCGCCGCCCGGCGACGCCGCCCCGCGCGAACCGCTCGAAGATCAGTCCTCGCTCACTCTCGGGCACACCTGTGCCGTGGTCCTCGACCGCGATCCGGATCGCGGACACGGGTTGGTCAGGCGGATCGACCTCCGTGATCGAGATCTCCGGTGATCCACCGCCATGGAGGCGTGCGTTGTCGATCAGGTTGGCGACGACCCGGGCGAGGCGCCTGCGGTCACCGTTGATGAGCACCATCTCGGCGCGCGGCGACACCACGATCGGCGTCTGCGGCATGCTGCTGACACCGACCGCTTGGCGCACGAACTCGGCCGCGATCAGTTCTTCCATGTGCAGGCGTACCGCTCCGGCATCGAACCGGCTGATCTCGAGGAGGTCCTCGACGAGGCCCTGGAACCGGACGACATCGCCCTTGAGCAGGTCGAGTGCCGCCTGGGCCCGTTCGGGCATCTCGTCGCGTCGCGCGTCCATCACTTCGACCGATGCCGACAGCGTCATCAGAGGTGACCGCAGCTCGTGGCTGACGTCGGACGCGAATCTCGCATCACGCTCGATGCGACTCTGCAGGGCGGTGGCCATGTCGTTGAACGAGTTCGCCAGCACGCTGAGATCGGGGTCTTCGGTGGGTTCGAGGCGAGTGTCGAGGCGTCCACCGGCGATGGCCTTGGCGGCCTGTGCCGCCACGCCCACCGGTCTCACGGCGCGACGGGCGGCGAATGACCCGGCCAGGACCGCGAGTGCAGTGGTGATCATGCCGCCGAGCACCAGCGAGAGACGGACCGACTGCAAGGTGTTGTCGACCTCGTCGAGGCTGAAGAACTCGAAGTAGGCCGCGTCGGAGGTCGCGAGCTGATACCCGACGACGATGTTCGGCTCGTTCTCGACATTGACGATCATGCGGGACGCGACTCCGTCCGCGATCACCCGGTCGACCAGTGCCTGGGGGAGTTGGTTCTGGTCGTAGCCGGCACGTCCAGGGGTCCACAGTTCGTTGTACCAGACCAGCGGACGCTGAACCCCGAGGTCTTCGAGCCTCGTCATGGCCGGTTGTGCTGTGGCCGGGCTGCCGCGCAGTGCTTCCACGACGATCGAGGCGTTACGACGCGCGGCGGCCCTGGCGTCGTTGTCGCGCTGCTGCACGACGCTGGTACGGGTGAAGCCGTAGGTGATGAACGCCAGGAAGAGCGAAAGCATCAGGGCGCCCATCGTGAAGATCAGCATGATGCGTCGTCGCAGGCCCCATGCCCGCTTGGTCGGTTCCCCCAGCGAGACGGCGCCGAAGCCGTCGAGTGCTTCGGGATCCGTTGCGCTGCTGGTCACGAACGGTCACCCACGGGAGGCCTCGGGGTCACGTCTGGAGACGATAACCGAGGCCGCGGACCGTGACGACGTGGCGAGGGTTCGCCGGGTCCTGCTCGACCTTGGTACGCAGCCGGCGGACATGCACGTCGACCAGGCGTCCGTCACCGAAGTAGTCGTAGCCCCACACCTTGTCGAGCAGCGCTTCGCGGCTGAACACCTTGCCGGGGTTCTCGGCGAGCTCGCACAACAGGCGGAATTCGGTCTTGGTGAGGTGCACCTCGTGTCCGCTCTGCAGCACCTTGCCCTCTTCGGGTATCAGTTCGAGGTCACCGAAGACGAGGCGAGCGTGCGAGGGCGACGACGGGCGGATCCGTCGCAGCAGGGCGCGGATTCGTGCCGACAACTCTTTTGCGGCGAACGGCTTCGTGAGATAGTCGTCGGCGCCCGCTTCGAGGCCTGCGACGATGTCGTGGGTGTCGTTGCGCGCGGTCACCATCACGACCGGAACGTCACTGGTGCGTCGGATGGTGCGGCACAGCTCGAACCCATCGATGCCGGGCAACATGATGTCGATCAGTACGACATCGGGCGTGATGATGTTGAACAGCTCGATCGCCTCTTCGCCACTCCCGGCTTCGTCGACGGTCCAGCCCTCGTCCTCGAGGGCGAGCTTCACCGCCGAACGGATGCGTTCGTCGTCCTCCACGGCCAGGATGCGGGTTCCCACCCACACATGATGCCTCAAAACTGAGGTGAATCACGGGCATTGCCGCTCAGATGGAACGAATTGCCGCGAGCACTGCCTGATGGACACCGGGTGCCGCGGCCAACAGCTGTTCGGGGCGGGCCCTTCCGCCGTCGAAGTCACTCGTGAGCGCGCCGGCTTCACGGGCGATCAGCTCGCCCGCGGCGGCGTCCCAGGCATTGAGGTGTAGTTCGTAGTAGGCGTCGAGACGGCCGCAGGCCACCATGCACAGGTCGACGGCCGCGGAGCCGAGTCGTCGGATGTCGCGGACCCGTGCGATGAGTTCGGTCAGGAACTCGGCTTGTTGACGCCGGGTTTCGGCGCGATAGCCGAAGCCAGTGCCGACCAGTGCCAATGCCAGTTCGGTTTGCGAGCTGGCCGAGATCGCCGCTCCGTCGCGGGTCGCTCCGGCACCGAGCGCAGCCGTGAACATCTCGTTCATCGGCGGCACGAAGACTGCTCCCGCTTGCATCTCGCCCTCGTAGGCGACTGCGATCGAGCACGACCACGCAGGTTGGTCGTAGACGAAGTTGGTCGTGCCGTCGATCGGATCGATGAACCAGGCGTACCCGCTGCTGCCGTCGTCGGCGGTGCCTTCCTCGCCGATGATCGCGTCGAGGGGCCGCAGCCGCCTCAGTTCACCGACGATGTGGGCTTCGGCGGCCCGGTCGAACTCGGTGACGACGTCCGTTCTCGAGGATTTCGTGTCACCACCCATCCGGATGGTGGAGCGGCGACCGTGCAGGGCGATCGTGCCGGCCTCGCGTGACAGGCGTTCGGCGAGCGCTCGCAGCGTGGCTCGATCTGTTGCGGTGGGATTCACAGCGGGGCGTGACCGGCGCGCTCGCGGTCGGAGATCTCGCGCCATTCACCCATCGCCCGCAGCGCCAGTACCGAGACGATCGCCATGCCACCGGCAGACATCACGGCGCCGACCAGCAAGCCGATCCCCTTCGGCACCGCGCAGTCGCCGTCGCACTGCAGATCGACGAGGGCGTAACCGATCAGACCACCCGCCAGCCCGCCGAGCAGGATGACGACGAACGCAATGATGCGGGCGGCGACCGGAGGGATCGCCGAGAGGGGACGTTGCTCCGACACGCCTTCAGCCTAGGACTTGCTGAGTGCCCGACCGGCTCGCAGTCGTTCAGTGCGTAGAGTTCTTCGCCGTGCACGTCGTCGTCGTCGTTCCCACTTACAACGAGGCCGGCACGATCGTCGCGTTGTGCGAGCAGATCCGCACCGCATTGCCCGATGCCGACGTGCTGGTGGTCGACGATTCGAGCCCTGACGGCACCGCCGGCCTGGTGCAGCTGGCGGGGGAGCGCTTGGGTCACCTGTCGGTGCTGCGGCAGGCTGGGAAGGGCGGGCTGGGGGCGGCATATCGAGCTGGATTCGCATGCGCGATCGAGTCGGGGGCCGAGATCTGCATCCAGATCGACGGCGACCTGTCACACGACCCGGCAGTGCTCCCGGCGTTGGTGGCCAACATCGAGCACGGCGCCGACCTCGCGATCGGTAGCCGCTACGTGCCGGGAGGACGCACCGTCGATTGGCCCCGGCGGCGTCAGGCGCTGTCGCGATGGGGAAACCGCTACGCCGCCGGTGTGCTCGGTCTCGCCGTCAACGACGCGACGGCCGGCATGCGCGCCTACTCGGTGACAGCGTTACGTCAGATGAACTTCGAAACTGTCCGCGCCGACGGATACGGGTTCCAGGTGGAGATGACCCACCGCTTGGTCCGTTCCGGAGGAAAGATCGTCGAGTTCCCGATCACGTTCAGGGAACGCGTCGCTGGGGTGTCCAAGCTCTCGGGTGGGATCGTGGGCGAGGCGTTGATGCTCGTTGCCCGGTTGTGGCTGGCCGATCGGCGCGGCCGACGTCAGCGCCGTCGCAGCGGCCGCTGAGACCCGGCCGCGACTTCAGACCGTCGATCGAGAGGGGATGATGTCGTATCGCTGGATGACCGGCGGAGCGACCGGTGCCAGCGCGAACGTGATCTGCACCGCCTGCTCTTCCGGGCCCGTACACGAGATGCGGGCCCTGGCCTCGTTGATCGCCTCGACCGAAGTGATCGTGAGGGGGCGGTAGAGCGACGCCGCGGAGCGGCGACGTGCCCAGCTGTCGTCGAGTTCCACATTGTCGGCGAACAATTGCGTCGCGCGTGTGTCATCCCAGTCGTTCAAGAGTGCGACCAACCGCGAGGCTGCATGGTGCAGCCGGCCGTGGGCCGGGCGGGCGTGTGGCACAGGGTCGATCTGGTCCGACAGCACGTCGAGCATCTGCAGACCCAACTCGGTCATCGGCGCGTAAGTGGCGTTCGAGAGCGCGATCACGCCCAATCGTCTGCCGAGTCGCCAGCTCATGTTCGACCCGTAACCTGGCAGGCCGCCCGAGTGTGTGACCACCGAGCCGCGCCGCGGTTCGTGGAGAACGCGGAGCCCATAGCCATACGAAGCTGCGTACGAAGCGCCGTCGCCGTCCCGCATACCCGTGTAGCGCTGTGAGGTCTGCATCTCGCGTCGTGATGAGCGCTGCAGTGGACCGTCCTCAGGGTCGTCGCGCGCCGGAAAGGCCGCATCGAGCCAACCGACCCATGTCGCGAGATCTGACACCGTGGTCCACAGGCCACCCATCGAAGCGATCAGGCCGTCGCCGAGCGGAGGTAGTTCGTCCACGTAGTGGTCGTCCAGCCGACGCATGGGGCGCGCCCAGCGGTCGTGGCCGGGTCGCACCCAGGTGGTCTCCGTCATGCCGAGTGGACCGAGGAGCCGATCGGTGATGTGTGCCTGGATCGGATGCCCTGAGACCCGTTGCACGACGCGACCCAACACCGCGTACCCGAAGTTCGAGTATTCGTAGGCGACTCCGGTGGGCTGAGCGAACACAGGCCCCGACTCGATGATCGAGTCGAACTCGTCGTCGGTGAGGTCGAGATGCCGATCCGCCCAGTCGTCGTCGGTGACCAATCCGCTCGTCATCGACAACAGGTCGCGGATCGTGATCGGTGGGGCGTCACCGGTCGGGCTCCGAAGCGAATCGAGCTCTGGGACGTGGCGCCCGATCGGGTCATCGAGTTGGAACGCTCCCTCGTCGCGTAGCAGCAGGGTGGCCGCCGCCGAGAACGACTTGGTCATCGATGCGATCCGGTACACGGTTCGTTCGTCCACGGTGCCGACGGCGCCGGCGACGGCGAGACCACCGTCTTGCACCGCGCCCCACGCGATCGTCGGGCATCGGTGTCGGACGGCGAAGGCCTCGACCAGTTGGTCGAGCGGGGAGCGATCGATCGGTCGTTCGGACATGCCCAGATTCTGGCGGCTGTGCAAGCAGCACTCGTGACGCCGATCGACTTCGCACCAGGGCGGCCGGGTGTTCAGCGCGTAGCGTGATGGCCATGAACGACTCAGAGATCGTCTTCGGAGCCTTCGTCCCGCAGGGGTGGAAGATGGAACTGGTGGGCATCGACGGCGCTGTCGACAAGTGGAACAAGGCTGTCGAGGTGGCCCAACTCGCCGAACGCCTCGGCTATGACTCCATCTGGGTCTACGACCACTTCCACAATGTTCCCCGGCCCGCTCACGAAGCGGTGTTCGAGTGCTGGACCACGATGGCAGCGATCAGTCAGCTCACCTCCACGATCCGCCTCGGGCAGATGGTCGGATGTAACAGCTATCGCAACCCGGGAGTGCTCGCAAAGATCACGTCCAACGTCGACGTCATCTCTGGCGGCCGTCTCGACTGGGGCATCGGTGCCGGCTGGTACGAGAACGAGTACCGCGCGTTTGGTTTCGATTTCCCCAAACCGAAGGACCGCATCGGCATGTTGGAGGAGACCGTGCAGATCGTGCGGTCGATGTGGACCGAGCCCGAGACGACGTTCTCCGGGCAGTACTACGACCTCAAGCGGGCGAACTGCGACCCGAAGCCGTTGCAGCAGCCGGCGCCGCCGATCTGGATCGGAGGTGGCGGTGAGCAGCTCACCCTCAGGGTCGTGGCGAAGTACGCCGATTGCTCGAACTTCGGCGGACCGCCGGAAGCATTCGCCCGCAAGCGCGATGTGCTGCGGGAGCACTGCGCAGCGGTGGGGCGCGATCCCGATGCGATCCGGATGACGTGGTCGCCCGAGGTGTTCATCCGTCGTACCGAAGCCGAAGTGGACGCCGCGGGTTCGTTGGCCGTGTGGGGTCAGCCCGTCGACGAGTGGCGGGCCAACAATCTGGTCGGCACCGTCGAACAGGTCGCCGAGAAGATGCGTTCGTACGTCGAGCTGGGCTGCCGCGGGTTCGTGCCGTGGTGTTCCGACTACCCCGACACCGAGACGCTCGAACTGCTCGCCACCGAGATCATGCCGGAGTTCCGCTGATGTCCGAGGTCCCGGAGACCGACACGTTCGCGCCGAACGCCGATGAGCTGTTGGCATTCAATGCCGACTATGCGGCCACGTTCAGTGACGATCACCTGCCTGTCGCTCCTCAGCGACGACTGGCGATCGTCGCGTGTATGGACTCTCGCATGGACATCTTCGAGATGCTCGGTCTGGCACACGGCGAAGCGCACGTGATCCGCAACGCCGGCGGGGTGATCACCGACGATGTGATTCGATCGCTCTGTCTCTCTCAGCGCTTCCTGGGCACCCGCGAGGTGATCTTGCTGCACCACACCGACTGCGGACTGCAGCGGGTCACCGAGGACGCCTTCAACGCCGAACTCGAAGCCGAGATCGGCATCAAGCCGTGGTGGGCGCTCGAGTCGTTCACCGATCCGTACACCGACACGCGCCAGTCGATGCGGCGGCTCGACATGACGCCGTTCGTACCCCACAAGAACCACGTGCGTGGTTTTGTCTATGACGTCGACAGCGGGCGACTCAACGAGGTCTCCCTCGACGATTGACGGCTGCCGCGAGGTGGACCTGCCGGGCGAGGCTCAGACGTAGCTGCGGAAGATGATCTCTGCGACGCAGCTGGGCTTGGAGGCGCCTTCGCACTCGAAGGTGAACTCCATCACCATCTGGACGCCACCTGCGATGTCGGTGACCTCGAGCAATTTCACTCCGAGGCGCAGTCGTGAGCCGACCATGACCGGCGATGGGAAACGGATCTTGTTGGCGCCATAGTTGACGCCCATCGAGAATCCGGTGATCGTCACGACCTGCGGGTACAGCGCCGGTCCGAGTGACAGTGTGAGATATCCGTGAGCGATCGGTCCACCGAACGGGCCGGCGTTGGCCCGCTCGACGTCGACGTGGATCCACTGGTGATCGCCGGTGGCTTCGGCGAACAAGTTCACCTGGTCCTGGCTGATCTCGACGTAGGGGCTGTATCCGAGATGTTCGCCGACGAGGCTCTTGAGTTCATCGGCGCCGTTGATGATGCGTGCAGACATGTCCGTCAGCATGTCATCCCGGTTCGAGGTGATACGAATACTGGCGATGACTGACCTGTTGACCGCCCACGCCGCACATCAGCCCGACAAGCTCGCCGTCATCGACGACCGCGGCGCGGGAGCCGTTCGAAAGCTCACGTACGCAGAGCTCGAAGACCGCTCGAACCAGCTCGCTCACGTGCTGCGCGAGTTGGGAGTGCGACCCGGGCACAAGATCGTGTGGTGCGGACAGAACTCGCAGGGCATCGTCGAGATCGTCAACGCGTCGCGGAAGGTGGGCTCGACGGCCGTGCCGCTCAACTACCGTCTCAGCGACGATGAGGCGGCCTATGTCACCGACCACTCCGACGCTGTGCTGGTCTACGTCGATGCGGCGTATGCCGATCTGTTCACGAGAATCAGCGCGGACATCCCCAAGGTCGGGCACGTGCTGGTGTTCGACGGCGATGCGCCCGATGGCATGATCGCCTGTGATCCGCTCGTTGCGGCGGCGTCGATCGAACCACCACCCGAGCCCGATGCCGACGATGCCGACGGCGCCACCATGATCTACACCTCGGGGACGACCGGCAAGCCGAAGGGGGCGTACCGGCGCCGGGTCAGCACGGTGGCGCAGTCCACAGCGATGCTGGCGTTCATCGGCTACTCGACTGACGACGTGTACCTGACCACCGGCCCGCTCTATCACTCCGGCCCGGGCGGTTTCATGGGGATCGCGCTGGCGATGGGGCAGACGATCGTGCTGCAGCACAAGTTCGACCCCGAGGACTGGTTGCGACTGTTGGAGACGTACCGGTGCACGTCGACCTTCGCTGCTCCGACACCGATCCGGATGATCTGTAACGTTCCCGGCGAGGTCATCGCGAAGCACGACCGATCCTCGATGCGAGTTATGATCGCGAACGCCGCACCCTGGAGCTTTGCCCTGAAACAGCAGTACCTGGCGGCCTTTCCCGCCGAGTCGCTGTTCGAGGTGTACGGCTCGACCGAGCTGGGTGTCAACACGATCCTGAGGCCCGAGGACCAGATGCGCAAGCCCGGATCGTGCGGCAAGGAGGCTCCGATGGTCGAGATCCGCCTGTACGACGCGGACGGCGGCATCGTCACCGGCACCGGTCCAGAGGCCACCGGCGAACTCTTCGTTCGTTCCGAGTCGGTGTTCGCCGATTACTACAAGCAACACGACAAGTTCGAGGAGGACCATCGCGAGGGTTTCCAGACGGTGGGCGACATCGCCTACCGCGATGATGAAGGATTCCTGTACATCTGTGATCGTAAGAAGGACATGATCATCTCCGGTGGCATGAACATCTACCCGGCAGAGATCGAGGCGGCCCTCGAGCACCACCCCGACATCTACGAAGCGGCGGTGTTCGGCATCCCCAGCGAGGAATGGGGCGAGACGGTGCACGCTGTCGTCGTGCGTCGCGCCGGCTGCGATCTAGCGGAAGCCGATGTCGTCGCGTACGCACGCGAACATCTGGCCCGGTACAAGGTGCCACGCTCGATCTCGTGGCTGGAGGAACTTCCGAAGACCGGCTCCGGCAAGGTGCTCAAGCGTGAGCTCCGACAGCCCTTCTGGGAAGGCCACGGCAGCAATGTCTGATTCTCCGATCCCCGACGCAGAGCCTGACGCACGACCCGGCACCGGCCTCAGGACCGGCTTCATCACGTTCGTCGGCCGGCCGAACGTCGGCAAGTCGTCACTGGTCAACGCGATCTGCGGTCAGAAGGTCAGCATTGTCTCCGACAAGCCTCAGACCACGCGACACCGCATCATGGGTGTGCTGACCCGGCCCGATGCCCAACTGGTCTTCGTCGACACTCCAGGACTCCACAAACCGGTCTCGGCGCTGGGCGAGCGGGTCAACGCCACGGCGATCGAGAGCACCGTCGACGTCGACGTGCAATGTCTGGTTCTCGACGCGACCATGCCGTTCGGCAAGGGAGACCGCTGGGTCGCCGAGAAGCTGCAGATGAAAAGGGCGGTGGTGATCGTCAACAAGATCGATATCGCCTCCAGCGACCAGGTGATCTCGATGTTGGCGGCCGCCGGCTCACTCGACGCCGAGGCCTACTTCCCGGTGTCGGCACAGACGGGGGAGGGCATCGGCCCGCTGGTCGAGCATCTCGCGGCCCGGCTCCCCGAGGGACACAAATACTTTCCCGACGACGAGGTCAGCGACATGCCCGAGGAGCAGTTCGTCGCCGAACTCGTTCGAGAGCAGCTGCTTGCCGTCACTCGCGACGAACTCCCGTATTCGATCGCGACTCGCGTCACCGAATGGGAGTGGCCACGGATTCGTGTCGACATCATCGTCGAGCGCGACAGCCAGAAGGGCATGGTGATCGGCAAGGGCGGCAGCGTGCTGAAGGAGGTCGGTACACGTGCCAGGGCCCAGATGCCCGATGGCGTCTATCTCGAGCTGAGGGTGAAGGTCGACAAGGACTGGCAACGCAGGCCCGACCGCGTCGAACGCCTGGGGTACTGACGGGGCATCAGCCGCCGGCGGCCTCATCGACGGTCGTCGTGGTCGTTGCGGTGGGGACGGGTGGCGTGAGTGATGTCGTCACGACCAGGCTTGCGAAATCGACGAACGCCAGCGGCTCGCCGGGGTCGCTGGATCCGCCGAGCGACGGGACGAACACGGCGAACGGGTCGCCATCGGCTTCGAACCGGACGAATCCGATGGCTCCTTCGTCGGCGGTCACGAACGAAGTGAGCGTCAACACGATCTGAGCGGTCGCTCTGCGTTGCTCATCGTTCGACAGCCGCCGCAGCACACTCGAATCGAGTTGCACGGTTGCAGTTGCCCGCTCGAGCAGCACCTCTTTGATCAGCCCCGGACGCACCGAACTACGAAGCCCGAACGACGAGATGTCGCCCAATGGGGACTCGAGTTGGCCGATCACGTTGCTGATCGGAACCGGGGCGATCAGATCACGGCGAATCGGTTGCATCTCGTCGGAGAACCCGATCGTGTAGAAGACCTCGACCGGCGATGTCAGCGGAGCCGGGACCGTGGTCGTCGACGTGCTGTCGGTTGGATCTTCGGGCAGTGAATCCGGCACGACGGCGAGCGTGGTGGATGTCGTCGTCGAGGTCGTCGTGTTCGTGAGATTGTCGGGCAGATCGGCCGGGTTGTACGGCGAGACGCGCTCGTCGGTCGGCAGGCTGCACGCGATCATCACCAATGGCAATGCCATCACGGTGATCAATCGAAGCCGGAAGGTCGTGGTCGGCATCATGAGCTCTCCGTTGGGAGTCGGACGACGAATCGTGCGCCACCGCCGGGGCGGTCCTCGACCCATGCCTCGCCGCCGAGTGCGGCTGCATGTTCGGCGACCAGCGCGAGACCCAGGCCAGTTCCGATCCGATTCCGCGCTGCGCTGCCCCGCGCGAATCGTTCGAAGATTCTGGTGCGCTCGCTCGCTGCGACGCCAGGGCCCTCGTCCTCGACGGCCAGCAACACCGACTTCTTGACCGGCGACGGTTCGATCGAGATCCTGACGGGCCCGCCTCCGTGGTGGGTTGCGTTGTCGAGCAGGTTGCCGAGTATTCGCTCGAAGCGAACCCGATCGACCTGGGCGCGGCGTTTGGCACGTCGGTGTACCTCGATCGAGAGGTCGCCGTAGCCGAACCGTTGAGACACCCGGTCGGCGAGTTCGACGAGATCGACGGACTCCGAGTGCAGATCGTGCGCTCCGGCCTCGAGCCGAGACAGCTCGAGCAGATCGATCACCATGTCGTCGAAGCGGCGAATCTGGCTGACCACCACATCGAGTGCCTGTTGCGTCCGCTCGGGAAGGTCCGCCCGTCTCGCATCGAGCACTTCGACCGCAGCGGTGAGCGCCGTGATCGGGGAACGCAACTCGTGACTGACGTCAGATGCGAATCGCTGCTCACGTTCGATCCGCTCTTGGACGGCGTCCGCCATGTCGTTGAACGAGCCGGCGAGGCGGTTCAGGTCGGGGTCGGTCTCTTCGTCGAGTCTTGCTCCGAGCGTTCCCGAGGCGATGTCACCGGCGGCATCGGCCACCCGTGACAGTGGCCGGAGCAGCCTGCGGCTGGTCGACCAGCCGAAGAAGGTGGCGATCAGCGTCGCGAGGACCGCCCCGACGATCAGCGCCGAGGCCAACACGCGCAACGTCCGCTCGGTGGTCTCGAGTGGGAACGCCTCGATGTACCCGACGTCGTGTGCCCTCAGGCTGATGCCGACGCCCACCCAGGGCTTGCCGTCGTCGTCGCTGAAGAGCTGCTGGCCTGACTGCCCACTACGTACCGATTCGACGAGCTGCGACGGAAGATCTTCGACGGAGTACCCGATCCGCGAAAACACGTTGACGGGGCGCGCCGGGAACTCAGCGCTGGTCAGCAAGGCCGCGAAGCCACCTTGCTCGGTGTCGAGGTCCTGCACGGCCTGCGCCACGGTGCGGGCGTCGGGTGACGTGTCGAGCAGATCATTCATGTTCGTCGCGTGCTGGATCGCCGTGACCTTGGCGGCGCTGACCCGCTGGTCGAGCAGCGAGTTGCGGGCGAACAGAAAGGTGGCGAGTGTGAGGCCGATGCCGCCGAGCAGGGCCATGGCGCCGAAGAACAGCGTCACACGGGTGCTGAGACGCAGCGATCGACGACGGGCCATGGGCAGTAGTGTGGCACCGACTGGTGTCGCAGTGCCGATCAGCGTGGTCGGAAGTGGTCTGAATCCGAGTCTCAGCGCCGGGAGATCGCCGCTGCCGGTGAGGCGCCAGGGGGAGGAAGGCACCCCACCGGGGCAGCGTGAACGATCATCATGTTCGTCGCCGTCTGTGACGAGAGCACACCGAGACTGTGCGATTTCTGTAACAAAGAACCCGAATTCGATCACGAACCTCCTGCTGACGGACTGTTTTCTCAGATAGCAGGATCCGTGGCACACTGTGAGGACCGTGAACACCCTGCTCTTCATCGAGGACGACGACGGCATCCGCCTCGCTCTCCGGCTCGCTCTCGAGGACGAGGGGTACACGGTGCACGAGGCCGTCAACGGCACCGAGGGTCTCGAAACGTTCCGTCAACACGAGGTCGATCTGGTGCTGCTCGACCTGCGACTCCCCGACATGTCCGGGTTCGACGTGTGTCGAGCATTGCGCTCCGACAGCATCGTCCCGATCATCATCATCACGGCTCAGACCGATACCTACGACATGGTCGCCGGGCTCGAGGCCGGAGCCGACGACTATGTCACCAAGCCGGTGGTTCCCAAAGAGTTGGCAGCCCGAATTCGTGCATTGCTGCGGCGCGTCCATCTCCAGGAGAGCATCCCGTCGCCCCGGTCGATGAAGTTCGGCGACATCGAACTTCGTCGTGAGCAGGGCATCGTGCTGCGCCAGGGCGACGAGCTGAGCCTGACGAAGACCGAGTACCGGTTGTTGTGCGAGTTCGCCGATCATGCCGGCGCCGTGTTGTCACGTGATCAATTGCTCGAACGCGTGTGGGGCTACGAGTATCTGGGTGATTCCCGGCTGGTCGACGCTCACGTTCGGCGCTTGCGGTTGAAAGTCGAAGACCATCCGGATGACCCGAAACTGATCGTGACGGTGCGAGGCATCGGCTACCGCCTGATCTCCTGACTGCCATCGCGTCGGCGGATCCGGGCGGATCCGGAGGGTTCAGGTCGGCCAGATGGGCCGGCGCTTCTC
The DNA here is from genome assembly GCA_024641005.1 of Acidimicrobiaceae bacterium. Lineage (GTDB taxonomy): Bacteria > Actinomycetota > Acidimicrobiia > Acidimicrobiales > Ilumatobacteraceae > Ilumatobacter. Next base: position 26,438 of record JAHEDX010000039.1, read on the forward strand.
ACGGAAGGCTGCCATTCCCTCAGCGGCGTCAGGTCCGTTGAACATCCGCTCGCTGAGGGCGCCCATCTCGGCGAAGGCTTCCGAGCGTTCGAGTCGAGGGACACGATCGAGCAATCGCTTCGTCTCGGCCACCGCCCGCGGGGCCCCGGCACGGATGCCATCGCACAGCGCTCCCACGGTCTCGGCCACGTCGTCGCTCACGTGGGTGATGAGACCCATCGAGCGGGCCTCGCCCGCGTCGAAGGGTTCACCGGTCAGCATCGCCGCCGCGATCTTGCTCGCATGGACGCGACGCAGAATCGGCACCGAGATGATCGCCGGCGCGACGCCGATCCGTACCTCGGTCAGAGCGAAGGACACGGACGGGTGCACGACCACCAGGTCACACGAGGCCATCAAGCCGATCCCGCCTGCCCGAACAGCGCCCTCGACCGCGGCGATGGTAGGGACTGTCGAGTCCATGAGTTGTTCCAACACTGCGACGAACGGCCGCGAGTCCGTTGCGCCGCCACCGGTCGACCGTTCTTTGAGATCTGCACCGGCGCAGAACGCGGGGCCTTCGTGGCGTACGACGATCGCCCTGGCGGTCGACGACGAGGCAGCTGAGAGCAGATCACCGAGTTCGGAGACGAGTTGGAGTGACAGCGCGTTGCGGTTGTGTTGTGAGTCGAGCGTGATGGTGGCGATGTCACCTTCGAGGTCGAGACGGACGAGTTCTCCCATGGTCAGCGACCGTAGTGTCCTCGATCGGCCGGATCGCGAGGCGAGGCGACCGGTCATGGCCGGCGCCCGGGTCGCGCGACGTGGGATCAGGCGCCTGCAGCGGGCCTGCTGGCCCGTGGTTCGTACGCTCAGTCTTCGCGAAGGTGCCGCAAGAACGTCTCGACCTCGCCGCGGTCGCGCGTTCTCTTCATGGGAGGCAACGCCTTGATGATGTCCCAGCGGTACCTGGCCGAGCCGAGTCTCGAGTCGAGCACGGCCACGACCCCGTGGTCGGTGGCGTTGCGAATCAAACGTCCCGACGCCTGGGCGAGCAGGGTTGCCGCACGGGGTACGTCGATCTGGGAGAACGCGCTCGGCCCGAGTTGTTCCCTGCGTGCGGACAGCAGGGGATCGTCGGGTCGGGGAAATGGCAGTTTGTCGATCACGACGAGCGACAGCGTGCTACCGGGGACGTCGACGCCCTGGAACATCCCGGTCGTCGCGAAGAGGCAGGTCTCCTCCGATTCGGCGAACTTCCGCACCAGCGCCGGTTTCGGCAGGTCACGTTGTGTGAGGATCGGCACCGAGACCTTGTCGCGGACAGCATCGACCGCGTCGTCCATGGCTGCCCAACTCGTGAACAGGGCCAGCGTGCGCCCGCCGGCCGCCTCGATCAGGGCGATCAACTCTTCCGCGACTGCGGCGCGGAACTTCGGCGACTTGGGGGGTGGGAGGTGCATCGCGCAGTACAACATCGCCTGGGCGTCGTAGTCGAACGGGCTACCGACATCAGCCTCGGTGGTGGTCGACTCGGGCAGCCCGACCCGTCGGCTGAGCGATGACGGGATGGTGGCGCTCGTGAGGATCGCGGTGTGCTGCTCCCATACACCGAGGCTCAGCGTGGGCCCGACGTCGAGCGGGGCGATCTCGAGTCTCGGGTTGTCGCGGTTTCCGGACACGAACGGCACGGTGCCGTCCCCCGCCCGCAACGCAGCTTCGACCGATTCCATCGTGCGAGTGATCATGCGTTGGGCGCGCAACTTGCGCTGTTGGGCGTCTTCGACGCTGGTGTCGATGGCCTGGACCGCCTCGCCGACTCGTGTCAGGCGGAGTTGTGCCTCGTGCAACCCCTCGACGATCGCGTCGGGAAGGGGTGTCGCCAATCGTTGACCTGCGAACGGTGACAACGCGTCGCGCATGACCGACGCAAGATCGGTGATCGCTCCGATGAGCTGAGGATCTTCGAGGAACCGGCGAACCGTCGCACCGACCGTGACGAATCGCCCGGGCGCGATCTGCACTCCGACGGTGTCGCTCATCGTGTCCTCGAGCACGTGTGCCTCGTCGAAGATGATCAGGTCGTGTTCAGGCAGGATGGCGCCGCCACTGCCCACGTGTAGGCCGTACAGGTGGGTGTTGACGACGACGACGTCAGCGGCCTGGGCGCGGCGCCTGGCGAGTTCTGCGAAGCATTCCTGGCCCATCGGACAGCGGTCGGCGCCAGGACATTCGTCCGAGCCCACGCTGACGGCCTTCCATGACGCGTCACCGGGGTTCCAGTCCAACTCGGCCTGGTCGCCGGTCGCGCTGGTTGCCGCCCATTCTCCGAGTTGCTTGATCTCGAGTTTCGTGGTGGCTGCCATGTCGTCGATCTCGAGTTGGGCCTGGGCTGGATCGTTGGTCTCGCGGAGGCGCTGCAGGCAGATGTAGTTGCTGCGACCCTTCAACACGGCCCACTCGACGTCGATGCCCTGGCGCACCAACTCGGCTTGGAGGAACGGGAGATCCTTGCTGGCGAGCTGATCTTGCAGTGCCTTGGTTGCCGTGGCGACGACCGTCCGTCGGCCGGACACGATTGCGGGGATCAGATACGCCAGCGTCTTGCCGGTGCCGGTGCCGGCCTGCACGACGAGATGGCGGCCCTGTTCGATCGCATCGGCGACGAGCTCGGCCATCTCGCGTTGGCCGAGCCGTTCTTCCGCGGCGGGTAGGGCGGCCGTGACGGCGTCGAGGACCACGACCGCCGAAGCGGTCGCGCGTGGGACGCTCATCGAACGAGTGCGATCGCAGCGTCGAGGTCGGCGGCGTCGAAGTCAGGCCAGGCAGCGGTGGTGAAGTGGATCTTCGAGCCGGCGCTCTGCCAGAGCAAGAAGTTCGACACCCGCTGCTCGCCGCTGGTGCGCACCATCACATCGACGGGTGGCAGCTCCGGCAGGTACAGGTGAGCGTCGATCGTCTCGGGTGTGATCGCTTCGCCCGCCGACCTCGCGGCGCGGACTGCGCTCATGAGCTCGGTTCGGCCGCCGTAGTCGAAGGCGACGGTCAACACCATGCCGGTGTTCGAGGCAGTGTCGTTGATCGCTTTGCGGATCGCCCGCTGGACGTACTTGGGGGTGCGCGCCGCAGCGCTGTCGAAGGGACGTCCGATCCACTGGACGCGAACGTTGAGGTCGTTCAGTTCGCGAACCCGTCCGAACAACTTCTCGTGCAGACCGAGGATGTGGCGCACCTCGCCCCGGGGCCGAACCCAGTTCTCGGTCGAAAAGCCGAAGACGGTGAGCCAGCCCACGTTTCGGGTGACCGCGACACGGACGATGCGAGCGAGATTCTCCTCGCCTTCGGTGTGGCCCGCAGTACGAGGAAGATCACGGTTGCCGGCCCACCTGCCGTTGCCGTCCATGATGCACGCGACATGCAGCGGTCGCAGCGGAGACGAAACCCCGGAGGGCTCATCCGTTCCGGTTGCGCTGATCGTGTCGTTCACAGGCAACCCACGGTAGTGGCAGGGGAGGCGGGCGAGACGGGCTTTGGCGTGGGAGAATGCATGGGTGAAGCAGTCCACCCCGGTGCCGACGCCCGACCCTGCCCAGCGGCCATCGAGAGCGAAGGCGCCGAACTCGTCACTTCGTCACGTCCTGCTGGTGGGTGGAACCTTGGGGGAGTGGGCGGCGATGTCCGATGCCGAATGGTCGCACCGCGTGGGGGAGTTGGGTGCGCTGTGTGCCGATCTCGGGATTCCGTGGTTGACCTTGAGGGCCTACGAGCAAGGGCGTGACGAGGCGGCCGGCAATCTGACGCGTTGGCAGCACTCGGTCGACGGGTGTGACATCGTCATCGATCCGTCCGGGGACGGGCGTCAGCGCTTCGCCGACGCGATGCAACGGCTCGATCGCGCCGACGAGGTCAACGAAGCATCGGTTGCCGCTGCGCTGTACGAGCCGGCGGACTCCGAGCCCGACCTGGTCGTCGTGTTGGGTCCACCGACCCAGCTGCCACCATCGCTGGTGTGGGAGCTCGCCTATGCCGAACTGGTCTTCGCCCCGGCATCGTGGCAGCAGCTCGCCGCCGCTGATCTCGCGGGCGCGGTGGCCGATTTCTCCAGCCGGCGTCGTAGGTTCGGCGGTCTCGACGACGATGAGTGAGCTGTACCGCGATGTCGGTGTCGTGCTGCGCACGTACAAGCTGCGCGAGTCCGATCGCATCGTGGTGTTCATGACCGCCGAGAACGGCAAGGTTCGCGCCGTCGCCAAGGGAGTACGAAAGACGAAATCGAAGTTCGGGTCCCGACTCGAACCGATGAGCCATGTCCGTCTGTTGCTGTACCGCGGCCGCGAGCTCGACATCGTCAGCCAAGCCGAGTCGGTCGAGCCATTGTCGCCGTTGCTCTCCACGCTCGATCGGGCGTCCCAAGGTATGGCTGCGATCGAGGCCGTCGACCAACTCGGCCTCGAACGAGAACCGAATCCCCACCTCTATCGCATGGCGGTCGGCGTGTTGCGCACGATCGCGGCGCGCCCGTCGGCCCTCAACGTGCCGGCGTTCTACTGGAAGCTCCTCGCGGCAGAAGGCCTCGAGCCTCATCTCGACGCGTGTGTTCGGTGCGGAGAGTCAGAGCCCGAGGCCCAGCTCGTGTCGTTCGACGTGAACGAGGGTGGGGTGATGTGTCGGGCGTGTCGGTCCGGGGTGCCGATATCACCAGCTGCACTCGGGATCATGCGTGACATCCTCGGAGGGCGCCTCAACGAGGCGCTCTCACTCGACGAGTCTCCGGCCACACATGAGGTCGGCGGGCTGGCGACACGGGCCCTCGAACACCACATCGAGCGCCGACTCAAGGCCGTCGCCATGTTCGAACGGCACTGACGAACACTCGCCGGGTTGGCGCCCCACGACGGGATGTGTTCAGGCGTGCCAGTCGAGGACTTCGCCCGCGCCGCCGAGCAGCATCGTGCCCGGAAACACCCGCAGTCGCCACGGTGTGAGTTCGAGCACCGCAAACTCAGGTCGCGTCGGATCGGTCCACACCGGGATGATCGCGGGGTCGTAGCCGACCGACCCGGGAGCGTTCTTGAACAAGTTCCAGATTCGGATGCAGGTGTCGTCATCGTGATGCCACGTCACACGACACTCGGCGGTGGCGATGTCGTGCTGAGCGTCCCAGTAGCTGACCGATACGTAGGGACTGTGCGCGATGCCCGCAACCTTGACCGGCGTGGGACCGGTGGCGATCCATCCGGTCAGTCGCTCACCGTCGAACTGCCAGATCGGGTGCAGCACACGGGAGCGGGGGCGATTCGCAGCATCGACGGTGGCAACGGTTGCCCACACGATTCGGTGTGCCACGTCGATGAACGGTGACGAGATCTGCTGGAGCGAGGCCATGAACGGATCCTCTCACGCCGGCGGGAGCGCCGCCATCGGACGAGGTGCCTGTGCCAGGTCAGAACGTCCGGTGCCCGGTCAGAACGTCCGGTGCCCGGTCAGAACGTCCGGTGCCCGGTCAGAACGTCCGGTGCCAGGTCAGAACGTCCGGTGCCAGGTCAGAACGTCCGGTGCCAGATCGTCAAGCCCGACGGTGTGGCATCGCTGTTGCACGAGAGCCGTCGATGAAGTCCCCAGTGAAATCACCGGGCGTGCATCTAGCCTGGACGCCCTATGCCGGCAACCGAGCTCGACCAGATCGTCAACCTCTGTAAGCGTCGCGGATTCGTGTATCCATCCGCCGAGATCTACGGCGGTTTCCGGTCCACGTACGACTACGGCCCGCTGGGTTCGTTGCTGCTGCGCAACGTGAAGGACGCCTGGGTGCGGGCGATGGTGCAACAGCGTGACGATGTCGTGCTGATCGATGCCGCCATCCTCGGGCCGCCCCAGGTCTGGGAGGCGTCTGGCCATCTCGCCAACTTCACCGACCCACTGGTCGATTGCACCAACTGCAAGAACCGGTTCCGTGAAGACAAGCTCGAAGACCCCGATACCTGCCCGAGTTGCGGCAAGACCGGCTCGTTCACCGAAGCACGCCAGTTCAACCTGATGTTCAAGACACAGGCGGGGCCGATCGCCGATTCCGGCGCAGATGCCTATCTGCGACCCGAGACGGCACAGGGCATGTTCACGAACTTCGGTCAGGTGCTCCAGACGAGCCGGAAGAAGCCACCGTTCGGCATCGCCCAGGTCGGCAAGAGCTTCCGGAACGAGATCACCCCTCAGAACTGGATCTTCCGGACTCGTGAGTTCGAGCAGATGGAGATGGAATTCTTCGTCCCGCCCGTCGACGGGCCCCAGTGGTACGAGTACTGGTGCGCAGAGCGACTCGATTGGTACATCCGCCACGGGATCCCCGCCAACATGCTGCGCGTCCGGGCCCACGGTGACGACGAGCTGTCGCATTACTCGACCGGCACGTCCGACGTCGAGTTCCTGTTCCCGTGGGGATGGGACGAACTCGAAGGCATCGCACAACGCACCGATTACGACCTCAAGCAGCACGCGCAACATTCGGGCGAGCGTCTCGACTACTTCGACCAGCAGAACAACGAGCGGTACGTGCCGTACGTGATCGAGCCGGCCGCCGGTGCCACCCGCACGATGGCGGCATTCCTGCTTGCGGCGTATGACGAGGAGACGGTCAACGACGACACGAGAACGGTGCTGCGGCTGCACCCGCGTCTCGCGCCATACAAGCTTGCAGTCTTACCACTGTCGAAGAAGGACACGCTGACGCCTCTCGCTCACGAAGTGCGTGCACTGCTGAGTGATCGTTACATGGTCGACTACGACGAGACTCAGGCGATCGGGCGCCGCTACCGCCGCCAGGACGAGATCGGTACGCCGTTGTGTGTCACCGTCGATTTCGACTCGCTCGACGACCAGGCGGTCACGATTCGCGACCGCGACACCATGGACCAGGTGCGCGTGCCCATCGCCGAACTGCTCTCCGTCGTAGCCGAGCGGCTCGGCTTCTGAGATAACTTCGCGCTCCGTGACCACCTACCTCGACCGGATTCTCGAGCGTCACCGCGAGCTGGCCGCAGCAGACGGCCGGTCGCTCGAGCGGCTGATCGCCGAGGCCCGGGGTTGTCCTCCTACTCGGGGCTTCCGAGCAGCGTTGACGGGTCGTGAACGCTTGGCCGTGATCAGCGAGATCAAGCGACGGTCGCCGTCCAAGGGGGCGCTCAACGCCGATCTCGATCCCAGCGTGCTGGCCGGGCAGTACGAGGCCGGTGGCGCGTCCTGCGTGTCGGTGCTGACCGATGAGGAGTTCTTCGGCGGTTCGGTATCCGACCTGCAAGCAGCGAGGGCGGCGTGTTCGCTGCCGGTGCTCCGAAAGGACTTCACCGTGTCGTTCCATGATGTGGTCGATGCCAGGATGATGGGCGCCGACTGCGTACTGCTGATCGCGGCTGCGCTCGGCACCGGCGAGCTGAACGAACTGCATGTCCTCGCCACCGAACTCGGCCTCGACGTTCTCGTCGAGATACACGACGAGGTCGAGCTCGAGAGAGCGCTCGAGGCGGGCGCGGCGATGATCGGCGTCAACCAACGCGACCTCGTCACGTTCGAGGTCGATCACGATCGTGCAGTGCGCGTCGGCCGATCGATTCCTGACGGCATCGTGAAGGTCGCCGAATCCGGCGTGCGGGGTCGATCCGACGCCAGCGCGTTGCACGAGGCAGGGTTCCATGCCGTTCTCGTCGGGGAGACGCTCGTGACGTCGGGTGATCCGATGCGAGCGGTCTCGAGGCTGATCGGCTGAGCGTGGCGTCGAGCCGGACGATCGGCTCTCCGGCCGCTCGTGTGGGTTCTCGTGTGGGTTCTCGTCAACCTCGCCGGCCACGACGCTGGCTGGGGAGGCGACCCCTCGAAATCGTTCCGGACAGCGTTCGGCCAGCTCGGCTAGGATCGATCACGTGACCAGGGATTTCGCGGCATCCGGCCGTTTCGCCCCATCGACCGGGATGGCTTTCGGATGTTCGTGAAGATCTGCGGTATCACCAATGAAGACGATGCCTTGTTCGCCGTCGCCATGGGTGCCGACGCGGTCGGGTTCGTGTTCGCTCCGTCGACTCGCCAGGTGGCTCCGCAACTGGTGTACGACATCACGCGGCGGCTGCCACCGGAGGTGTTGACCGTTGGTGTGTTCCGCGACGAGCACCCGTCACGTGTCATCGAGATCGCCAACCGATCCGGTGTGCGGGCTGTTCAGCTGCACGGCAGGGAGACGCCCGAGCAGACGATCGAGATCGCTCACAACGTCCGGTATGTCATCAAAGCCTTCGCTTCGAACTCGCCCCACCTGCAGCGTGCCGATCAGTACGGAACCGACCTCGTGTTGGTCGATGCCCCGAGCCCGGGTTCCGGCAAGGTGTTCGACTGGGACCTTGCCGGCGAAGTGCCCGGCGGCCTGCGCCTGATCCTGGCGGGTGGACTCGACCCCGACAACGTCGCCGATGCCATCGAGGTCGTAGAACCGTGGGGCGTCGACGTCTCGTCGGGAGTCGAGGCCGCTCCGGGGCTCAAGGACCCCACCAAGGTACGAAGATTCATCGCCAACGCACGCGCTGCGGCTCCCACCCCCTATCTCGGTCCGGACGAGCTGCCGTACGACTGGGCCGACGAATGAACGGATGACACCGAGAACACCATGACCGATATCGCGAGACCCCCCACGTTCGATCCCGACTCGCTGATGACCGAGCCCTCAGATGCCGGCCGCTTCGGCGAGTTCGGCGGCCGGTTCGTCCCCGAGACGCTGGTGCCTGCGTGTCAGGAACTCGAGGCCGGGTTCCGCATCGCATGGGCCGACCCCGAGTTCCGAACCGAACTCGACACGATCCTGCGCGACTATGCAGGGCGTCCGTCCATGCTCACCGAGTGCTTCCGGCTCGGTGAGCAACTGGGCGTGCGGGTGTTGCTCAAGCGCGAGGACCTCAACCACACCGGCTCACACAAGATCAACAATGTGCTCGGGCAGGCGTTGCTCGCCAAACGGATGGGCAAGACCCGGCTCGTCGCCGAGACCGGGGCCGGTCAACACGGCGTGGCAACGGCCACGGCAGCCGCCCTGATGGGTCTCGAGTGCAAGGTGTACATGGGCGCGGTCGACGTCGACCGGCAAGCCCTCAACGTCTTCCGGATGCAGTTGCTCGGCGCTGATGTCGAGGCGGTGCACAGTGGGTCGAAAACGCTCAAGGACGCGGTCAACGAGGCGATGCGCGATTGGGTCGCGACCGTGGGCAACACGCATTACTGCCTCGGCTCGGTCATGGGCCCGCACCCGTACCCGTGGATGGTGCGCCAGTTCCATCGCGTCATCGGGGACGAAGCCCGCGAACAATGCCGCCGGCTGACCGGGGGTGACCCGGACGTCGTCGTGGCTTGTGTCGGCGGAGGCTCGAATGCGATCGGTATCTTCTCCGGCTTCGTCGACACGCCAACGCGGTTGGTGGGGGTCGAACCCGCAGGTGGTGCAGCGGTCCGGAGGGGCGTTCCCGGTGTCGTGCACGGCATGCGGAGCTACCTGATGCAAGACGAGTACGGCCAGGTCGAAGAAGCCGTGTCGATCTCGGCCGGGCTCGACTACCCGGGCGTCGGGCCCGAGCACTCGTATCTGTCTTCGATCGGGCGTGCCGAGTATCCGAACGTCACCGACGACGAGGTGGTCGAGGCATTCCAGCTCCTGTCCCGCACCGAGGGCATCATCCCGGCACTCGAATCGGCCCATGCGATCGCCTGGCTGTCGAGGGAGGCATCGACGCTGCAGGGGCAGACAGTGATCGTGAACCTGTCGGGCCGCGGCGACAAGGACGTCGCTCAGATGATGGACATCCTCCGATGAGTCCGCAATCTCACGGTCTGCCGCCCGGTCGGCTCGAATCCGAGTTCCGCGCCAAGCGAGCTGCAGGCCGGAAACTGTTGGTTCCCTACATCACCGGTGGATATCCGGGGTGGATGGACGCGATCCGTGCCGCTGCAGCGAACGGAGCCGACGCAGTCGAGATCGGTGTGCCGTTCTCTGATCCGGTGATGGACGGTCCCGTGATCCAGCAGGCCTCGCAGGCGTCGCTCGAACTGGGGTCCACCCCGGCTTCGATCCTCGACGAGGTGCCGAACCTCGACGTTCGGATCCCACTCTTGGTGATGACCTACTACAACATCGTCCATCACGAGGGGCACCGCCGGTTCGCACATCGGTTGGTCGAGGCCGGCGTCTCGGGTTGCATCCTTCCCGACCTGCCGCTCGAGGAATCCGAGCCGTGGTGCCGGGCGGCCGACCAGGAAGGCATCGAAACCGTGATGCTCGCCGCGCCCACGGCACCTGACGAGCGACTCCCGCGCGTGGCCGCACGGGCTCGTGGGTTCTTGTACTCGGTCGGCCTGCTCGGGGTGACAGGGGAACGCGACGCGTTGGCGACGACGGCGACCGCCCTGGCGGTCCGGCTGAAGGCGATCACCGACGTGCCGGTCCTCGTCGGCGTGGGTGTGTCGAATGCTGCTCAGGCGTACGAGGCGACGCGAGTCGCCGACGGGGTGATCCAGGGCGCGTCCGTTGTTCGCAGGTTGATGGAGCACGGCCCCGACGCAGTCGGCGCCTATGTCGCCGAAGTTCGTTCGGCGATCGACGCCTGACCGATCGCCCGACGCGGAGAAGGGCCCGTCTCCGGGCCCTTCTCGTTGGGTTTCCGCCACTGCGCACCGTTGTCGTCGCCCGGGTGCACCCGATCTACAGTCGGTTCGATGTCCTCCTCGAACTGTGAACTGTGCGAAGCCACAAGGATGACGCAGTGGTGGTTTGAAGATGAGGTCTGTTGGGTG
>JAHEDX010000101.1 GCA_024641005.1 Acidimicrobiaceae bacterium
GAGCGACGCATAGTGGTGACAGTACCGCAGTCAGCGGTTTCGATTCGTTCGATCCTCTGGTCCGTCGCGCAGCCCGATCGTGACATAACGTCGGCGGGAGCTCGCCGAGGGGGTCGCGTATGAAGTTCGTCTGGTTCAACCTGCAGCCATGGCCGCACCTGCCCGAGAACTTCCGGCAGGACTATCGGTCGGTTTGGGTCGACATCCCGAGTCACCTGTTCGATCCCGAGTTGGCGCACGAGGTGTACAACACCTATCTCGATCAGCTCGAGTTCGCCGACGAGCTCGGGTACGACGGGATCGGCTGCAACGAGCACCACCAGAACGGGTACGGACTCATGCCGAGCCCGAACATCATCGCGGCGGCGCTGTCTCGGCGCACCAGCAACGCGGCGATCTGTGTGATCGGCAACTCGATCGTCGGCTACAACCCGCCCACCCGGGTTGCCGAGGAGTTCGCGATGATCGACTGCATCTCGGGGGGTCGCCTGGTCGCAGGCTTCCCGGTCGGCACGCCGATGGACACGAACTTCTGCCTCGGCCAGATCCCCGCCCTCACACGCGACAAGTACGCCGAGTCGCACGAGCTGATCATTCGGGCCTGGACCGAACCCGAACCGTTCGCGTTCGATGGCCGCTACACCCAGTTGCGCCATGTCAACATCTGGCCTCGCCCGGTGCAGCAGCCGCGTCCCCCGGTGTTCATCCCAGGAGGCGGGTCGATCGAGACCTGGGACTTCTGCCTCGACCACGACTACAACTACAGCTACCTGTCGTTCAGCGGGTACAAGGCCGGTAAATCCCTGCTCGACGGTTTCTGGGATCGGCTCGCCGAGCGCGGCGATCGCGACGACAATCCGTACCGGGCGAGCTTCGCTCAGATCATCGCGGTGGCCGACACCGACGAGGAGGCCGAGCGCCTGTACGCCGAGCACATCTTGTACTTCTTCAACAATTGCCTGCACGTGTTCCCCGGTTTTGCCGAACCACCGGGCTATCGCACCTTGAAGACCCTCAAGGCCGGCAAGCTCAGTCAGCTCCGCAAGGAATCGATCGAGCTGTTCCAGAAGCTCACCTGGAAGGACCTGGTCGAATCCGGAGCGGTCATCGCCGGCAGCCCCGACACCGTGGCCGAGCGGATGGAAGACCTTGCCCGTGAGCTGCGCGTCGGCACGGTGTTCTGTCTCATGCACACCGGCAACATGCCGGATTGGAAGACGCGCTACTCGACCCAGCTGTTCGCGGAGAAGGTGATGCCCCGTCTCAAGACGATCTGGTCGGACTACGACCCGTCCGAGTGGTGGTGCTCGCCGATGGAGCAGCGCCGTACCAATGACGCCGCCAGTGTCGATGCGGCTCGCCGGCCGGTCGGCCCAAGTGACATCGAGGGCGTGCTGTGAGCATCGCGACCTTGAGCCTGACGACCCGCCGGGGAATCGAGGCGACCGTCCACGTGCGCGGTTCGGGCGGGTCGCCGGTCGTGTGGTTCCACGGGGCGGGCGGGCTGATGGTGGAGGAACCGCTGCTCGACGCGCTCGCCGTCGATCATGTGGTCTACGCGCCGGAATGGCCGGGTTACGGCATCCAGGAGACCGAGGGCGAGTTGTACGACATGCTCGACTTCGCCCTCCACGGCCTCGACCTGCTCGACGCGCTGGCGCTCGGCGCGCCACCACACGTGATCGGTCACTCGATGGGAGGCATGATCGCGTCCGAGATGCTGGCGATGAACCCCAGCGCGGCAGCGTCGCTCACCCTGATCGGATCGGCCGGCCTCTGGATCGACGAGCATCCCGTACCCGATCTGTTCTCGATGGTGCCGTTCGAACTCGCCGAGACGCTGTTCGTCGACGCGGTCGCCGGCGAGAAGATCCTCACCGCCGGTCTCGACTTCACCGACGATCAGGCGTTGATCGGATTCATGGTCGGCAACGCCCGCCGGATGGGCACCGCCGGGAAGATCCTGTTCCCGATCCCGAACCGTGGTCTCGCCCATCGGCTGTACCGCATCACGTGCCCCACGCTGTTGGTATGGGGGCGCGAGGATCGTATGTTCCCGCCCGTCTACGCGGAACGATTCCAGCGGCTGCTCACCTCGACCGTTGCAGGTCTCGTGGTCATCGCTGACGCCGGCCACATGGTGCCCTATGAGCAGTCCGACGCTGTGATCACTGCCGTCAGCGGATTTCTGAACAGCTGACCGGCCCGATCCGGCCCGGGCGCCGACTCGGCTGCGCGATGCGTCGATCCCACCTCGGTCGATGCGGACACCCGAATCGTGGCGACCTACGGTTTCGGGCATGCTGGCAGCGCTCGGAGATCTGGTGGAGGACGTCGTGGTCCACCTCGGTGGGCCGCTTCGCGAGGCCAGTGACACGATGGCGCGCATCGTGCGGCGCCGGGGAGGCAGCGCCGCGAATGTCGCCGAGACGGCGGCCGCACTCGGTCATCGCGCCCGGTTCATCGGTCAGGTCGGTGCCGACGCCATCGGTGCGGCCCTGGTCGACGAGTTGGCCAGGGCGGGTGTCGATGTCAGCTGTGTCGGTCGGCGGGGCAGAACGGGCACGATCGTCGTGCTGGTCGACCAGTACGGTGAGCGGACGATGCTGCCCGACCGGGCCGCCTGCCTCGAGTTGTCCGAGCCTCGAAAGGACTGGCTCGCGGAGGTCGCCACGCTGCACGTACCCCTGTACTCGCTCGTCACCTCGCCTCTCGCTGACACCACCATCACCGTCATCGGCTGGGCACACGAACTCGGTGTCCGGGTGTCGATCGACGTCTCGTCGGTGGCGCTGATCGACGAGATCGGTCAGGTCCGGATGCTCGAGTTGCTCGAATCGCTTCGACCGGATGTCGTGTTCGCCAATGCCGACGAGGCACAGGCGCTCGACATCGACGGCCCGGTCGCCGGTGCGACGACCGTCGTCAAACATGGCCCCGACCCGGTCGTCGTGTACATCGCGGGGGAGTCCGTCGTTGTCCCCGTGCCGCCGATCGAACATGTCACCGACACGACCGGCGCCGGCGACGCCTTCGCGGCCGGCTATCTGACGGCGGGATCAACCAACCCGGAGGCAGCAGCGATCGCTGGATGCCGGGCGGCCGCGACCCTGATCAGCTCACGGTGAGCCCGAGGGCCGGGTGGCCCGAGTTGTGTGAAGAACGCAGAAATCCGGCCTGAACGGCCGGATTCGCAACGTGATCATGATCTACCGGCGACGGGTATCGCCGGCGATGGTCGGGGTGAGAGGATTCGAACCTCCGGCCTCCACGTCCCGAACGTGGCGCGCTAACCAAGCTGCGCTACACCCCGTAGCGGGGAGGAATCCTATCCGGCGGAGGCCGGTTCTTCCTCGGGCGAGTGCTCGGTTTCCGTGTCTGTTTCGGCATCGTCGGACATCTCGGCGTCATCGGCCGGCACCGCGGGGATGCCTTCGCGGATTCCAGCGCCGTCGATCGCCGCCAGCGCTGCGCGCTTGAGACGCAGTGCGTCGAGTGGCTTGATCAACCACGAGTCGGCGAGCGATCGCTGGGCCAGGTACACGTCGGCCTGGCGATCGAGCAACATCAGGATCGGCACACCCGGCTCGGTACCGAGAGATTCGTCATTGCGAAGCGCCAACGAGATCGCCATCCCACCCATCGACCCGACCTGCAGGTCCGCGATCACGAGGTCCGGACGGCGATCGCGAACGACACCCGAGACGGCGCGGCCGTCACGGCACACGGTGAAGCTGGTGTCGGGACCCCCGAGCGCGGAGGTGACGTCCTCGACGATCCAATCGGCATCAGTGGCGAGCAGGATGTGCACGGGCACGACGATACCCGGCCGCTCACGTCGGCGAGAATCGATCCGGCAAAGAGGTCAGCCGAAGAGGTGACGAGCCAGCAGATCGAGCGCCATGACGTCGTGAACGTCGCTGGGCAGCATCGGCACTTCGACGACAGCCGAACCGGCGACCCTGTCGAGCAGTGGGGCGAGCTCGGCTCGCTCCGCGATCGCGATCGTCCGGAGATCGGCGAGATTGGACCAGACGGCTGCAAGGTCGTCGTGCCCCCGCCGGGATGCGCTGGCAGCCCGCTCGACGGCATCGGCGACCGAGCCGTCGCCGAACCGTGGATGCAGGCGGTTGACGACGGTGCCGTGCACCGCAAAACCCTGCTGGGCGAGCTGGTCGGCGAACCAGCTCGCCTCGGTGATGGCGTCGCGTTGCGGAGAGGCGACCAGGATGAAACGGGTGGTCTCGGCCCGTAGCAGGGCGGTCACTGCCTCGGCCCGTTGGCGAAACCCGACGTCCATCCCGGCGAACGCTTGGAAGAAGGCCACGGCGTCGGCGAGCACATCGGATCCGACGACCCGACCGATTGCCTTGAGGATCGGCTGGGTGGCCACCGTCAGCATTCTGAGGCCCGTTCGGGTGGGCATCATCATCAGTTTGAACAGCTTGTGATCGAGGAACCGGGCGAGCACGCCGGGCGCGTCGAGGAAATCGAGTGCATTGCGACTCGGGGGAGTGTCGACGACCACCAGGTCGAAACGCTCATCGCCGTGCAGTTCGTGCAGAGCCTCGGAAGCCATGTACTCCTGGGTGCCGCTGAGCGCTCCGGCGATGTTGCGGTAGAAGCGGTTCTCGACGATCCGGTCGGCCTGTTCCGGGTCGGGCGCATGGGCGCGCACGACCCGCTCGAACATCGCCGGCGTATCGAGCATCATCGCCCACAGCTCACCGGTCACCGCAGCGTTCTCGACCCCTGCCCGCACTTGTTGCGGCTCGCCTGTCAGGCCGTCGACCAGGCCGAGGGCATCGGCGAGGCGGCGGGCCGGGTCGATCGTGACCACCACGACCCGTCGGCCGCGCCGGGCCGCCTCCAGCCCGATCACCGCCGCCGTCGTGGTCTTGCCCACGCCCCCCGACCCACAACACACCAGCACCGAGGCCCCGTCCACGACATCCCCGAACGAGTCAGGAAACGCGCCGGGAACCTCTCCGAACTCGTTCCGCGGGCTCATCGGACCAGCTCAGCGGCAAGGACGGCGATGTCGCCTGGCGACAGCCCTGCGACCGGGCGTGCGGACAAGTGAATCTGTGGTAGCGGCACGCTCGATGACAACCGGTCGATCTCGCTGCCCTGTACGCGCAGCCGAGTGCTGCGAAAGTGTGCGGCGGCCACCGCGTCGTCGACCTGCACACGCGCCCGGCCGAAATCGACCGAGGTCGGGTCGGGAAGCGGTGGGGTCTGGTCGACACGATTGACCACGATCGGCCCGAGCTGCACCCCGACCCGCTCCTCGAGCGCGAACGACGTCTCGATCAGCTCGTTGACCGGGGTCGCCTCCGGCAGTGTGACGAGCAACACCTGGCAGCGTTCGGGGCTCCGCAGCATGTCGAGCACGTCCTGGGCCTGTTCCCGCACCGGCCCACCCCGCACAGCGTCGAGTAGGCCGCTGGCAGCGGTGAGGAACGTGATCGCGTGCCCGGCAGCGGGGCCATCGACCACGATCAGGTCCCACTCACCGGATCGCTCGAGCTGCTTGATCTTCCCCAGCACGACGAGGTCGTCGATACCCGGAGCGGCTGTGCCGATCACGTCGATCACCCCGGTCGAGGTCAGGCGTCTGGCGATCCGCTTGAAGCCATGCTCGAACAGATATTCCTCGAGCGATTCGGCGGCGGAGATGTGGCGAACATCGAGGTCGGGCACCAGTTCGTCGAGGGCCGGCTTGCCGTCGAGTTCGATGACGAGCACACGTCGGCCCGCATCGGCTGCGGCGCGCGCCACAACAGCCGTTACCGTGGTCTTGCCCACGCCGCCCTTGCCCGCGACGATGACCAGGTTCGATGAAGCGAGATCGGCGAGTGGGTTTACGTTCGACACTGAATCTCCGGAGGCACCTCGTGCGCAGACTACTGATCGCCCTGCTCGGCGCCCTTGCCCTGCTCGGGATCGTCGCCGCCCCTGCGTCGGCCCAGGATGCCAACGACTCGGCCGCTGCCGACCCTGCCGGG
This sequence comes from Acidimicrobiaceae bacterium, assembly GCA_024641005.1. Classification (GTDB taxonomy): domain Bacteria; phylum Actinomycetota; class Acidimicrobiia; order Acidimicrobiales; family Ilumatobacteraceae; genus Ilumatobacter. Next base: position 6,009 of record JAHEDX010000101.1, read on the forward strand.
ACCGAGGGCGCGGTTCCGTCCGTCGATGTCCTGCAGGTCAACGGTCTGTTCGACGACATCGTGGTCGCCGAGATCGGCACCGCGATCGATCGTGCCGTCGAGCACGGCAGCCAGGCGCTCGTCCTGCAGGTGAACTCTCGCGGTGCCGTCGTGAGCGACGACGACATGGCGACGCTGATCGACCGGATCGCCGAAGCACCGGTGCCGATCGGTGTCTGGGTCGGCCCGACGGGTGCTCGCCTCTACGGCTCCCCGGCGCAGATTCTTGCCGTCGCCGACGTCACCGGCATGGCTCCGGGCGCACGCGTGGGCAATGTCGGGCCGTCGGTGTCCGATCACGATCTCGGTCCGGGTCTCAACGCGCTGCGCACCCGGACGGTGGGGTTGTCCGATGCCCGCTCGCTGCTGGTGTTCAAACAACGCATCTCCGACGAGGGCATCGCGACGATGCTGAACATGCTCGACGCGCTCGATGGGTACGCCGAGAACGGTGTCGAACTCGATACCACGACCGAGACGGTCACCGATTCGGGTGTCGTGCAGCGCGAGACCATCGCGACCGCACGTTTCTTCAAGCTCGGGCTGGTCGACCAGCTGTTCCACACCGTGGCCAGCCCGCCGGTCGCCTATCTGCTCCTGCTGATCGGCCTCGCATTGTTGATCTTCGAGTTCTTCACAGCGGGTGTCGGTATCGCTGGTGTCGTCGGCGCCGTGTGCACGATCCTGGCCGCGTACGGGCTGGCGGCCCTGCCGGCTCGCGGGTGGGCGGTGGCGCTGTTGGTGCTGGCGATGGTTGCGTTCGCGATCGACGTGCAGGTCGGCATCCCGCGGTTCTGGACCGGCGTCGGCATCGTCCTCACGATCGTCGGCAGTCTGTCGTTGTACGAGCCCGTCACCGGCACATCGCTTCGTCCTCCCTGGATCTCGTTGATCGCCGGCATCGGCGGCATCGTTCTCACCTTCGTCGTGGGCATGCCGTCCATGACCCGTACACGTTTCGCGACGCCAACGGTCGGACGTGAATGGATGATCGGTGCCGAGGGCCTCGCCGTCGGCGAGATCGACCCCGAAGGCACGGTGCAGGTGGGCCAGGGTCAATGGCGTGCCCGCACCAACCGGGCGACCCCGATCCCCGCCGGAGATCCGTTGCGGGTGATCGCAATCGACGGCGTGACGTTGCAGGTCGAACCACTCGAGGGCGCCGCCAAGGACTACCGCGAGATGCGCAAGAAGCACGGTGACGAAACACTCGTGATCGACACGGCCGGCGAGGCCGACCCCGTCGACGGCTGACGGCTCGGCAGGTCACACCAGCACGGGCTCGACCGTTCCCTCGCAGATGGCCGACCGGGTGGCTCAGCGCGGGGTCGGGAGCCGTGGCCCCGCGATGCGCAGGTCGTCGCGTCGTCTCGTGATGCCGCGGGCATCGAGCTCAGCGACCAGCGGCAGAGCGAACTTGCGGCTGGCGCCGGTGCGATCGCGGAACTGGGCGACGGTGAAGCCGTCAGGGTCGGCAGCCAGCAGTTCGGCAGCCACCTCCGCGGCCGCAGCGATGGTGTCGCGGTGGAACAGCACCTTGTCTCGCTCGACGAGGATGCCGCGTCGAGCGAGTTCGCGCACGGCGACCCGGTCGAGGTCCGATGGCACCTCCGGCGCGAATCCTCCTGCCAGTACGAGCGCCGCGAGCGGGTGGTCGTCGAACGGGTCGATCACGTCGGCAGCTCGGGCCCGGCCGGCTTCGATCGTGACGCCATCGAGGGTGTCGACGACTGCGCGCTCGTGTTCGTCGAGCGCGGCGAGGTCGAGACCGAGTTCGCCGGCCTCCTCGACTGCCGTGACCACCCGGCGCCGGGTCTCGTCCAGCAACGCGTCGGTCGTCGCCCACCGACCGATCGTCGGCTCGACCGACTCGCCGGTCAGCAACTCGAGTTCGTCCACGTCGACCCAGCCGCGCTCGGCGACGATGCGCTCGATCGACCGGTCCGGTCGAGCCTTCGAGGCGCGCGTCACGGGCGAGATGTCGAGCACCTCGCCACCGCCGATCGTCTCGTCCCTGCCCGACTCGCGCAACACGTATCGGTCGCCGGGAAGGAGGGGCAACGCATCTGGCAGGAACAAGCGAACCGCTCCGCTGCGCCCGGGGGCCAGTGCGTCAGCGCCGAGCACGCGCACCGTGACCGGCAGCTCGCGCGACCCGATGTAGGCCAGGTAAGCGCCGCGCCGGGAGACGTCGTGATCGAGGCTGGGCAGCACGTCGAGCGAGGCGTCGAAGCGGTCGGTCGTGCGCCATCGGCCCGGTGTGACCACGGCATGGCCCCGACCGATCTCGTCGTGGCTCACCCCGTTGAGGTTGAGTGCGACGCGGTTCCCGGCGCCGATCGTGTCGACACTCGAGCCCAGCGTCTGGATCGAGCGGATGCGAGCGGTGTGAGCGCCGGGCTCGATCACGACCGACGCATCGTGGTGCAATCGACCCCCGGTCAAGGTGCCGGTGACGACGGTGCCGCTGCCTTTGGCGGCGAAGACACGGTCGATCCAGAGCCGTGGCCGCTCGCGGTCGGCGGCGGGCGGCGTGTCGGCCACCAGCACGTCGAGCGCGGCGCGCAGGTCGTCGAGTCCGGCCCCGCTCAGCGAGTCGATCGCGACGATCGGGGCGGACTGGAGGAACGTGTCGCCGACGTGATCCGAAATCTCGAGCATCGCGATCTCCAGCCACTCGTCGTCGACCAGGTCCCGTTTGGTGACCGCGATCACGCCGTGGCGGAGACCCAGTAGTTCGAGAATCCGCAGGTGCTCCTCCGACTGCGGCTTCCAGCCTTCCGTCGCCGCCACCACGAACAGGCACGCGTCGACGCCACCCACCCCGGCGAGCATGTTGCGCAGGAAGCGAACGTGGCCCGGCACGTCGACGAAGCTGACACCGGCTCCGCTCGGGAGCATGGTGTGAGCGAAGCCGAGATCGATCGTGAGCCCGCGCCGTTTCTCCTCCTCGAACCGGTCCGGGTCGGTCCCGGTGAGTGCGAGCACGAGCGACGACTTGCCGTGGTCGACGTGACCGGCGGTCGCAACGACCCTCATGTCGGGAGCGCAGCCAGGGCGGCGATGACGATCGCGTCGTCCGCGGGGTCGACCGATCGCAGATCGAGGATGGTGTGTCCGTCGCGGGTTCGTCCGATGACGGGTGGATCGTGCTGACGCAGGGACGACAGCATGTCGCCCTCGACCGACACGCCGATCGAGGGCATCGTGACCCCCGGTGCCGAACCGGCCCCCGGCAGCGCCTCGCTGTCGACGACCGAACCGACGCCTGACGCGGCGATGATCCGTTCGGCTCTGTCGCGGAGCTGGGACACGGGCTGGTCGACCATGCGCCAGAAGGCGATGTCGGTCGTGACGGTTCGGTGCAGGTACGACAGGGCGACCTCCTGCAGCGTGGACAACACGAGACCCCCGCAGCGCAGCGCGCGCGCGAGCGGATGTGCAGCGCAGCGTGCCACGAGCTCGGCGCTCCCGGCGATGATGCCGGCCTGTGGGCCGCCCAGCAGCTTGTCGCCGCTGAACGTGATCAGGTCGGCCCCGTCGGCGATGGTCTGCACTGCTGCGGGCTCGCCGGCCAGCCAAGCCGGTGGCGCTCCGTGGATCCATGGAACGGTGGCGTCGACGAGCCCGCTCCCGATGTCGGCGACGACGGGTATCCCGAGTTCGGCGAGTTCGCGAACCGGCGTGTCCTCGACGAAGCCTTCGACGCGGTAGTTGCTCGGGTGCACCTTGAGCACAAGGGCGACATCGTTGCCGGGCCGCACGATCGCCCGCTCGTAGTCGGCGAGCCGGGTCCGATTGGTGGTGCCGACATCGACCAGCCGAGCCCCCGACTGTTCCATCACCTCTGGGACCCGGAAGGCACCACCGATTTCGACGGACTCACCCCTCGACACAGCGACGTCGCGCCCTGCAGCCAGTGCGGCCAGCACCAACAGCACGGCGGAAGCATTGTTGTTCACGATCATCGCCGATTCAGCGCCGCAGAGGCGGGCGAACAACTGCCCGACCGCCTGTTGGCGTGAGCCGCGCGTCCCCGTCGCCAGATCGAACTCGACGGTCTGGGCAAGCGCCGCCTGAGCGTGGGCGACCGGGGCCCTCCCGAGATTGGTGTGCAGCAACACACCGGTCGCGTTGACCACCGGCGTCAACAGCGACCGGCGAAACGCGTCGGCGTGTTCGCCGGCCGACTCTGGGCGTCCCGCGGCGATCGCGGCTCGGGCGATGTCGACCAGGATCGGGTGCGGAAGGCCTGAGCCGGTGAGTGAGCGGGCGAGCGTGTCGACCGAGGGAGGTCGTGCGCTGGTCTCGCTCATCGTTCGAAGCCTACGCTCGACATCCGTGCCAGAGTCCATCGACCCGCTCACCATCGATCTGGTCCAGCTCGACGTCGAGCTCCCGATCCCGACATATGCCCATGAGGGCGATGCCGGTCTCGACCTCTACGCCCGGCAGGACGCGACCGTGAGGGCGGCCGGCGGTCGAACGCTGATGCCGACTGGCATCTCGATCGCGATCCCGCTGGGTTTCTGCGGACTGGTGATGCCGCGTTCGGGCCTGGCGCTCAAGCACGGCATCAGCATCGTGAATGCGCCCGGGTTGATCGACGCCGCGTATCGCGGCGAGATCAAGGTCGTGTTGTTGAACACCGATCCGGTCACCGACTATGTGATCCACCGTGGTGATCGCGTGGCCCAGCTGGTGATCCAACGCGTCGCACACGTCACCTGGAACGTCGTCGACGACCTCGAAGGGATCAACCGCGGCGGGGGGTTCGGCCACAGCGGCCGCTGACCCGAACCCGGTTGCCGGTATCGGGTTGCCCCTGCTCAGTCGACGGTGATGGTGATCGACTCGATCTTGATCTTGTCGAGCGGCGGTACGCCGTTGTTCTCGGGGTTGGCGACCCCGTCCATCTCGAGGATGGTCGAATCGAGGCCACTGGAGACCTGGCCGAACAGGCTGTACTGAGGTGGTAGCGCTGCGCCGTTCGGGCCCGTGATGATGAAGAACTGGCTGCCGTTCGTGTTCGGGCCGCTGTTGGCCATGGCGATCGACCCGATCTGGTATTCGCCGGCGGTGGGCAGTTCGTCGGCGAACTGGTAGCCGGGGC
>JAHEDX010000167.1 GCA_024641005.1 Acidimicrobiaceae bacterium
CCCGACATGCAGGCCCTGCAGTCGCAACTCGCCACGCCCGAGGCCGCCGAGACCCAGGTCCGCGACGGCGTGCACGTGGCCAGCATCCGGATGTTCGCTGACGCATAGGTCGGTCGGCCCACGGCGCCAGTAGTCCCGCCAGGTCAATGGCTCGGGCGGCCGCGAGTCGTGAGACCCGCCGGTGACCCGCCCCTGACAACGTCGAACGCCCAGGTCTTGCGACCTGGGCGTTCATCGAGTGACGGGGCAGGATATGAACCTGCGAACTCCAGATCATCATCTCAGAAATGCCCTGATAGATGGCCTCGTGTCGTCGGTTGACGGCGGCATCGCCGATCGGCTCGAGAGTTGGAGGGCAGTGAGACCGCCCTCCAACAGACTCCCGAACCTCAGGGCTTCCGACACTCAGTTCGGATCGATGACCATGAACTCGGCAATGCCGCAAGCATCGGTTGGCGGCGCCGGGTAGCCAGCGGGGTCGAGCCCAAGCGTCACCTTGAGCAGTCGCCCATCGTCGGAGCGACCGACAGCGCGGCCCTGATCAGTGTTTCCGAACGCCCACCTTCCCGTGAAGTTCCCGATGGAACCGTCGTCGGTGTAGTCGAACGTGCCCCAGAATGTGCCGACGAAGTCGGGGAACGTGGCATTGACGTTCGCCATCGTGCTGTTCACCCCGATCTGGCGCCAGACATTGTTCTCGAGCAGATACTCGTCGTAGACGTTGTTGGCGCCTCGGATGAGCACCCGGTCCAGGTTCGGGAACTCGAACCGATCGACGGACAGGGGATTGCCTTCCCAAGCGCACTCGGCGACGATGAACGACGCCTTCTGCGCTCTCTCAGCGTTCACCGTAGGGGCGCTCGCACTCGCGATTCCGGCGAGCACGATCGCAGCGATTACTGCTGTTGCACGACGCATGACCTTCACCTCTCTACTCGTCGAGATGGTGGCAGTACGCGACCCTACGGGCCTCCGGCCAACAGGTACCTCCTTCGAGCGTTCGTGGATCCGCCGGAGCGCCAACCAAGGGCCCACGGTCTGTCAACCCGGATCCGGGGATACCGAACCCGCTGATCTCATCGTCGCGACGAAACGATCGCGCGTCAAGATGACAGTGGTCGCGCCCCGTGCGTGGAAACCCGCAACCTGTGCGTCCTGGACGTCAGGCGCAGATCGCCGCCGCTACATGTCCATGTCGCGCCCGATCTTGCTCTGTCCGATGCCCAGGCGCATCAGATCTGTGCTGCACGCGGACTCATGGACGATGCGGGGTTTCGTCCAGACGTCCCGGGCGGTGGCTTCACACTCCCCACGACGCTCTTCAAGGACGCTGTCGCGGTGAACCCGAACGCGCAGCGCGGGTCGTCGTCACCAATGATGGGCAATCCGATTGCGGACACAGCGTTCGTCGGCGGTGGGATGGTGCCCAGCTGCACCGTGACCGGAGGTGCCTGCGCGGATTCGACCGTAGATTCGGCTGCCGTCCCGTCGGGTCCTACCGACGAGATACCTGAGCCACCGCATGCGCTCACGACGACCACGACGACGGCAACGGCGGCGCCGAACATCCGGCTTGGCTTGTGGAACAAGCGGGTTGAAAGCATCAGGCGCCCTTCCGCTTGACTCGACTGACCCTCGCTGAGGGAACGCCTTCAATCCTGATGAACCACCGTCTCGCGCGCATCGGGGGCGGCCGGGATCTGTGTCTCGTGGCCAGCCACGATGACCGAGGCGACCGATGACGCGAAACTGCTGCCGATGCATGGCGTCGAGGGGCAATCAACCTCGCTACGCCCCGATGCCAATGTTGCGTCCGCTAAGCAATGTGCGTCCGCCAACCTCGACCGTCGATGCCATCGCGTGCGTGGATCAGTGGACGGGTTGCCGGGGCGGTCGCGTCTGACGGTTCAGGGCGAGGAACAAACCGATCAGCGTCAGTGCCGTTCCCGTGAGCAGGGCGAGCGCGAACACTGCCCACCATCCGTCGCCGAGTTCACCGCCGTCGATAGCCGGAATGGCCACTCCGACTGCGAGAGTGACGACTCCGGCCACGAGCCATCGATACCACGGGCGGGCCGGACCCGCCGATGCGATCGGACGGTCCTGTCTGGCCCACCACACCACGGCGCCGATCGCGACGACCGCCAAGGGAACCAGGACGGTTGTGCTGATCGCCACGGCCGCGAGCAAGGCCACGGCGACGGCCGACCCGATGATGACGATTCTGTTCATTGGAGACTCCCATCTCATCAGCGGCGCGACCCGTGTCGCGTCGAAGAACTCCCTCGCCATGAGGCGCAGCCACGACCAACCGTCGTGGACGTGTCGGTCGATGGCGGTCTGCAACATGGCCTCGCCGTACGAACGGCGAAACTCCTTCGGATAGGCGCGCAGCACTAGCCAGTGCATTCGGCGGGCGAACGGGCTCATCCCCCGCCGCCAAACGCGAGGCCGAGATGACGGGAGCGGGCGGCCCCGACCAGTGCGACGAGGCGCTGCTGCTCGGCCGCTCCCACCCGGTGTCCTAGCGCGGTCAGCCGGTAGTACCGCCGCCGCTGATCGTCGAGCCCAGGATCGGGTCTCTCGTCGGTTTCCTCGATGAGACGTTGGTCCAGCATCCGCTTGATCGACCCGTACAAGGTGCCCGACCCCATCTTGACTGCCCCATCGCTCAGCTCCGAGACATCGCGCATGATCGCGTAGCCGTGTTTTTCGCCGTCGGCCAACGCCACAACGATCTGCATCACCGACGCCGGCAACGGCAGAAAACTCTCGACATCCCGGTCCTCGCTCATTCGTCGATTATGTCGGACTTCGGCATATTATGTCAATATTCGACATAGATTGCCCCGACGAACCGCAATCTGGTGCCGGTCAATCCGGCCTGCGATCCGGTGGCGATGGTTCGTGAAGGCCTTCTCGAGCGGCGTTCTGACGGCGCCTGGGCCCTCCACCGTCGTTCAGCCCGTGGGTGGATTCCGGACCATCTCAAGTCGTCGACGGACACCGATCAAGCCGGCCGCTCGTTCACGCTGAGTGGCCGAGATAGGCCCGGACACATAGAAGCGGTGGTTCACA
>JAHEDX010000102.1 GCA_024641005.1 Acidimicrobiaceae bacterium
GCCGAGCATCGGCGCGGGGCGATCGGTGCCGCGGTGGTCGCCGTTGCCTGGATCGCTCTCGCACTGTCGAAACCCACGGCGACCTACCACATGGCACCGTTCCTCGTGGCCGGAGCCTGGCCGTTCCTGCTGCGACGCGGTCCACTGCGCGTCGCGAACATCGATGCGATGCGAGGTGCGCTTGCCTCGTTGGCGGTCGCGATCGCCGCCGCGCTGGTGCTGCTCGCTGCCGACGCTTTGCGAGGCCCCACATTGTGGGACGGGGGACATGCGATGGTCGAGATCGTCCCGATCGCATTGATCGGTGCAGGTGTCGGCTACCGGTATGCCCGCTGTGGAGTCGCCGTCGACTGACGTCTTGGTCGGCTGACCGGCTGCCGACGAAACTGGATACATGGTCGAACGGGTGGTGACCCGACGGGGACGTGCCCGGCCGATGCTGGCGTTCGCCGTGGTCGCCGTGGTCGCTTTGTCGGCCGCGAGCTGTCGTTCGGACAGCGACGGTGCGGGAGCGTCCACCGTGCCTGGAGCTGTCGCAACCGGCTCCACTCCGATGCCCATCAGCGTGCCGGATACTGCCGATCTGCCGCCATCGTCGGCCGACACGACCGAGGCGGACGAGAAAGCGTCGGCACCCGACACCTCCGGCCCCGAGGCGACCGCCGCGACGCCCCCTGCCACGTCGGCACCGCCGACCTGTGACCGGGCTGCGGTCGGTGTCACCGAGTTCACCCTGACGGCGGGCGGCGCCGACCATCCGGTGCGCGTGTTCGTGCCGTCGAGTTTCTCGGGTGATGCGCTGGCGACCGTGATCGACTGGCACGGCCTCGGGGGCAATGGACAGCAGCAGGCTGCGATCACGCGCTACGAGGAGGTCGCCGAGACCGAGGGCTTCATCGTGGTGCATCCGACTGGTGTTCCCGCCGTCGGTGACGACCGCAACTCATGGCAGCTCGCCTCGCTGCCGGGAGACAGTGCCAGAGACGACCTGGCGTTCGCCGATCAGCTCATCGCCGACCTGATCGCCGACTGGTGTGCCGACCCGAATCGCATCTACTCGACCGGGATGTCGAACGGCGGCTTCTTCACCGCCCGTCTCGTCTGCGAGATGGCCGACCGCATCGCTGCCGCGTCGTCGGTCGCGGGCCTCTATCACACCGATGACTGCACGCCTTCGAGGCCGGTGCCGTACCTCGCCTACCACGGCACCGCTGACATGGTGGTTCCATTCGACGGCAACGGCGAGTCGGTGTTGATGGGTGCCGATTCGAACCCCGCCCTGCGGGTCTTCTTCGAGCAGGTCATGCCCGACGAGTTCGCCGAGTTCGCAGCCGATGCCGAGTGTGACCCGGCGCCCGCCCTCAGCACCATCGGCGAAGTGATCCGCTACGACTACACGGGGTGTACCGACGACACGCCGCTGTCGTTCTTCGAGATCCCCGGTGGCGGCCATACGTGGCCGAACTGGCCGGTGGCCGACGCCGTCGCACCGATCTTCGGGTACACCACGACCGACGTCGACGCCACCGTCGACAGCTGGGCGTTCTTCCGCCAACACACCCTCGCGTAACGCTGTGGTGCCAGGCACCACAGCGTGACGCGGGCAAGTCAGGCGTCCGGGGCGTAGGGGTCGGCCATGGCGTCGGCGCAGGCAGTCGGATGCTCGATCGTCCACTGTTGGACTTCTGCCACGGGGCTGCGCTGCTCGCCTCGGCGCCAGGCGTCGAGGTACGGATAGGGCCACACCACGCCACGGCGCACCGACCACTCCTTGCCCGGACACGGCGGTGAGATCGAGAAGTGCAGATGGCATGCCGACGTGCGCCCCGTGTCGCCCATCGTGCCCAGCTTCTGGCCCAGCTCGACCCGTTGCCCGACCGCGAGGCCGGCCTCGATCGTGTCGAAGTGGGCCAGGTAGTACCGCACCCCGTCGAACCCCAGGATCGCCACTGACTTGCCGCCTCGGGTGGCCGGGTTGTCGACCGCCGGGTCGTACGCGTCGGTTCGGCGCACCTCCAGCACGGTGCCGTGCACCGGCGACACCAGCGTTGCCCCGCACCCGAGGAAGATGTCGGTGGCCGGGTAGGTCGAGTGGGTGGTGCCCCACGCGGCGCGGGCCGCATCGGCCACGGGTAGGCCGTACGGCGTGGTGATCGGTGCGATCGGATCGCCGACGTTCACCTGGTCGCCACGTTGCGGTTGGGCCGTCACCTGCGCCGGGTCATCGATGATCGACACGACGGCGTCGACGACGCCGTTCACCATGGCGAAGGCGGCGACGAACAACGCCATCACACCCTTCATCCAACCCATCGCCAGCGGCACGTCCTGATCCTGCCAGCTGTTCGCCCCTGACGCTGTGCGCGTACGCTTGCGGGCATGCAAGCTGCCGAGTGGGACGACCGTTATCGGGACGCCGAACTGGTGTGGTCGGCCGGGCCGAACATGTTCGTCGAACAGCACTGCCGTGATCTGCCGGTCGGCCGGGCCATCGATCTGGCTGCGGGCGAGGGCCGTAACGCGATCTGGCTCGCCGAACGTGGCTGGGATGCAACCGCCGTCGACTATTCCTCTGTCGCGATCGACAAGGTTCGCCAGATCGCCGAGCGCAGGGGCGTCGCGATCACCTCAGAGGTCGCTGATCTCTCCGTCTACGAACCGACGCCGGGCGGCTACGACCTGGTCGTCGTCGCGTACCTCCAACTCGTCGACGACGAACTCACGCCGATCCTGCGCAAGGCGGCAGCGGCCGTGTCACCCGGAGGCAGGCTCGTGCTGGTCAGCCATGACCTCACCAACATCGAGCACGGATACGGGGGCCCACAGCACCCGTCCGTACTCACCACGCCCGATCAGGTGGTCGCGGCGATCGGCGACGCGCTCACCGTCGACGTGGCCGAGGTGGCAGAACGCCACGTCCAGACCGACGATGGACGCAAGACGGCGCTCGACACCCTGGTCGTCGCCCACCGGTCGACCTGAGCCTCATGCCGACGTGACGTAGCCGACCTCGATGGCTCCGTTGGAGGACCGGGCGGTCACATGCCGGTCCGACTCGGGGTCGGTCCGCACGCCGACATCGACCTTGCCGTTGTCGCTCTTCGCGTCGACGTTGAACGCTGTGCCATCGTCAGGCACTCGAATCGAGATCGCGCCGTTGTCGGTGTCGGCTTCGACCATCGTCGGGGCCGCGTCGAACACGAGCCGCACCCGCCCGTTGGACGTGCGAGCCACGACCGACGTGCTCGCCAGGGTGCTGCCCTCGATCGACCCGTTGTCGGTGTCGACGTCGATGTCGCCGGCGACGCCGTCGATCGAGACGCCTCCGTTGTCGGTCGAGGCCGTGACGTCGAACTCGGCCGGCACGGTGACGCGGAACGCGACCTTGCAGTTGTTCCAGCGCTCGGTGTCGCAGTCACCGCTCAACACCAGCTGATCACCGCGTACGTCGATCGAATACTCGGCGTCGCCCACGTTCACCTCGTCCAGTTCGGTGCGAACTTCGATCTGGTCACCGGTGCCGGTCAGGACCTCGATCCCGCCGTTGTGGGTGGTCACATCGAGCCGCGAGAGAGCGGTGACCGGCACGGTGTCGTTCTCGACCCTCCGTGTCGTGTCGTCGCCGAGATCGACGTTGATGCTGCATCCCGCGACGGCGAACACGGCGAGTGCTGCGAACATCAGTGTCGGCAAGGGCGTGTTGGTGGCGAACGTCATACCACCATGGTGAGCCGTCCCGCCGCCGCAGTCCATGAAGCGAACGGGCGTCCGCGAGGTAGGGACAACCCCACCGTCGAGTTACGAAACGTGCCAGGCACGTTTCGTAACTCGGGCATGATGGTTCCATGCTCGGCAGGATCTCCACGGTGCGCCACCTGATCGTCGGTGTCGCGATCGGGGGTGTCAGCGTGCTCGCCGGAATCGGCGTGATCGGCGCCGGTGATCCGTCCCCACGATTCGATGCCAAGACGATCGTGGTGCAGCCTCGCTCCGACGGCACGATCCGGGTCACCGAGTACGTCGACCAGAACTTCGGGCGTCAATCCAAACACGGCTACGAACGGATCATCCCGCACGACTTCGGTGTTCCCACCGATGTCGTCGCCAGCTCGTCCGACGCGCCCGACGCGGTGAGCGTGCTGAACCAGGGCGACCGCACACGGATCCGGATCGGCGACCCGAACATCACGGTCGGCGGCCAGCACCGTTATGTGCTGGCGTACACCTATCCCGACGCGAGGTTGTCCGAGCTCGGTCTACTGCTCGACATCGTGGCCCCCAAGGGGGGTGAATGGCCGGGCGACCCGTCGACCGACCGGTTCGAGGTCGTCGTCATCGGTGTCGAGCTGGCCGACCCCGGTTGCAGCGTCGGCAGCCTGGGTACGTTCGGAGGTTGCACGCTGGCGCTGGACCCGAGCAGCGGGCTGCCGCTGTACCGGGCGGTGATCGAACCGTTGCCCGAGAACGACGGCCTCTCGATCGAGGGTGGGATCGTGTCGTTCGCGGACGCCGCCGACGTCCCGATCCCACCGCTCCCAGCGACGCAACCTGACCATCGGCTTCTGCTCGCGATCTCAATGATCCCGATCGGTCTGCTCGGAGCGGTCCCCGTGTACCTCCTGGCGCGCCGCAAGGGACGCAACGAGGTGTTCGCCGGTGGCGCAGCCGATGCGGCCTACGGGTCGCTGCCACCGCCACGAGTGGACGGAACGACCGAACCGACCCCACCGGTGATGCTGGTGCCGGATGACCGTCTGGGCGACCTGGCCACGATCGAGTTCGTTCCGCCCAAGGGCATCGACCCCTGGGAGGCCGCCGTGCTGTTGACCGAGCGGATCGGTGACGACACCGTCGAGGCATGGTTCTCGGGATTGGCGGGCCGCGAGGCGATCGAGCTCGAGGCAGACGGAGCGAACCTTTCGATCGGCACCGGACCGAAGCGCAGCGGGCTGAATCCGCAGGATGCCGAGCTGCTCGACAAATTCCTGAGGAATCACGACCCGTTCGTCACCGGCAAGTACGACGCTGGCTTCTCGGTTGCCTGGAAGAGCGTGGCGAACCATCAGCGCAGGTCGATCGCGACGAGCGGTTGGTGGAAGTCGATGCCGCCCGGCAGCGGGATCAACCCGAAGGCAACCGGATCGCCCTTCGCCCTCGTGATGGTGCTGTTGTTCGTCATGATCTGGTTGGGGTCGGGCATGGTTGCTGTTCTTGGCCTGCTGTACAGCTGGCCGCTCGCGATCGCGTTCGGGCTGTTCTTGCCTGCGACGGTCGCCTACTTCGTGTACCGCACCTTGCTGCCCTCCCGCAGCGCCCAAGGTTCGGCGCTGGCGCTCAGGGCCGAGTCGTTCCGTCGCTTCCTCGACGCCAGCGAAGGCAACCATGTCGAGTGGGCCTGGTCGCAGGGGCTGTTGCGCGAATACAGCGCGTGGGCAGTTGCGTTGGGCGAGGCCGACGCATGGTCGCGTGCGCTCGACCGCGCCAACGTGCCCGAACCGGCACGGCTTGCCGCTGCACCGATGCTGATCGGCCGGATGGGGCCGTCGGTGCGGTCGTCGCGGACGGCACCATCGAGCTCGGGATCGGGTGGTGGCGGGTTCAGCGGTGGCTCCGGTGGTGGTGGGGGCGGTGGCAGCTCCGGCTCGTGGTGAGCGGCGAGTTACGAAATGTGCCTGGCACGTTTCGTAACTGGTAGGTATTCGGGATGGAAATCGGGGCGGTCATCCCGCACAACGAGCTCGGTACCGACCCGGGCGCGATCAAGGCTTATGCGCAGGGGGCCGAGGAACTCGGCGTCACACATCTGCTGATCTACGACCATGTGGTCGGTGTCGACCGCAACCGACCGGGCGGGTTCGAAGGCCCGTACGACTCGAACACGGCGTTCCACGAGCCGTTCGTGCTGTTCGGCTTCCTGGCTGCGTGCACCTCGAAGGTCGATCTGGTCACCGCGATCCTGATCCTGCCGCAGCGTCAGACGGTGCTTGCCGCCAAACAGGCCGCTGAGGTCGCGGTCTTGTCGAACAACCGGCTTCGGCTGGGTGTGGGCGTTGGCTGGAACACCGTCGAGTACGACGCGCTCAACGAGGAGTTCGGCAACCGTGGCCGCCGCCAGGAAGAGCAGGTCGAGTTGATGCGTCGCCTGTGGTCGGAGGATGTTTTCAGCTACGCGGGCGAACACCACTCGTTCGAGCACGCCAGCATCCTGCCGCGCCCGAGCGCTCCGATCCCGGTGCTGTTCGGCGGTTCGGCGCCGGCGCTGATCGACCGCTGTGCTCGCCTGGGCGACGGCTGGATCCCGCTCGGCGGCCCGAACGAGAAGTCGGCCGACCGGATTGCCGAGATGCGCCGGATCCGCGAGGCCGCCGGTCTGTCGTGGGACGGGTTCACGATTCACGCTCAGGCGCAGTACGCGGGCGGGACGCCTGAGCGCTGGCAGGGCCACGCCCAGAAGTGGAAAGACCTGGGTGCCACCCACCTGTCGGTCGCCACCCACAACGCCGGACCTACCGACGTCGACGGCCATCTCGCTCGCATCGCCGAGTACCAATCCGCGATCGCCGATATCGCCGGTTGACCCTCGGCCCCGTCACTGCCACGGGCGAGTGACGTTGTGCTCTGGACGGTCTGATCCGGCGGGTCGACCATGGAGGCATGGATACCGTTCAACGCCATTGGGACGTGCGGCTCGAGATCCGCGAGGACGGCGATCACTGTGAAGTGACCGCGCACCTCGATGCTGGAGACCGCGGCCTGGCGGGTGTCGGTCGGTCACGGCGAAATCCGGCCGATCCGACCCTCCCTCAGGTCGGGGAGGAACTGGCAACGGCGAGGGCCCTGCACGATCTCGCACACCATCTCAGTCAGGACGCCTGGAGCATGATCGAGGAGTTCGCCAACCCGACATGATGCAGATCGTTCCGACCCGCCTCGGCGTGACAACGATCGCGCCGAGAACTACGCGGCGCGCGACTCCCGAGCGGCGTCGGTCGCCGTCATGTCGGCGCGCTCAGCGCCGTACCCGACCTCGTGGCCGCCGGTGGATGCGACGCGTTGGCCGCTGTTGATCGGCCGGTGCCGAACCGACCGGTGTCCAACCGACGCAAAGTCGACTGACGACCACCGGGTACTACTGAAACGACTTTGCGCCGGTTCGACACCATGAACCCGACACCATGCACGCGTGACGTCGAACCCGCCTCGTGCGACCGGGTAGCGGTGAGCCTCGAGGCAGGGTGGCCGCGTCGGCCTCGGTGACCGAGATGACGGTTACGAACCTTCGTGAGTGGTGGCCGCCGCGCCTGGCGGTCGCGTCGACGTCGTGGCGTTGTCGCTGGTAACAGGTGACAGGCTCGGATACCGCAACACGGCGCGTGCCCGCTCGATGGTCGCTTCGAGATGGCGGCACTCCGCCTGGACCCTTCGAAGATGTTCGGTCTCGAGAAGCACATCGTGTCGGAGCCGCCCGAGGTCGGAGCGCAGCTCGTCGGAATCGTCGTTCGTCGTTGTGCTTCTGAACGTGGCTTGATCGGATGGGCCGAAGCCCGCCGCCCGGGCTTCGGCGTCGAGGTCGGCACTGGTTGTCACTTCGTTGACCCGTGTCAGCACCCGTGCCAGTTGCAGCAGCTCGCTGTAGCGACCGTCGGGCATACCCTCATGTTGCGGTGCGGTCACGACATAGGTGTACGTACGGCCATGTCGATCTCGTTCGAGGTAGCCGGCCTCGAGGAGCTCCGACGTGATCTTCACCATCCACCGGTAGGAGGCGCCGGCGTCGTCGGCGAGATGATAGAGCCGCGCCTCGGGGTCGGAATCGAGCGCGAGTAGGACGTTCGCGTGGGGCGTCAAGAGTGACCAGCGACCGCTCATGACCCAATTACAGGGAAGCCACGATCACACGTCAATGACGCATCGGTGCCGTAATCCAGCACGCATGAATGGTGCATTGACCGCGTGGCGCCGTGACCAACATGATCGATCAATGGGGGCTCGGTGAGCCCGTGGCGGGGTCACGACACGTGAAGGGGCGATCATGAATTCGTATCGACGTCGGGCGGCCGTCATCACCTCGGTGATGATGATCGGGGTGCTCGTCTTGCCTGGTGCTGTTTCGGCTGCGGTGCTGAGCCAAACCTATGACCTTCAGTTCCAGGGATCGGTCAGCAAGAATTTGCTGACGATCAGTCCACAGGTGTGTGACTACTGCATTCCCGATCTGTTCTTCAACGACCCGGCCCGCACCGGTGAAGAGTTCGGATTGGGAGCAGAGGCCAGCATCGACAGCTCGCTGACGTGGAAGGCGGCGGCCACCGATGTGCTCACCTACAACGGCTCCATTCTTCGCCAGGGCCAAACGCTCGACACCGAGAACACGCTCACTACGGGTGCGGGGACGGTCGATGTCGGGTTCGACGTGTCGGGCACCTTCGGCATCTACGAGCGGCACTCTGATTTCGGTGGCGAATGGGTGTCGACCACGGCAGCGGTGTCCAAGTCGGCGAACATCTTGGCCGTCAGTATCCCCTGCGTGATGCCGCTTCCCGGCGAGTCACCGCGCTCGTGCACCAGCGCTCCGACCGATGTCACCGTGTTCTCGGTTCCGGTTGCACCTGGGGTGGAAGTGACGTTCGGTCTGCAATTCTCGTTGACCGTCACGGTCGATGGGTCAGGGATCGTGTCACTCCGCAAGGCGGAGGTGGTCGGGGGCTCGACGGTGGCCAATGGCAACATCACGTTCCAGCCGACGTCCCCAGCCGTGGTCGCCGACCCGCAGTTCCTGCCGTGCTCGCAGCCGGCGGGCAACGATCTCACCTATGCGCTGACGAACAACACCTACACCGCCGACAACAAGCTGTCCGTCAACATCTCGCCGACATTGGGCATTTCACTGGACCTGTTTCCGGATCCGGATCCGTGGGTGTTGACGACGTTCAACGTCTCGCTCTTCCAGTACCCCACGTTGACGATGACTGCTCCGGATGTCTCCAAAGTGCTCGGCCCGCTCCAGGTCGACAATGTCCCACCTGTCGCTGATCCGGGCGGCGCGGGTCTGTCACATTTGTACTCCGGCGTCGAAGGCACTGCGGTGCAGTTCAACGGCACCGGCAGCAGCGACAACTGCGGCTTCCCGACACTGCGGTGGGACTTCTCGGACGGAGGCGTTGCCTTCGGGCCGCAACCGGCTCATAGCTTCTCCGACAATGGTTCGTACTCCGGACTGTTGACCGCGACCGATGTGGTGGGCAATGTGTCGACCACTCCGTTCAGCGTGAACATCTCCAACGTCACGCCTGTCGCGAATGCTGGGCCGGACGGCGCCGGCGCCTGGGGTCGATTGATCCAGTTCAACGGTGCCGGAACCGACGCCGGCGCGGCTGATCAGGGCACGCTCACCTATTCGTGGGACTTCGGGGACGGCACGCCGAGCGCGACCGGCGGTTCGAGTGTGCTGCATGCCTACTCGACCCCTGCCACCTACGCAGCGGTATTGACGGTCTGCGACAAGGACCACGCATGTAGCACGGATACCCGAGGCGTTGTCGTGCGTAGCAGGCTGACTGCGCTCGGTCTGATCGGCGCAACGGCCGGCACCTATGGCACTCCGACCAGCCTGTCAGCGTCGCTTGTCGACGAGTTCGGCCAGACAGTCAACGGCAGGGTGGTGACCATCCAGGTCGGTGGCGATGTGCCGGTCAGCTCGAGTACCAATTCGTCGGGCGTTGCGGCGGCCGCCTATACCCCCGATCTCGGCGTCGGTACTTATCCGTCGTCGGCGGCCTTTGCCGGGGATGCGCTGTACACGCAGTCATCGAGTTCCGGGGCGTTCATCGTGGCCAAGAAGGCGACCACGATCACGTATACGGGGGCACTGACCGGTGGGCCCAACAAGACGGTGATCCTGTCGGCCAAGCTGGTCGACGCGTCGGGTTCGGCCCTCAATGATCGGTCGGTGTCATTCAAGCTCGGCAGTCAGACCGCGACGGCGGTCACCGATGTGTACGGCGTCGCCATGACGACACTCAAGCTGGTCCAGAAGAACGGCTCGTATCCAGTGTCGGCCAGCTGGACGCCGGTGGGCGCTGACGCGCAGCGGTATGTGGGGTCTACGGACACGACGACGTTCAAACTGCAGACCAGATAGGCGGCTGGTCGAACGGCGGTGTCAGGTGACCTGGAAGCGACCGGGGGCGACCTCGGTCGCTTCGCCGCGTACCAGCATGCGTTGCACGTGCATCGCCGCACAGCGGTGTTCGACATTGTCGGCGAACACGTGCTGCACATGGGGGCGGTAGACGAACCGGTGATCGGCCATCTCGTCGATCGAGTGCGGCTCGGCGAGATAGTCGAGCATCGCCTGGTGGCGCCGGGGAATAACGGCGTGGAACTCGTCGAGCAAGGTGATGAACGCGTCGCGCCCTTCGATCACGCCCTTGTGGTGGAACGTGACGTAGTAGTCGGCTTGCTCGTGTCGGACCTGTTCGAGCGAGCGTTCGAAGTCTTCGAGGTCGCTCCACACGTCGCCGTAGTAGGGGCCGAAGCCCGTGAGGTCGATATCGCTCAGGAAGAACACGCCGCCTGAGATGCGGAATCCGCTGTGTCCTCGGGTGTGGCCGGGCAGGTGCACGGCTTCGATCTGGACGCGTCCGAGGTCCCAGACGTGACCGTCGGTGAACCCCTGGGCGTCGGGGCGTGGCGTGTAGTGGAACTCTTCGATGACCTGCCGGCTGAAGTCGTCGCGTGGTTGCCCGCTCAGG